>JACPJE010000159.1 GCA_016187725.1 Candidatus Latescibacterota bacterium
AACCCTGGCCAGGTCATCGGCCAGGATGGCAACGCCAACCTCACTGGGCAGATCTCGATAGGTAACACGGACCATTCCTACATCAACCAGAACTTTGGCATGACGCCCGTCGGTCTGATGAACCCGCTGGGGGCCGAGGTGCATCTGGTCCTGCGCTCCCATGGCCCGGCCATTCCCGGCATGATCGACGAACAGACCTCCACCTTCAACGGCGGCTGCCCGCCCAATACCTGCGGCAACGCCCGCTTCTCCATCCACATGCTGCCCGAAAGCCGGATACCCAGCACGCGTCCGGTCCAGGTTTTTCCCGCCATTGATGCAGCCACGCCAGCGGCGGGTTCGGCCAGAGTCATCAGGACCTCCCGGGGAATGACGGCGACCCTCCGCAGTTCAGGACTCTCCCCCGGCACCGCGGTGTCGATGTGGTGGGTGGTGTTCAACCACCCGGAAAAGTGCGCCACCACTCCCTGCACCGCGGCGGATCTGAAAAACCCGGAGGTCATGCCCGATATGTTGGGGAACCCCGGCCAGGTCATCGGCCAGGATGGCAACGCCGTCCTCACCGGGCAGATCGCGGTGGGAAATACGGACCATTCCTACATCAACCAGAACTTCGGGATGCCCCCGGTGGGGCTGATGGACCCGCTGGGGGCCGAGGTGCATCTGGTCCTGCGCTCCCATGGCCCGGCCATTCCCGGCATGGTCGATGAACAGACCTCCACCTTCAACGGCGGCTGCCCGCCCAACACCTGCGGCAACGCCCGCTTCTCCATCCACATGCCCTGAGCGCGTGCCGGATCCCCGAAAGGGGGAGCGGGTGCGGTTGAGGCTGCGCCTGCTCCCCTGTACCGGCCCCTGGAACTTCAGGCATAGAAAGAAGGCAGGAGCATCGGCATGACCAGACACCTGTTGATCGTCGATGGAGATGAGGAGCGCCCTCGGGATCTCAGGCAAGAAGAGCTTGCCGAGGTCATAGATGAGACACTGTTGGAATTGATCGAGATCAACCAGGGCCAGCAGAACCTCCTCGAGTGGACAGAGGCGCGGTTGATCCAACTCGCCCTGGAACAGGCCCTGCACAACAAGAGCCGGGCAGCCAGGCAGTTGGGGGTGCCGCGCAAGCGGCTGGAGCGAAGGGTGAGGAAGTACCAGCAGAATACACGAGAGAAAGTGGATGTATGTACTTGAGGAGGGAGATCATGCTGAAGACGGTTTTCGCCATCGGAATCCTTTTCATCGCCACGGGGATCGCATACCCCCAGAGTCCCCTCCTGCCCAAGAAACTCGCCATTTACTACGGCTGGCCGAGCGGGGTCAATAAGGCTCACGAAACCTCGGGCTCACTCGAAGACAAACTCAATGCGGCGACAGCCCAGTTCAAGGACTACGACCTCGTCGTATTTTCGGGGACGTTGGAGTTTCCGCAGTACACCGGGGCAGTAGGGCAGATGCTCGATGGATGTAGCCAAAATAGCCATCCTGATCACGACAAGACGGTCGAGATCATCAGGAGGCTCAAAACACCGCCGAATAATACAGCGGTTTATGGGTACGTAACTATAGGAGGAGAGAGGACAAACCGCCGCTGCTCACCAGACGGACCGCGTGTGCAACTTACTATAGATGAAGTTAGGTCACGTGTCGACGACTGGGCAGCTATGGGCGTGGTAGGGATCTTTCTCGACGAGGCCGGCTATGATTTTGGCTGCAGTCGCCAGCGGCAAAATACGGTAGTGGATTACATCCACAGCAAGGGACTCAGCGCCTTCATCAATGCCTGGAATCCCGAGGAGGTCTTCGACTCAACGGCGAAGGGCAAGGTGGTCTATTATTACCCTCCAGGAACTGTCCCTAGTATCTACGATCCTCTTGAATCTTCAGCCGCTATGAACCCACAGGGCTTGCCGACTCGCTTGGGTCCCAACGACATCTACCTGCACGAGAGTTTTCAGATAATCAACAACAACTATCAGGACGCAGTGTTCTGGAAGGAAAGATCTGACAAGGCTCTGAACTACAAGAACCAGTTCGGCACGCGTATGGCTACGGTAACGACCATGTGTACTCCTCAGACATCGATCTGCGACCCACCCCGGACTGAGTGCGGAGATGGGCGCCAGCGCCGGGGTGGATGATCCTGGCCAGGGAGGAGGGGTGGCGTGGGGGGATTACGACAGTGACGGCGACCTGGATCTCTACCTGAGCAACATCGGGACGAACCGGCTCTATCAAAACAACGGCAATGGGACCTTCCAGCAGGCTCAGGCAGCCGCAGGAGTAGACGACAGCGGGGATGGGGCAGGAGTGGCCTGGGGAGACTATGACAACGACGGAGATCTGGACCTATACGTGGCCAAGAGCGGCAGCGCCAATCGCCTGTACTGCAACACAGGAGTAGCACAGAATAGCTGGTTGACAGTCAAGTTGATGGGGACCCGGAGCAACCGGGACGGGATCGGGGCGCGGGTAATCGCTGAGACAGGCACAAAACAACAACGCCGGGATGTGGACGGCGGGGCGGGGTTGTTCTCGCAGTCCTCCCTGCCGGTGGAGTTCGGGTTTGGGAATACCGCTACCGTCGATGAACTCAGTATCCGCTGGCCTTCCGGGACGGTGCAGACGTTGGCAAATGTGGCGACCAACCAGAGCCTCACGGTGATCGAACCCAATACACCCTTGGGGAACAATGTGCCCGTATCACCTGGCAGCGGCGTGATCTTGGAGTTTGAGAATATTACTCTCCAGGGCGAGACCACTGTGAGCACTACCAATGAGGTAACCTCTACCCCCTTCAAGATAGGAGATATGACCTTATTCTATGATATCAGAACTACCGCAACCTTCAACGGGTTGATCGAGGTCTGCATCCCCTATTCTCAACCACTGAATGATCCTTCGCTCTGGCATTATGGAACCGACGGTGGGATTGATGGCTGGCAGTCAGTTCCCCTGAACCCCGACCCACCTCCCAATACCGTCTGCGGCAATGTCAACAGCCTCTCCCCCTTTGTAGTCGTGGAGAAACCGGCCAGCACCACCACCGTGAAGGTGGAGGCCAACTTCGTCAGGAAGGGGGCGACCACGGCTAACAAGGTTCCGGTGGACGGCGCCCGGGTGGTGATGCTGCCCAAATCAGCGGTTCAAAGCCAGTGCAATGCGCTGGATGCCAACTGCGGCTGGGCCAACCTGACGCAGATCAACACCGCCGGCGACCCGGTGATGACTACGGTAAACGGCAGCGCGGTGGTGACCAGTTCAGTGGCTGATTCCAGCGGCTGGGTGATCTATCTCGACATCGGGGGGGCCACCGCCGCAGGGGCGACCATCACCGGGGGCACGACGAAGATAGGGGTGGCCAATGGCGACGGCGCCCTGGAGAAGAAGTTCACCAACATCCTGGTGGCAGATGAGACAGGTCTGACTGCCACGGCCATCACCCAGCGCCAGCAGCGCATCACCGGCTCGGTGCTGGAGATCACCTATCCGGACACGGTGGAATGGGATGGCATGGATTTCCTGTACCCCTTCATCTTCACCAGCGACAGCGAATGGGAGGTGGATATCTGCGGCAGCGTGCCCCAGGGGTACCGCATTGTCGGTGATCCTTGCATCCAGTTGTTCCTGGCCAATGAGACCAAGGTGAGCTTCTTTGAGGTAGAAGAGATCGGCAGCCCTGAGCCGCATCTGGGCTTGCATGGGCAGGTCAAACACCACGGCAGGACCAAGGCCCTGAAACTGGAGGTGCCTGGCAAGCGCAAGGCGAAAGGCCATTTGAAGAATGCAGAAAATGCCCAAGTGCCGACAGCCTACGCCCTGCATCCGGCTTATCCCAACCCCTTCAACCCAACCACCCAGCTCGCCTATCAGCTCCCCCAAGCCGGCGAGGTCGAACTGGTCGTCTATGGCCTGACAGGGCAGAAACTGAGGGTGTTGGTCCAGGGGCGCCAGGAGGCCGGCTTCTATCAGGTGGAGTGGGATGGCCGGGATAAGGCCGGGCAGTCGGTCTCCAGCGGCGTGTACTTCTATCGTCTGGAGGCCGGATCGTTCAGGGAGACGAGGCGGATGGTGCTGGTGCGGTGATCGCGCGCCCCTCCCGGTTCAGGTACCAACGGCCACCTGCCCAGGTGGCCGTTGCTTTTCTGGCAGGAGGCGGGCACTTGGCCCTGGCAGGCATCAGGAGACTTTCCGCTTGACAGCAACCGCCCTGCGGAGGTATCGTTAGGCCAACTTCGCAAAAGGCAAAGGGCGCGAAAGCGCCCGACGCAAAGGCGCGGGTCCTCGTCTGACCGGCCAGGGTCGGGGAGGGGCGGGGCATAATGGGCCGGCCAGCACAAGACAGCCGCACTGCCGGAGAGAGCCTATCTCAGCAGGTGCGGTTTTTGTTTGCTCCTCGCCAGGAGGTACAGATGATGAACAGCCAGTTCAAACCCAAAGCCCCAGGCGAGCGGGGGGTGTGGGAGCAGTTCACCCTGGAAGACGGCCTGCCGGACCTGAAGCTCGAATGCCTCTTCGCCGATTGCCGGGGAATGCTCTGGATCGGGACGCACGACCGGGGGGTGGCCCGCTTCGACGGGGAGCGCTTCGAGACCTTCACCACCCGGGAGGGTCTGGCCGGCGACGGGGTGTACAGCATCCTGGAAGACCAGGAGGGGGCGCTGTGGTTCGGGACTATGGGCGGGCTGAGCCGCTATGACGGGAAGCAGTTCGAGACCGTGCAACTCCCTTCAGGGGAACGCTGCGGTTTCAGGCGGGGCAGTTGCATGGACCAGGAGGGCCGGCTGTGGTTTGGGGTGAAGGGCCGGCCCGGAGACCCGGTGAGGGTCTGTCGCTGGGATGGAAGAGGGCTGGAACAGATCGCCCTGGCCGAATCTGTGGACCTGCGGCTGCGCGGTATCGACCAGATCATCGCCGGCCCTGGCCGGGAGGTCTGGTTCGGGGGAGCAGGGCTGTACCGCTACGACGGCGCACAGTTCCACACCCTTGTCGAGCCGCCCACCACCCCGGCTGACCTCATCTTCTACATGATCCTGAGAACCAATGGCGAGCTGTGGCACATCCAGTGCAAAGGCGACCTCACGGTATGGAAGGAAGACCAGGCCAGGGGGATGGGGCGGGAGTTCGCCGGCCACCGGCTCAACGGCCTGCTGGAGGACGGCGAGGGCAGGGTCTGGGCGACTTCCTGGCAGAAAGCCCTGCTCCGCGGTGATGGCGCTGAATTCGCAGTGGTTCAAAAGACCGGGAATCCGCTGCAGGGCAACCCCTGCCTGGACCAGCAGGGAAGGCTGTGGTGCCGCACCTATGGGTGGGGACTCTATTGCTACGACACCACCCGCTTCGAGGTCTTCAAGAAGGAGCAGGGGCTGCCGGCCGCGGAGGTGAACTGCCTGGCCGAGGATGGGAGAGGCCGGCTGTGGGTTGGCACTTCGGCGGGAATAACCGGATACGATGGCCAGGGGTTCCAGGCTCTGGAGCAGGCCGAGGCGCTGCAGGGCAAGTCGATCTGCGCCCTGCAGGCAGACGAGGCGCAGCGGCTGTGGATCACCACCTGGACCAGTCTCTACGTACACGAAAAGGGAATACTGCGTCTGTCAGAAGTGCCGGAGATCTCCTGCTCTGGATTGACCAACCTGGCCGTGGACAGGGGGAAGGTCTGGTTCGGATATCAGTACCAGTACAAAGGCTTCAGCTTCGGGTGTCTCGAAGAGGGGCAGGTGCGGTACTTCCCCTTCGATGACGCCTATCCCTTTCAGGTGGGCGGGCTGCTGGTGGATCGGAAGGGTCGGCTGTGGATCGGCTCCCGGTATGCGGACACCTGGGAGGGGGTGTGTCGGTACGACGGCGAGCGGTTTACGCCCTTCACCCAGGCCGATGGTCTGGCCGGGGGTGGCGTCTACGCCCTGTATGAAGATCGGGAGGGAGGCATCTGGATTGGCACTGCCCAAGGAGCCAGCCGTTACGATGGCCAGCGCTTCACCACCTTCACCCAGACCGAGGGCCTGCCCTTTGCCATTGTCCGAGCCATCGCCCAGACCCAGGATGGGAAACTGTGGTTCGGTACCGAGGGCGGCGGGGTGGGATGCTATGACGGTCAGGTACTCCAGATTATCCAACTCTCCGGCAATCCGGACCTGAATCGAATCAACGCTGTTTGCCAAAACCGCCAGGACCAGATCTGGTTCGGCACGGAGGGCGGGCTGGTGCGCTACACCCCGCAGCAAGTGCCGCCTACCATATCCCTGACCCAGGTGGTAGCCGACCAGACCTACGAAGGATCTGAGGCCATCGAAATCCCCACCACCGCCGGCCGGATCAGCTTCTGTTTCCAGGGCAAGAGCACTGTGGATCGGGCCTCGCGCCTGGTCTATCGGTATCGGTTAAAGGGCCATGAAACCTGCTGGCACCAGACGCGCAAAAAACAGGTGGACTACCCCCAGTTGAAGCCGGGCGAGTACTGCTTTCAGGTACAGGCCGTGGACACGGATCTGAACTACTCCGCGATGGCCACGGCCCAGGTGAAGGTCATTGAGGATCTGCGCATCGAGGGGTTGACCGAGGTGCTGCGGGTGGGGAGCACCGGGCAGCAACTGATCGGCCAGAGCCGGGCCTGGCGCCAGGTGCAGGCCGACCTGGCCCAGGTGGCCCTCACCGACCTGACCGTGCTGATCCTGGGCGAGACCGGCACTGGCAAGGGGCTGGCGGCCGGGTCCATCCACCAGCAAAGCCCCCGGCGGAGCGGCCCCTTTATCCAGGTCAACTGCGGGGCCATCCCCACGGAGCTGGTGGAGAGCGAACTCTTCGGGCATGAGCGGGGGGCCTTCACCGGTGCGGTCTCCCGCAAGCTGGGCAAGTTCGAGCTGGCCGAGGGCGGCACCCTCTTCCTGGACGAGATCGGCGACCTGCCCCTGGGGGCGCAGGCAGCCCTGCTCCAGTTCCTGCAGGAGAAGACCTTCCAGCGGGTGGGCGGCAGGGAGATCTTGACCGGGGACGTGCGGATCATCGCCGCCACCAACCGCGATCTGCAGGCAACCATGCGGGAGGGAGAGTTCCGCAAGGACCTGTTCTATCGGCTCAGCGCCTTTGTGGTGGAGCTGCCTCCCCTGCGCCAGCGGCGGGAGGACATCCCGCTGTTGGTCGATTACTTCGCCGGGGAGTTCGCTCGGCACCTGGACCGGCCAGCACCGGCCATCGACCCCGAGGTGGTGGAGTACCTGCAGGCTTACAGCTGGTCAGGCAACGTACGGGAACTGGAGCATCTGGTGCAGCGGGCGGTGCTCTTGTGCAAGGAGGGGGTCATCCATCGGGAAGACGTGGCCGTGCCCTCTCCTGTGTCTAGGGCAGAGGTCGCTACTACAGACGGGATGCTGGAAACCATGCTCCAGAGCGGCAACGGCAACCCGGAGGGGGATCTGCTCGAAAGGGCAGAGGAGGTAGTCTTGCGCCTGGCCCTGACCAAGGCCCAGGGCAACAAGAGCAAGGCCGCCACCCTGCTCCACACAGACCGCAAGAAGGTGGAGCGCCGGGCCAGGAAGTACCGGCTCGGGGAATGAGGCACCGGGAAGGTCTCTCCGCAGCGCTGTTTACCTGATCTCCCAGTACCCAGACGTCTTGGGGTACTTCCCCTCAGCCGGCAGGCACTGGCGCAGGTGCCGGCAGCCGTAGGCGAAACCCTCCAGGCCGGGCATGCCCCGGTCCTCGTTCTCCACACACAACACATAGTCGTACCCGGCCTCCACCAGGGCCCCGGTGAGGGTGGTCCAGTTGATCTGGCCCCGTCCGGGCAGCCGGTACTGCCACCACCAGTTGCCGATGATCCCCTGCCGCCAGAGCATGCGCGGGCTGATCTCGCAGTCCTTGATGTCGGCGTAGTACCACTTGCCCGAGTACTCGCGGATCACGTCCTCGGCGGGCATGATCATCAGCCACACCCAGTGGGAAGGGTCACAGGAGAGACCCAGATGGTCCGAGGGCACTGCGTCGAGGATGCGGTCCCACATCTCCGGATTGCAGCCGATATTGCCCATGCGCACCGCCACGTCGAGGGCGATCCTGATGTCCTTCTCCTCGGCCACCTCGACCACCGGGGTGAACATCTCCTTGAAACGAGCCACCAATTCGGTGCAGCGGTCCGAACCATTGTCGGGCGGCGAGGAGAACATCCCGTAGAACTGGCCGTTGCGCACCGGGGCGCCGCTGCCGGTGAGCACCACCGGGCAGCCCAGCACGCTGGCCGAATGGATGGCCTTGATCAGGCGGGCCTGCTGGGCCTGACGCACCTGGGCGTCGTCATCGAGCAGGTTGCAGTGCGAAGCGAGGCAGGCCAGGTACAGGCCCTGGGCAGCCAGGGTTTCCTCAACCTGGGCTGGTCCCTCCCTGAGGATGCGGTCCGAGTCCAGGGCGCCGCTATCGCTCAGGCGCACGCAGTCGAAGTCGTGCTCCTTGGCCCAGCGGGCGCATTCCTCCAGGCTCCAGTTGTGCTGGTCGCCGGCGCTGGTGAAAAAGCTGATATCCATCTGTCCCTCCTGTGGGATTGTCTGGCGGTGATTTTGTACCTTAGATTACCTAATCCCCTAACCCCCTTCCCTGAGGGGAAGGGGAACCGAAATCACCCGGAGAAGAACCGGGCTTGTCCCCCTCTCCTAAAGGAGAGGGGTTAGGGGTGAGGTAAAAAGAAAGAGAATCGCATGGCGCTGATCAATGAAAATTATCTCAAGCTCAAGGCCGGCTATCTTTTCCCCGAGATCGGCCGGCGCACCCGGGCCTTTGCCCAGGCCCATCCCGAAGCTGAGATCATCCGCTTAGGGATCGGTGACGTGGTCAAGGCCCTGCCCCGGCCGGTGGTCAGGGCCATGAAGGCCGCCGCCGAGGAGCTGGCCCACGACGAGACCTTTCGCGGCTATCCCCCCGACCAGGGCTACGACTTTCTGCTGCAGGCGGTAGTGGACAACGAGTACCAGCCGCGCGGGGTGGAGATCCAGCCCGACGAGGTGTTCATCTCCGACAGCTCCAAGTGCGATTCGGCCAATATTCAGGAGGTTTTCGGCCTGGACAACGTGGTGGCCCTCACCGACCCGGTGTACCCCGTGTACTGCGACAGCAACGTGATCGCCGGCCGCACCGGCTTGCCCGACGACCAGGGCCGGTACGCGGGGATGGTCTACCTGCCCTGCACCGCCGAGAACGGCTTTATTCCCGCCCTGCCCAGGGAGCACGTGGACCTGATCTACCTGTGCTCGCCTAACAACCCCACCGGTGCGGTGATGACCCGGCAGGCCCTGGAGGAGTGGGTTAAATACGCCCAGCGCAAGCGGGCCATCATCCTCTTCGACGCGGCCTATGAGTCTTATATCACTGACCCCGAGATCCCCCACTCCATCTACGAGATCCCCGGCGCGCGCGAGGTGGCCATCGAGTTGCGCAGCTTCTCCAAATCCGCCGGCTTTACCGGCACCCGCTGCGCCCTCACCGTGGTGCCCAGGGATCTGGTCGCCTACACCCGCTCGGGGGACGCGGCGGCCCTGCACCCCATCTGGTACCGCCGCCAGACCACCAAGTTCAACGGTGTGGCGTACGTGGTGCAGCGCGGGGCCGAGGCCTCCTACTCCCCCCCGGGGAAGAAGGCGGTGCGCGCGCTGATCAAATACTACCTGGGCAACGCCGCGTACATGCGCCAGCAGCTGGGCGCCTGCGGCTACACCGTGTACGGCGGGGTCAACGCCCCGTACCTGTGGATGAGGACCCCCGCGGGTCAGGGCAGCTGGGATTTCTTCGACACCCTGCTGCACAAAGCCAACGTGGTGGGCACGCCGGGGGCTGGCTTCGGTGCGGCCGGCGAAGGCTATCTTCGCCTCTCGGCCTTCAACCACCGCGAGGCCATCGAAGAAGCCATGACCCGCATCGCCAAACTCTAGCCATGCTCCCGCGACGGGCCAAGATCGTCTGCACCATCGGGCCGGCCAGTTCCTCGCCCGAGAAGCTGGCCGCGCTGGTCGAGGCCGGCATGGATGTGGCCCGCCTCAATTTCTCCCACGGCGCCCACCAGGACCACGCCCAGGTCATCGGGGAGTTGCGCCGCCTCGCCGCCCGGGCGGGCCGGCCCCTGGCCGTCCTCCAGGACCTGCAGGGCCCCAAGATCCGCACCGGCCCCCTGGCCGCCGGTCCGGTCGAACTCAGAGCGGGCAGTCCCTTCACCATCACCACCCGCCCGGTGCCCGGCGACGACGCCTGCGTCTCCACCACCTACCAGCACCTGCCCGCCGACGTGAAGCCCGGCGACCAGATCCTGCTCAGCGACGGCCTGCTGCGCCTGGAGGTGAGGGCGGTGCGCGGGGAGGAGGTCGAGTGCCGGGTGGTGGACGGGGGCCAGCTGCGGGCCCGGGCCGGCATCAACCTGCCCGGAGTGCAGGTGAGCGCCCCCTCGCTGACCGAGAAGGACGAGGAAGACCTCGAATTCGGCATCGCCCAGGAAGTGGACTACGTGGCCCTCTCCTTTGTGCGGCGGGCCGCCGACGTGATTGAGCTCAAGGAGCGCCTGGCCCGGCGGGGGGCGCCCACCGGGGTGGTGCCCAAGATCGAGAAGCCCCAGGCCCTCGACGAGCTGGAAGCCATCCTCCTGGTCGCCGACGCGGTGATGATCGCCCGCGGCGACCTGGGAGTGGAACTCTCGCCCGAGCGGGTGCCTTTCATCCAGAAGCAGATCATCCGCCAGGCAGCCCAGCTCAAGGTGCCGGTGATCACCGCCACCCAGATGCTCGAATCCATGATCGAGCACCCGCGCCCCACCCGGGCCGAAGCCTCCGACGTGGCCAATGCCATCTTCGACGGCACCGATGCGGTAATGTTGTCGGGCGAGACCGCCGCCGGCCGCTACCCGGTGGAGGCAGCGGCGATGATGGCCCGCATCGTGCGCGAGGCCGAGACCCACCTGACCTTCACGCCCGAGCGCAGGCGCCGCGAGGAAGGGACCGTCTCCTTCCCCGACGCCATGGCCGAGGCCGCCTGCCGGGCCGCCGCCGAGGTGAAGGCCGTGGCCATCGTCGCCTTCACCCAGTCCGGCTTCACCGCCCGCCTCATCTCCAAGCACCGCCCGACGGTGCCGGTGATCGCCTTCACCCCCCACGAGCGGATCTGCCGCCGGCTCGGGCTCTACTGGGGTGTGCTCCCCCGCTATTCGCCCTTCATCGCCGATACCGAACAGATGATCGCCAGGGCCGACGCCGCCCTGCTGCAGGAGGGGCTCACCCAGCCGGGCGATCCCCTGGTCTTTCTGGCCGGCAGCCCCCCCCACCAGCAGGGGACTACCAATCTGCTGAAACTGCACCGAGCCGGGCTCGGCTGAGCTTTTTTTGACATTCCTATTGACAAGCCCCACCTAAAAGTATAGATTTTATACATCTATTATATAATTTTTGTATTTCAATTATATAAAAATTAAACAATGCCTTCCCTTAAGAAACCCAAAACTGGCAAGGCCAAGGTCAGGACCTTCTCCTCCACGGAGCGGGACTACCAGATGCTGGACGCCGTGGCCCACTACCACGGGACCAGCAAGAGCGCCATGATCACCGGTCTGATCCGCAAGGAGTTCTGGCGGGTCTTTCCCAACGGCACCGAGGATCTCTCCCCTGACGAAGGAGCCAAGACCGAGCCATGAGTCAAGTTCTCTCCCCGGACAAGTCCCTCGACTTCTATCATTACTCCCACCTCCCCAAGGAGGAACTGGTCGCCCGGATCGAGCGGCTCCGCCGGGAGAAGAACGCCGTCATTCTCTCCCACAACTACCAGGTGGGCGAGATCCAGGACCTGGCCGATTTCACCGGCGACTCCCTGGGGCTCTCGTTGGAAGCCTCCAAGACCGACTCTGACCTGATCGTCTTCTGCGGGGTGAACTTCATGGCCGAATCCGCCAAGATTCTCAACCCCGAGAAGCGGGTGCTGCTGCCCCACATCGGCGCCGGCTGCTCCCTGGCCGATTCCATCACCCCCGAAAGCCTGGACGACTGGAAAGCCCGCTACCCCGGGCACACGGTGGTCACCTACATCAATTCCTCGGCCGAGGTGAAGGCCGAATCCTACATCTGCTGCACCTCGGCCAACGCCGTCTCGGTGGTGCGCAGCCTCGACACCGACCAGATCCTCTTCACCCCGGACCGCAACCTGGGGCGCTGGGTGGCGGCCCAGGTGCCCGAGAAGGAAATCGCCATCTACGACGGGGTCTGCCCCACCCACGACGTGCTGCGCGGGGCCAGCCTGGAGCGCACCCGCGACACCTATCCCGATGCGATCGTCATCGCCCATCCCGAATGCCGCCAGGACGTGGTGGAATTGGCCCACGAGGTCTGCTCCACCACCGGCATGATCAAGGCCGTGGCCAAATACCCCCTGGCCAGGACCTTCATCATCGCCACCGAGCACGGCATGCTCCACCAGCTGCGGCTGCGCTTCCCCGGCAAGGAATTCGTCACCGCCGACGGCTGCATCGGCTGCCGGCTGCACTGCCCGTACATGAAGGTGACCGGCCTGCAGGACGTGTACTTCGCCCTGGAGGACGAGCGCTTCGAGATCGAACTGGACGAAGAGGTCATCGCAGGGGCGCGCCTGGCCCTGGAGCGCATGATGGCCGTGCCGCGCGACCACTGAAGCCCGCCCGTCCCACCCGCACCTCGGCCCGCCTGGCGGTATCCAGGCAGGTCTTTTTATTTGACACCCCCGCCGGTTTTATCGTATCCTCTCGGCGCCCATCCTCAGAAAGGACTCGCGTATGTCGCGCATTTTGCCCTATTGTTGCGCCCTGGCCCTGCTGCTGGGCAGCCGGGCAGCCATCGCCGAAGAAGTCTTCCTGGTGCCCACCAAGGACAACACCCTCTTCGAGAGCGCAACCGGCAGCCTGGGCAACGGCGCCGGGGCCTACATCTTTGTGGGCAAGACCGGCGAGGGCAAGATCCGGCGGGGCCTGCTGGCCTTCGACATCGCCGGCAGCGTGCCTGCGGGGGCCACCATCACCAGGGCCGCCCTCACCCTGCATATGTCCAAGACCACCGCCGGCCCGGCGGAGGTCTCCCTGCACCGGGTGCTGGCCGACTGGGGCGAGGGCACCTCGGACGCCGCCGCCCAGGAGGGCAAGGGCGCTCCGGCCACCCCGGGAGACGCCACCTGGCTCCACACCACCTTCGACGCCGCCACCTGGGCGGCTCCAGGCGGCGATTTCGCCCCCGAACCCAGCGCCACCACCTCGGTCAATGCCGTGGGCTCCTATACCTGGGAGTCTCCCCAACTGGCCGCCGAGGCCCAGGCCTGGCTGGCCGATCCGGCCGGCAACTTCGGCTGGATGATCGCCGGCGGCGAGAGCGCCAATTCCACGGCCAAGCGCTTCGACAGCCGCGAGCAGGCCGACCAGAACAACTGGCCCACTCTGAGCATCACCTACGACGCCACCGCCGTCGCCCCCTCCACCTGGGGGGCAGTCAAGGAGGATTCCCGATGAAACGGGTCGGTTCAGGAGCGCATACCTATGAAGTGCAGGAGGGTTGGGGCCGGCTGCCGGCCGGCTGGAAATTGGGCTGGATCGCGGCGGTGGCCGCCGATTCCCAGGATCGGGTGTACGTGTACAGCCGCAGCGAGCACCCCATGATCGTTTTCGACCGGGAGGGCAATTTCCTCTCCTCCTGGGGCGAGGAGGTGCTCGAAGACGCGCACGGCATCTGGATCGATGAAAAGGACCAGGTCTATTGCGTGGAGCGGGAGACCCACTGCATGCGCGAGTTCACCTGCCAGGGCGAATTGCTATTGACCATCGGCACCCCTCACCAGCAGGGCGCCGATGGCGAGCCCTTCCGCCTGCCCACCGACCTGGCCATCGATGCGCAAGGAGACCTCTACATCTCCGACGGGTACGGCAACAGCCGCATCCACAAGTACTCCCCCGCCGGCCAGTTGCTCAAGTCGTGGGGAAGGCCGGGAACCGGGCCGGGGGAGTTCAACTTTCCCCACTGCGTGCGGGTGGACCGCCGCGGCCGGGTGCTGGTGGCCGACCGCACCAACAACCGCATCCAGTTCTTCGACACCGAGGGGAATTACCTGATGGAGTGGGGCGGCTTCCACCAGCCGGACACCATCTACATCGACCAGGACGACGTCGTGTACGTGGCCGAGCTGGACCAGCGGGTAAGCGTCCTCACTCTGGAAGGGAAGCGGCTGACCCAGTGGGGCAGCGGCCAGCGCCTGGACCAGCCAGGCGAGTTTCTGGGCTGCCCGCACGGCATCTGGGCCGATTCGCACGGCGACCTGTACGTGAGCGAGGTGCAGACCGATGGCCGGTTGCAGAAATTCGTCCGCCAACGCTGAGGCCCATGCCCCTAGAACTGCCCCTGCACACCCCGCGCCTGCTCTTGCGCGACTTTGTCGAAGCCGACTGGGAGGCTGTCCAGGCGTACGCCCACCTGCCCGAGGTGGTGCGCTACATGCCCTGGGGGCCCAACAGCGAAACGGATACCCGCGACTTTATCGGCCGGGCCCTCGCCGCCCAGGCGGTCTCCCCGCGCCTCAACTTTGAACTGGCGCTGATCTGGCGCGAGAGCGGGCAATTGATCGGCGGCTGCGGCCTGACGGTGCAGAATACCACCCATCGGGTGGGCGAGATCGGCTACTGCCTGCACCCCGATTTCTGGGGCCGGGGCTGCGCTGCCGAGGCGGCCGGGGCCCTGCTGGCCCTGGGCTTCGAAGAGCTGCAACTGCACCGCATCCAGGCCAGCTGCGACCCGGAGAACGCTGGTTCGCGCCGGGTCCTGGAAAAAATCGGCATGCAGCTGGAGGGCCAGCTGCGGCAGAACCTCCAGCTGCGGGGGCAGTGGCGCGACTCCTTGCTGTGGTCCATCCTCGAACACGAGTGGCGCGGGTCGGGATGAGGCTCTTCCTCACCGGCGGCACCGGCTTCAGGCGACCAGCTGGCCTGGGCCTGCCCCTGGTGGTGCTCTATCCCTGCGGCGTGCTGGGGGCCGGCGATCCCAAGGGCAGCGGCCAGTACCTCGCCGACCTGGTCCAGGGCCGGATGCCGGCCACGGTCCTGCCCGATGCCATCCTCACCTGGGTACATGTGGCCGACATGGCTGAAGCCATCGCCGAACTGAAAAAACCGAGACCCCCTAGCAGGAGATTGAGCGCATGCAACCCTTCCTCGATTCCACCGATGCCCTCGAAGACGGGCCCGAACTGCGCCGGCGCATGCAGCGGGATGGATATCTTTTTATACACGGGCTGGTGCCGGCCCTGGCGCTGGAGGCCCTGCGCCTGCAGATGCTCGGGCTGGCCTGCGCCGGCGGCTGGGTGCAGGAGGGCACGCCCCTCGCAGACGCCGTCGCCGATCTGCGGGGCTTCTCCCTCGAACCCGAACCGGCGTACATGAGCGTGTATCACCGCATGTACGTGCTGCCCGAGTTCCATGCCCTGCAACACCATCCCAGCCTGCTCCAGTTCTTCGCCCGCCTGCTCGATGGTCCGGTGCTGCCCCATCCCCGGCTCATCGGGCGCATCATCTTCCCGCAGAAGGAAACCTTCACCAGCCCGGCCCACCAGGATTTCATCCCCATCCAGGGCACCCCCGACACCTACACCGCCTGGATTCCCCTCAGCGCCCTGCCGGCGGAGATGGGGGGGCTGGAGGTGGCCGAAGCTTCGCATCGGCAGGGGGTCTACGCTTTCCAGCCGGCCCTGGGCGCCGGCGGCCTCGAAATTACGGAACCCTTCGAAGGCAAATGGCGAGGCGGTCCCTTTGCCCAGGGCGACGTGCTTTTCTTTCACAGCCTGACCCCGCACCGGGGGGCGCCCAATTCGAGCCGCGCCCTGCGCCTGTCCATGGACGCCCGGTACCAGCGCGCCGATCAGCCCATTGCCCCGGGCAGCCTGCAGCCCCACAGCTCCGCCGCGCCCTGGGAGGAGATCTACGCCGGCTGGCCGGCCTCAGCCGACCGGCTCAAGTATTATTGGAAGCAGTGGGAGCTGGAGATCAAACCCTACGACAACCGCTACCACGAGCAGCGCGACGAACTGGCCATCGAGCTGGGGCAGCAGGGCGATAAACGCGCCTACTCCACTCTCCAGCGCATCGTGGCCCGCGGCAGTGATCCCGCCAAAAAACAACAGGCCGCCGAACTGCTGGCCAAGCTGGAAGGGAAACTATGAGGAGACGGGGAGCTGCCTTGGAGGCTTTTCCCGGGGAGCTGTGGGGAAGGGAAGGACGCGGGAAGGGTTGAGGGGAGAGCGGAGCCCGCAACGCCCCACTGTATGGGGCGTTGCGGGGGTAGGGTGGTAGGGCAGTGCGTCTAGCGAGCGGGGCGGCAAGTCCGCGCCTTGGGAAAAGCCGGAAGGGTAGCTCCCCGGCCCTGATCTACCTGCCCACAAGAAAAAGGGCCGACCCACGTGAGAGGGCCGGCCCTTCCCGTTGCACACGTTTTCAGATATAGCTGTTGATGATGTTCTCCAGCATCTCCTCGCGGCCGCTGTGGCGCGCCGGCTCCCCGTTCTTGAGGATGTAGCGCTCCAATTCGCGGAAACTGGTCTTGCCGCTCATGATCTTGCGGCCGATCCCGGTGCGGTAGGAGCTGTAGCGCGCCTTGACGAACTCGTCGAGCACCCCGTCCTGCTGGATGCGGTGGGCGATCTTCAGGCCGCGCGCAAAGGCGTCCATACCGCCGATGTGGGCGTGGAACAGATCCGCCGTGTCGATGGAACCCCGGCGCACCTTGGCGTCGAAGTTCACCCCCCCCTTGCCCAGACCCCCCTGCTTGAGGATCACCATCATCGCGTAGGTGGTGGAGTACAGATCCGTGGGGAACTGATCCGTGTCCCAACCCAGCAGATAATCGCCCCGATTGGCGTCGATGCTGCCCAGCCGGCCCTCGCTGGCCGCCACGCTCAGGTCGTGTTCAAAGGAATGACCGGCCAAGGTGGCGTGGTTGGCTTCGAGGTTGAGTTTAAACTCGTCGAGGAGTCCATATTTGCGCAGGAAACCCAGCACCGTGGCCGCGTCGTAGTCGTACTGGTGCTTGGTGGGCTCCTTGGGTTTGGGCTCGATGAGCAGGGTGCCCTTGAAACCGATGGCCTTCTTGTGCTCCACGGCCAGTTGCAAGAGCCGCGCCATCTGCTCCTGCTCGTGTTTCAGGTCGGTGTTGAGCAGGCTCGAATACCCCTCGCGCCCGCCCCAGAACACGTAGTTGGCCCCCTTGAGTTCCAGGGTACACTCCATGGCCTTCTTGATCTGCGCGGCGGCGTAAGCAAAGATGTGGGCGTCGGGATTGGTGCCGGCCCCGTGGGTGAAGCGGGCGTTGGAAAAGCAGTTGGAGGTGCCCCACAAGAGCTTGACCCCGGTGTCGGCCTGTAGCTTGCCGGCCAGCGCCACGATCTGGTCCAAACGCTTGTTGGTCTCGCGCAGGGTGTCGGCCTCCGGGGCGATGTCGCGGTCGTGCCAGGCGTAGAAGGGCGCCCCCAGTTTGGTGATAAACTCGAAGGCCGCCTGCAGGGTATCCTCGGCCCGCTGCATGGGGTCGGTGGCCCGGTCCCAGGGCCGGTCGTACACCGGCGAGGTGCCAAAGGGGTCCACGCCCCCGCCCTTGAAGGTGTGCCAGAACACCACCGAGAAGCGCAGGTGCTCCGCGAGGGTCTTGGCCCCCACCTTCTCGCGCGGGTTGTAGTACTTGAAGGCCAGCGGATTCTTGGAATCAGGGCCTTCATAGCGGATCTTCTTCACTTCAGGGAAAAACCGGCGCATATATTCCCCTTTCAGGTAGGTGGGTTTGTCGGGTGCTGCACGAGGGCCTTTGCCGGGTACATTAAACAAGCACCTGGAGCAGGGCCAGCACCTCGGCCGGCCTTTCGACCACTGCCCGCGCCCCGTTCTCCTCCAGCTCTTCGCGGGTGCGGAAACCCCACAGGGCCCCCACTGCATACATCCCGGCCCGGCAGGCGGTCTGCATGTCAGTGGCCGTGTCGCCCAAGTACAGGCAGGCAGCCGGCTCCACCCCGAGCCGGGCGGCCACTGCCAGGGCGCCAGTGGGGTCCGGCTTGGGCGGCGTCCCCGGCCCCACCCCCTGCACCAGGTCGAAGGCGTGCGGGGCCAGCAGGCGCTCCACGGTCAGGCGGGTGAAATCATCTGGTTTGTTGGAGAGCACGGCCCGGCGCAATCCCCTGGCCCGCAGCGCTTCCAGCAGTTCGGGCACCCCCGCATAGGGTCGGGTCTTGTGGTCCCAGCGCTGGCCGTAGACCTGGCGCATGGCCGCCACGGTCCGCGCCAGGGTGTCCTCGTCGCGCACCGCCTCGGGCAGCACCCGGCGGGCCAGCACCTCCATGCCCTCTCCGACGAAGTATTTGTACGCCGGCACCGGATGGGGAGCGAAACCCAGGCTCTCCAGGACCTGGTTCATGGAATCGGCCAGGTCCTCCAGCGAGTCCAGCAGGGTGCCGTCCAGGTCGAAGATCACCGCCTTGAAACCCAACCCCTACTCCTCCAGATAGGGTTTGAACAACCCTTCGACCTCGTCCAGCAGATCGGTGTTGATGGAGAAGGTCACGTACCCGGCAAAGCTGTCCAGGATGACCAGGGCGTTGGCATTGGCGTCGTTGCCCTTCAGGTCGTTGAGGCGTTGGAGGAAAGTCTTGTTGACCGTCTGGATCTCCTCGTAGATGGGGACCAGCCCCTTGAGTTCCCAGTCGGGCCGCAGGCCGCGCTTGCGGCGGAAGTACTGGGCCACCAGGTACATGGAGATCACCCGGTACGCGGTCTCCTCGAGGGTGGCAAAGGGCAGGTGGAAGCGCACCATGGGGCGCAACCGGTCCATCACCGGGCAGCCGCTGGTCACCATGTAGATCCCCAACAGCGAACTCAGGGCCTGCTGCACCGAGGTGTGCTTGGTGTAGCGCCGCTGGTCGGTCTCGATCTGCACGTCCACCTCGTCGTAGGACATGGCCTCCTTGAAGAATTCGACCAGGTCCACCAGATTGGCGGCGATGGGGCAGCGGGGGTGCTGGGCTTCGCGCAGCGGGCAGTTGGGGCACTGGTGATAGCCCAGCGCGCTCCACTCGGGATAGGAATCGCGCGCCGCCGGCACCAGGCCGAGGGTCTGGGTGTCCACCCGGATGGCGAACTCCTTGTCCGTGCCGTCGGCCATGCGGAAGCGGTAGTTGTAGGAGATGATCTTCTCGTCCATCGCTCTTTGCGGGCTTGAGGTGAAAGGATTTTCAATATAGCGCCGCTGCCGCTGCGTGTCGAGCAGCCCCCTATTGGGGAGTCACGCCCCTTATTCAGGGGTTACATACGCGGCGGTGATGCCCCCGTCCACGGTGAAGACCGCGCCGGTGAGGTAGGAGGACTCGTCCGAAGCCAGGAACAGGGCGGCCCTGGCGATCTCGATGGCCTCGCCGAAACGGCCCATGGGGACGTGGACCAGCCGGCGCTGCCGTTTCTCCTCGGTGTCCAGGTACTTCATCAGCAGTTCGGTGCGCAGTGGGCCAGGGCACAGGGCGTTGACGCGGATCTTTTCGCGGGCGTGGACCACGGCCAGTTCCCGGGTGAGGGCCAGCACCCCGCCCTTGCTGGCCGTGTACGCCAGTTGCGGGGTGGCCGCCCCCAGCAGGGCTACGAAGGAGGCGGTGTTGATGATGGCCCCCCCGCCGGCCCGGCGCAGCGCCGGGATGCCGTACTTGCACCCCAGGAAAACCCCCTTGAGGTTGACCTGGATGGTCAGGTCCCACACCTCCTCCTCGGTGGACACTGCGTCCCCATCGTCGAGGTGGGAGATGCCGGCGTTGTTGAAGAGCACGTCGAGCTTGCCAAAAGCCTCCTCGGCCGCCCGCACCATCCGCTCGCAGTCAGCGGCCCGCCCCACGTCGGCCTGCACGTAGAGGGCCCGGCCGCCCTCGGCCCGCACCAGGCGCACCGTCTCCCCGGCACCCTCGGGGGCGATGTCAGCCACCGCAATCGCCGCGCCCTCGCGGGCGAAGAGCAGGGCGGCCTGGCGGCCGATGCCGCTGCCGGCGCCGGTGATCAGGGCCACTTTGTTTTCCAGGCGCATGGTCCCTTCACCCCCGTTCGAAATAGCGCTGCCGCTCCCAGCTGGTGACCACCTCGTCGTACTTGCGCTGCTCAGTGCGGAAGAAGTGGGCGTAATGGGCGATGGCCTCCGCGCCGAAGGCCTCGCGCAGCATGGCGCTTTGCTCCATCTCGGCCACAGCCTCGGGCAGGTTGGCCGGCACCCTGGGCAGGCCGGCTGCCTGGTACGCGTCGCCGGCAAAGGGAGCGGGCGGCTCGATCTGGTTGCGGATACCGTCCAAACCGGCTGCCAGCGAGGCGGCGATGGCTAGGTACGGATTGGCGTCGGCCCCGGGCAGCCGCGACTCGATGCGCAGCGAGGCGCCCTGGCCCACCACCCGGAAGCCGGCGGTGCGGTTGTCCAAGGTCCAGGCGATGGAGGTGGGCGCCCAGGACTGGAACACGTAGCGCTTGTAGGAATTGGGGTACGGGGCGCAGAAGGGGGTGAGGGCTCGGGCGTGGGCCAGCCAGCCGCCCAGGAAGTGGCGGAACAGCGGCGAGACCCGCAAGGGGCCCAGGGCCTCTTCCCCGGCGAAGAGGTTGCGTTCACCCACTTGGTCCCACAGGCTCAGGTGCAGGTGCATGCCCGAGCCGGCCAGGTCGGCCCGCCACTTGGCCATGAAGCTGACCGCCAGCCCCTGCTGGTGGGCCATCTCCTTGAGTCCGTGTTTGTACAGCGTGTGGCGGTCGCTCATCTCCAGGGCATGGGCGTAGCACAGGTTCAGCTCGTGCTGGCCGGGCCCCCACTCCCCCTTGCTCGACTCCACCGGCACCCCGCTGTGTTCCAGATGCCGCCGCGCCGCCGCGTGCAGCGGTTCCTCCCGGGTGCCCTGGAGGATGTTATAGTCCTCCAGGTACCAACCGAAGGTTTCCAGATTCTCGTAGCCCTTGGCCCTGGCCTGTTCGTAGGAATCCTTGAAGAGATAGTACTCCAGCTCGGTGCCGGCCATGGCCTGGAAGCCGGCCTGGCGCAGCCGCTCCAGTTGGGTCTTGAGCAGGGTGCGCGGCGCCAGGGCGATGGGCTGATGGTCGCGCTCCAACTCGCAGAAGACCAGGGCCGTTTTTTCCAGCCAAGCGATCTGCCGTAGCGTGCTCCAGTCTGGGATGCAGTGCAGATCCCCGTACCCCCGCTCCCAGTTGGCAAAGGGATAACCGGGGACCACCTCCATCTCCATGTCCACGGTCAACAGATAATCGCAGGCGTGGAACCCGCGCTGGGCCGTGTGCTTGAGGAAAAATCCGGCGGCGAAGCGCTTGCCCATCAGCCGCCCATAGAGGTCGGGAAAGACGGCTAGGACGGTTTCGAGTTGGCCGCTGGCGACTCTGGCGCTCAGTTCCAACCTGCGCTGCGGCAAAGGCGCCACTGCCGAGGTGGGCATGGACCTGGCCGACTGGGGCGCCAAAAAGGTCATGGTGGTGACTGACCCGCTCTTGAGCAAGAGCGCTCCGGTCCAGGCCGTGCTCGAATCCCTGGAGCGGGAGAAGATCCGCTTCGCCCTCTTCGACCGGGTACACGTCGAGCCCACCGATGCTTCCTTTAAAGAAGCCATCGCCTTTGCCCGCGAAGGGGGCTTCGACGCCTTCGTGGCCGTGGGCGGCGGGTCGAGTATGGACACCGCCAAGGCCGCCAACCTCTACTCCACCTATCCGCCCGCCGACTTCTTCGACTACGTCAATGCCCCGGTGGGCAAGGGCCTGCCCGTGCCCGGATCGCTCAAGCCGCTCATCGCCGTGCCCACCACCGCCGGCACCGGCAGCGAGACCACCGGGGTGGCCATCTTCGACCTGGTGGAGTTGAAGGCCAAGACCGGCATCGCCCACCGCCGGCTCAAGCCCACCCTGGGCATCATCGATCCGGACAACACCCGCACCCTGCCCCCAGCTGTGGCCGCCTGCACCGGCCTGGACGTGCTTTCCCACGCCATCGAGTCCTACACCACCCTGCCCTTTGACCAGCGCCCACACCCGGCCCGGCCCTTGTTGCGGCCTTCGTACCAGGGGGCCAATCCCATCAGCGACGTGTGGGCCCTGCAGGCCCTGCACATGGTGGCCCGCTTTCTGCCCCGGGCTGTGGCCGACCAGGGCGACGAGGAGGCCCGCAGCCAGATGCTACTGGCCGCTGCCTTCGCCGGCATGGGTTTCGGCAACGCCGGGGTGCACCTGCCCCACGGCATGTCCTATCCGGTGGCCGGCATGGTGCGCCGGTTCATGCCCCCCGGGTACCAGGTGGATCACCCCATGGTGCCCCACGGCATGGCGGTGATCCTCAACTCGCCGGCGGTCTTCCGCTTCACTGCCCCGGCCTGTCCCGGGCGCCACCTGGAGGCCGCCGCGGCCCTGGGCGCCGACACCTCGCGGGCCCGCGAGGCCGACGCCGGCCCCATCCTGGCCGACCGGCTCATCGCCCTGATGCAGCAACTGGGCATGCCTTCGGGCCTGCGGGCCGTCGGCTACGGGAGCGAGGACATCCCCGCCCTGGTGCAGGGCACCCTGCCCCAGCACCGGGTGACCAAACTCTCGCCCCGCCCCTTTAGCGAGGCGGAACTGGCCGGGCTCTTCGCCGACGCCATGGTCTACTGATAGGGGACGATAACGGGTTCCATTTCGAGGGAGACGCCGAAATGGGCGCGCACCTGGCCGCGTATTCCTTCGGCCAATTCGAGCACCTGGCGGGTGGTGCCCCCGCAGTTGACCAGGGCCAGGGTGTGTTTGGTCGAGACCCCCGCCCCGCCCCGGCGGTACCCCTTGGGAAAACCGGCCTGTTCCACCAGCCAGGCGGCCGGCACCTTGATGCCCTCGGCCGAGGCAAAGGAGGGCGGCAGGCGCTCGCCCAGGCGGACCTTGAGCGCCTGGAAGGCTTCCTCGCTCAGCACTGGGTTGAGGAAGAAGGACCCCACCGAACGGGCATCGGGGTCGTGGGGATCGAGCACCATGGACTTCTTGCGGCGCAACTGCAGCACCCCCCCGCGCACCACCTCCAGCGCCGCCCGCCCCCGTCCCAGCTCTTGCAGGCCCACGCTTTCCTCCAGGTGGCGGCGCAACTCGGGATAACGGATCTGCGGCTCCCCCTCGGGTTCCAGCCGGTATCTGACCTCGGTGATCAGATAGCGGTCCTTGTCGGCGCCTTTGAAGCGGCTCTGGCGGTACGCGAAGCCGCAGGCCTCGTTGGTCCACGCCACTGGCTCCAGGCTCTGCCGGTCCAGGCCGCGCACCTCGACGAGGGTGTCTTTCACTTCCTGCCCGTAGGCCCCCACGTTCTGGATGGGGGTGGCCCCCACCAAGCCGGGAATGCCCGCAAGGCACTCGATCCCCGCCAACCCGCGCCGCACGCATTCCTCGACCAGCCCGTCCCAGGATTGGCCGGCGGCGGCCTCCACCAGCACCCCGCCCTCGGGCGCTGCGGCGAAGCGCAGACCAGGCAACTCTACCTTGAGCACCAGGCCCCCGAAACCCTCGTCGGCAAAGAGCAGGTTGCTGCCCCCGCCCAGCACCTGCACCGGCAGCTTTTCCCCGGCGGCCCAGCCCAGGGCATAGCGGATCTCCTCCAGGGTGCGGCAGGGGGCAAAGTAACGGGCCGGGCCGCCCAGTTGCATAGTGGTGTGGGGGGCCAGGGGCTGATCGGTTTGCAATCTACTTAATCTGTCCATAGTCGTGCCGACAAATCTACGGCCAGCGCGCATCCCTGGGCAAACCTCCTTTCTTGCCCTCATGCACCGCAGCCGGGGTGTACCTGTACCGGCTCCAGGCGGAAGGCCATACCGTATACCGCAAGCTCCTGCTGCTGCGCTAGGCGCGCAGCAGGTATCGGGGGTTCAGGGCCAGGAGCCGGTGGGCAGCACCACGGTGAAGAGGCTGCCCTTTCCCAGCTGGCTCTCCACCTCGATGTGCCCGCCGTGGTCCTGGACGATCTGATAGCAGATCGACAACCCCAGGCCCGTGCCCACTCCCACCCCCTTGGTGGTGAACCCCGGATCGAAGATGCGCGGCAGGTCCTCGGGCGGGATGCCCGCCCCGCTGTCGCGGATGGCGATGTGCACCTCCCCGTCCTGGCACCGGGTGGAGATGGTGATGCAACCCTCCCCCTCGATGGCCTGCTGGGCATTGTTGAGCAGGTTGAGGAAGACCTGGTTCAGGCGTCCCGGGTAACACAGCACCAGGGGCAGTTCCCCGTATTCCTTCACGACCTGCACCCGGTTTTTCAGGTCGTGGTGGATGAGCAGCAGGGCGTCCTCCAGGCAGGCGTGGAGGTCGGCCTCCTTGCGGTCGGCCTCGTCCAGGCGGGCAAAATTGCGCAGCCCGCGCACGATGTCCGTCACCCGCCGGGTGCCGGTCTCGATCACCCGGTGGGCGTCCTGGAGCACCTGGAAGGCCTGCTGCATGGAGGGGTGCTCACGGCAGGCGGGAAAGTCCCGCTCCACCGCCGTCCTCAGCCTCTCCACCGCCCGCACCAGGGTATCCTGCATGCTGTGGATGGCGCCCAGCGGAGTGTTGATCTCGTGGGCGATACCGGCCACCAGCTTGCCCAGGGCCGCCATCTTCTCGGCCTGCATCAGCTGAGTCTGGGCGCGGATCACCTCGCGGTTGGCCCGGGCCAACTCCTCCAGGGTCTTGAGCTTCTCGGTGATGTCCTGCACCACCGCCTGCACTGCCCTGACCTCACCGCCCTGGTCGCGGATGGGAAAGAGTTCCTGCTCCGCCCACCGGTAGTTGCCGCCGCGGTCCCGCCAGCGGTACTCCACCCGCCGCACCACCTGGCCGCCGGCCGCCCGCCCAAAGGCCCCGTTCACCAGCGCCAGATGCTCCGGGTGGACGATGCGCTGGAAGAGTTCGGTATCCTGGTAGAACTCCTCGGGGGCGTAGCCCAGCCATTCGCGGATCTGGGGACTGACGTAGGTGTAATGGCCGTTGGTGGTCAACAGCATGACGATGAACTCAGGGGTCTCGACCAGGGTGCGGTAGCTCTCCTGGGAAAGGGCCAGCTGCTGCAAATCGTCGCAGCGGCGGAAGGCCTCCGACAGGCCCTCGGCCAGTTCCTGCAACAGGGCGATGTCCTCCGGTGCAAAGGCCTCCGGCAGGGTGCTGTTGACCGCCAGGGTGCCCTGGGAGAAAGGCACGTCCACCACCGCGCGGATGCGGGAGTGCCGCTGCAGGTAGCGGCGCTCGCCAAAGAGGTCCTCGGCCTCCAGGTCGGGCCGGTAGGTGGGCTGGCCTGCCTGCCACATCCGGATCACGGTGTTCACCGCCGCGGCGGTGTCGGAGATCAGCCAGCGCCCGTCGCGGGTGGCGCTGCGCGAGCGCATGATGGGCGGGTCAGCGCTCAGGTCGAGGACGTTGATGCCGCAGTTCTGGTAGGGGATGCTCAGCTGGTCCAGCCCCGCGCCGATGGCCACCACCACCTCCTCGATATCCTCCACTCCCTGCATCTTGAGCACCGCCTCGCGCATCTGCTGCATCACCCGCCGCCGCGCCTCCTGCCGCTTGCGCTGGGAGACGTCGCGGGCAAACCCCACGTAACAGCAAGCCCCCCGGCCCTCGGCGCGCAGAGGGGAGACCGAGACCTCCACCGGCACGATCTTGCCCTCCCGGGTGCAGCAGACCACCTCGCCGAAGAAGCTCCCCTGTTCCTGTAGCAGCCGGACGACCTGAGCGGCGCGCTCCTCGCCGATGAACAGGGCCGGGGTCTGGCCCCGCAGCTCGGCGGCGCTGTACCCCGTCAGGCGCAGGAAGGCGGGATTCTGCTCCAGGTAGCGGCCCTGCGCGTCGAGGATGGCGATGGGGTCCTGGGAGTAAGTGATGACCTCGCGGTAGAGGCGCAGTTGCTCCTCCAGCCGCTTGCGCTCGCTCACGTCCCTGGCGATGCCCTCGCTGCGCAGCGGCCGGCCCTCGGCAAAGAGGATGCGCCGATTGACCTCGAAATGCCGGACCTCGCCGCTCTTGGTGAGCATGCGGAATTCGACCATGCGAACCCCCTCGTCGCCGGCGCTCAGCGCCTCAGCGAAACTGGCCATCACCTGCGGGCGGTCTTCGGAGTGGACAAGCTCGAAGGCCGAGGTGCCGATCAACTCGTGCGGCTGGTAGCCGAGGATGGGGCTGACCGCCTGGTTGACGCTGAGGATGAGGCCCTGGGGATCTAGGGAGTAGACGATGTCCGGGGCGTTTTCCAGGATCGAGGGCAGGTCGGGGTTCATGCGAAGGTCTTGAGGATCTCCTGCTGGATGCGGCTCAGGTCGGCGTAGGCCTTGTTGATCTCGGCGATCTTCTCTTCGAGGTTTTTGAGCATCCGCTGCTTTTCCAGGCCGTTGCGGATGGCGATCAGCAGTTGGTCGTTGTCCCAGGGTTTTTCGATGTACTGGAAGATGCCCACCTCGTTGATGGCCTTGATGGCGTTTTCCTTGTCGGCGTACCCGGTGAGGATGATGCGGGTGGCGTCGGGCCGCAATTCGCGCATCCTGGCCAGGAAACTGATCCCGTCCATCTCGGGCATGAGGAAGTCGGAAATCACCAGGTTGACCTCGTTGCCCCTCGCATAGCTCAGGGCCTGCCCGGGCGAGAGGAAGGGGATGGCCCGGTACTCGGTCTCCAGGGCCAGAAAGGATTTGAGGCTGGTCAGCACCATCTCCTCGTCGTCGACCAGCAGGATGGTGGCGGGCTTGGGGGTCCCGGTCATTCAGCGCTCCTTTCAGGCGACCTGGCCGATCAGGCCGCGCACCCGTTTCACCAGGGCCTTGAGCACGCCCTGGGTGATCTCCACGTTGTCCGCCAGCAGGTCGATGAAATCCTCCTTGTCCAGGCGCAGCAGCAGGGCGTCCTCGACGGCGGTGGCCGCCGACAGGCGCGGTTCCTCGTCGAAGAGGGCCCAGGTGCCAAAGGCCTCGCCCGGGCCGGCCACGGTGATCTCCAGCTGCTCGCGGTGCACCCGCACCTGGCCGCTGGCCACCAGGTACATGGCGTCGGCAGGGTCCTGCTGCTGGTACACCACCTCGCCGGCCGGGCAGTGCTGCTCCTCGAGGATGGCCGCCAGGTAGGCCAGCTGTTCGGTGGAGACCTGGGAGAAGATGTCCACCTCGCGCAGCAGCATCACCTTTTCCACCGTGGTCAGCATGGTGTACTACTATAGGTTCGCCCCGCCCCTGTCAATGGCCGCCCGCCTCAGCACCAGGGCCGCGGTCTCCCGCACCACCGGGTCGGGATCTGCCCCCAGCCGGCGCACCTGCTCCAGGGCCCCGGGATCGGCCTCTCCGTCCAGGCTGTGGGCGGCGCAGACCCGCAGCCAGGGGTCCGGCCCCGCCAGCAGCCTGGCCACCACCTCCTGGCGGGTGCCGAGGCTCCAGCCGAAAAGCCGGGCGCCGTGGGCGATGGCCTGCTCCGGCGTTTCGGCCTCCAGCAGCGGCACCAGGCGCTGCCTGAGCCGGCGATCCAGCAGGTTCTCCAGAAACTCCAGGGCGCTGGCCCTCTTCCCCGACTGGCGGTGGACCATCCCCAGGTAAGCGCGGTACATGTCCCTGGCCGGATAGTGCAGCCCCAGGAGGCGGAAGATGCGCTTGAGATTCTGCTCCTGCTTTTCTTTCAGGGCCTGCTCCAGCAGGGAGCCGGTCCCGGTGCGGCACCACCGGCACAACTGGAGCAGTTCGTAGTGGGTGGCCAGGGCCGCTTCCAGCAGGCGCTCGATGCGGGCCGGATCGAAGTGCAGCTGCGCATCGCGCGCCCGCAGCTTGCTCAGCGACTTGATCAGCGGATACTGGAGCGCCGCAGGGGCATCCTCCAGGCGGGCCAGCAGCAACTCGACGCTCTCCTGGCAGGTGATCTCGCCGATGGCGCGGGCCAGTTGGCGGCGGCGGGCCAGTTCCACCTCCTCGTCCGCCAGCCAGGCACCGAGCCTGGGGAGGACCCCCTTGCCGCAGGCGGCCAGGGCCAGCTGGGCCGTGCGGCGCTGCCGCCGGTCGGCCAGCTTTGCCACCAGCCAGGGGAGATAGGCCGGATCGGCCAACTCCCCGGCCGTGGCGATGGCCTGCTGGACCACCGCCGGATCATCGTCCTCCATCAGGCGGTGCAACTGGGGCCGCAATCCCGGCCGGGCCCCGGCCAGGCGGGCCGCCTGCACCCGCTCTTCCCGGTTCCCCCCCATCAGCGCCTCGATCCGCTCGGGCGAAACCAGTTCCTTCTCGGCCGCACTGCCGTACTCGGCGACGCAGCCCAGGGCGGCCGAGCGCAGGGAGGGATCGGGGCTGTCCAGGGCAGCGGCCAGGCGGCGGCGCTGTCCCGCCTGGCCCTCGTGCAGGCACAGGCACCACAGGGCGGCGATCCGCACCTGGAGATCCCCGTCGGCCAGCAGCGCCTCCACCGCTGCCCGGGGGACGTTGTCCTGGCTGTGAAAGACCCGCAGGGCCCGCAGGCGCAGCTCGGCGGAGGGGTGCTGCAGCAGGCGCTCTACCGGCGGGCCCAGCCTCCTGGCCCTGACCGTGGCCAGCATCTCCAGGGCGTACCCCACCCGCCGCTCGTTGGAGCTGTCGAGGACGGCCATCAGGCTGCGCAGGGCCTCGGCCTCGGCCAGGCTGACCGTGAACTCGCCGGGGTCCAGTTCGCGCCACTCCAGGGCCTGGCGGAAGGCATCCACGTACGCCCGGCGGCTGCGCAGGGTCAGCCCCACCCACAGGGCCACCAGGCCCAGGGAGATCCAGCTCAGCTGCGCGTACCCCAGGCCCAGGGCGCCGGTGCAGATCAGGACCAGCAGCGCCCCCAACCCGGTGGCCACGTTGTCCACCGTGGTGTCGAGCAGCAGCTTGGTGCGCTGCTTGACCTGGAAGGGCACCGGCAGGAAGAGGATCTCGGTGGCCGCCTTGTGGATGGAATGGCGCAGGCCGCCGTCGCCCAGCTTGGCCAGCACCCCGGCCGGCAGCCCCGAGAGCACCAGCATGCCCCCCGCCCCCAGCCCCATGCTCAGGGGCAGAAAGAGCAGGGCCGGCGTCACCCCCAGGCTGCGCAGGATGCGCGGGGTCAGGAAGACCTGGACGAGAAAGGCCAGCAGGCTGAGGTAAGCGAAGAACTCGCCGAAGAAGGCGGCCTTGGCGTCCTTGGTGGGAAAGGCCTGGTCGGCGATCTGGTTGAACTGCACGTCCACCACCGCGGCCACCACCGCGCTCAGGCCGGCCATGCCTCCGATGAGCAGCAGCAGCTGGGAGCCGGCGATGGCCTCCAGGGCGCCCGGGCCCGGTGCGCGCCGGCGCCGGGGCCCGGGCTCGGGCCGGACCAGGTAGAGCAGCCCCAGGCAGAGGGCCAGCAGGCCCACGCACACCAGCAGCAATGCCTCGGTGCCCACCCGGTGCACGATCCAGCTGGTGGCCAGCCCGCCCAGCACCGCCCCCAGGATCCCGGCGGTGCCGATGAGGCCGAAGAGCCGCCGGGCCTGGCGCGCGTCGAAGAGGGTCCCGGCCAGCAGCCACAAGAGCGAGGTGGCCAGCAGGCCGTAGAGGTTGACCCAGATGTAGAACAGGTAGAAGACCCAGGGCTGGTTGAGCGACAGGAGCAGCCAGAACCCCCCCAGGCAGGCCATCAGCACCAGGAAGGTACCCAGCACCAGCCGGTCCAGCCGCACCCGTGCGGAGAAGCGGGCAAACACCAGGGCCGCCACCCCGCCGGCCAGGGCCACCAGCAGCAGCACGTAGGGGAGCTGGGCGATGCCCAGCCGGTCGAGGAAGAGGGCGTTGCGCGCCGGCTTGAGCACGTAGAGCGAGGCCATGACCAGCCCGTAGGCCAGGGACAAGGGCAGCAGGCGGGCCCATTCCTCCCGCCGCACCTCCACCCCCAGCAGTTTTCTCAGTCCCGCCTGCGCCATCAATCCCTCACCCCGCCTCTGCCGTGCGCCGCTGGTTCTCCCGCCCCACGGCCAGGGCCAGCCCCAGGTTGACCAGGGCAAAATGCCCCACCCCGAAGCTCAGCCAGTTCACCCCGGCGAAAACCAGTCCGGCGGAGAGCAGGTCGCCGGCCCGCACGAAAAAGTTGAGCACCAGCAGGCCTCCGGCCACCAGCATCAGCTGGTACACCCCCAGGGGCCCTATCAGCAACTGGGCCACGTAGCTGCCCAGCACCGCGCCCAGCGAGGCGCCAAAGGCCACGATGGGAAAGAGCCTTTTCCCCTGCTCCGGGGTGTAGAGGTCGTTGGCAAAGGACCAGAACTGGGCGATCACCATCAGGTTGAAGATCCCCACCCACAGGTAGAAGACCACCCCCAGCGGGACCTCCATGCGGGCCAGCAGGTAGAACCCCCCAGACAGACGGCAAAGAAGAGGGTCACGCTGGCGATCAACCGCCGCCGCGGCAGCCGGCCGGCCAGCCAGGAATACAGGGGCACCGCCCCCAGCAGCAGCAGTCCCTGGCCAGCGGCGGCGTAACTCTTGATCTCGGCGCCGCCCCCCGCCAGGATCAGGGCCTCGCGCACTGGCTTGATCAGGTAGTAGGCAGTGAGCAGCAGGAAGACATTGAGCGCCAGCAGCAGGGCGTCGGTCCCCTCCCCGGCTCTGACCTGGGCAAAGACCCGGAGCAGGTGGTCCAACCTGCTGGGAGAGTTCATCGGCTGGCCTTCCTGGCTCAAGAGATTGCCCTCGCTGTCCTCCGCGATACCGGCCACACTGTTGCTGCCCAACTCTTCTGCCACGCCGAGGTTTCGCACGCACTCCCCGTCGTACTTGCTGACGCCCCTATCGGTGTCAAACCAGAGGTTGCCTCTCTTATCCGCCAGGATGGAATAGATGTTGTCGCTGGCCAGACCGTGAAGTGCATCCAGGGTTTGGAAGCGACTGCCATCGTACCTGCTCGCCCCCTCAAACCGGGTGATGAACCAGAGATACCCCCTCTCATCCTCCCGGATGGACCAGATCGAATTGCCGGCCAAGCCATCCGGAGGTCAGTCATGTACCTCACCTGAAGGTTCTCCCCCACCCAGAGGTCTCCGTGGCCAGGGTTCCCAGTTTTATCACCTCCTCAGCCACTGCCCTCCCCGTGCCTGTGTCCACGGCGACCAACAGAGCAATAAAGAAGAAAGTGCAATTGCTCATGACTTTCATCTTCGCAGCCTTTTGACCACCCAGTCACTGGCGACCAGGTAGCTATTGGGGGAGCTATTCTTCCCGTTCCACCCGCACGAGTTGATGCCGGCCCTCTTCCCACTTGTAGAAGTACACGCGGGTGTACTTGCTCCAGCTCTGCTGCCCTGGCCGCTGGGTGCGGAGTTCGTACCCATAGTAGCGCTCTGGTGCTAACTCCCCCTCGATCTCGAGCCGTGTCTCTTCCAGTACCCGTGGAGACCCGAGCGGTTTCCCTTTTTCATCCAGGAGCCGGCACTGATACTGCCCGCCCTCCTCCAGCTTCCCTGCCACTGCCAGGTCCGCGAAACGCACCTCTCCCCCCTCGATGGCAAAGCGGTCCATGGGCATGTGGGGCATCAGATTGTTGCTGCCGAAGGTGGAGCCCATGTCGAGCAAGTGGTGCTTGAGATAATGCCGGCCATCCGGCCCGGTCACGTACATATCGAGGGTATTGGCCGCGCGCCGGTCCGCTTGGGCAACTGGGTGCGCTCGGCGTAGATGGTGAATTCCCCCAGCGGGTAGACCAGGCCGGTCCACAGCAAACGGGGAAAAGAGAGGAGATAGTTGTGCTCTGAGGCGAATACCCGAGAGGTATCGGGCTCCTGGGCGGCAGCCAGGCCGGCGCCCAGGAATAAGGCGAGGAAGAGACAAACGCTCACGAGGACACTTCCTTTCGCCCCAAGTGGAACAATCGCCGGGGATGGCTCATCATCTGCGCTGGTGGAATCACTACTGGCAATCACCTGGCAATAAAAGTGCCCCACGGTGAAGGGGAAAAGTATATTTATCGCGTCCATGTAGCAAATCTTCTTTGTGGTCAACAGGTTACAATACGGAGGGCACAGGAGAATATCAAGGAGATTCTATTCTTCTCAGGCGCTCTTATGAACGGGCTCATCATTATCCGGCAGGCAGGTAATGTAGCGCAATGCAGCGCAACACAGCGCAACGCTGCTCAAGGTTTCCTCCTCTGCTCTCAGGGTGTCTGTGCCCTGTCCTATGTCAGTACATATCTAAGGGTTATCAGTTTTCAAGGACAGAGATACACATGCTGGTATGCTTGTTGCGAGTAACTTGTTGCGAGTAAGTTGAATGCTGACGCTCGCGTCGGAGGTAAACGATGCAACGATGTTGGTACCACCAGGCTTTATGTAGGGTTGGAGGAGTTGGTTGAACGCACCTTGGAACGTCAGATACGCGGCCGGCAAGCTGTCAGGCGTCCTCGACTTCGACGCTGCTCATCTGGATCTGTGGGTAGCGGATTTCGCGCTGTCGTGGCGCGGCCGCGATGACGATGTCTTGCGAGGCTACGAGGAAGAGTCGCCGCTCGAGCCGATCAACCGCGAGTTGCTCGTCCCGGTGCATTGGGCCTGGATGATCGCCTGTGCAGTCGCTGACATCAAGGAGGGCACCAGTACCGCCGAATGGACGCTCAAGCATCTGGTCCGTCAACAACCTGGTGGATGAAACTGCCGGTCGCCTGAGGACAGTGCCGGGAGGTGAAGACGGTGTCGGCCTGCTGGGCGGCGGCGGGCAGCGCCCACAGCGAACAGAGCGCCAGCAAGAGCAGCCAGGTGGAGATCATGGGTTCAATATGGGTGTGGAGATGGTTCCTCGCCTGCCGGCCTCCTTGCGCCCCCAGCCCAAGAACTGGCGGGGATGGCTCAACAGGATGGGAAAGCGCTCCTTCCAGCGGTCGGCCTTGGCCTAGACCGCCGGAGTCAGCAGCGAGGTGAGAAACATAGAACTGGTCAGGCCGCCGATCAAGGCCAAGCCGTTTTTCCACTCGGCCCCGGCAACACGGGCAGCCCCCGGCCCGCCCCGCACGACACCATCGCCTGTTACTGTTACATTACTAGGGGTGCAGTTGAGTCAGCGCCACCTCCAGCCCAACTCGTCACCTGAGGAACACAAGTTGTGAAACGTTCTAACGCTTTTTGCCTGGCGGCCCTCCTGGCCCTGGCGGGCTGCAGCCACCTCAGCCCTTACTACCGCCCCGATGCCCCCCCCGCCCGTTTCCCAGCCGACGGCGACCTCAGGCAAAGGGTGCTGCTGATCGGCGACGCCGGGATGCCGCAAAAGAACGAGCCCGTACTGCAGGCCCTGGAGCAGTGGGCCGGCCAGCAGCCCCAGCGGACCACCGTGGTCTTCCTGGGCGACAACGTGTACGAAAGCGGCATCCCCGAGCCGGACCAGGGCGGTTATACCCAGGCCCTCGGGTACCTGCAGGCGCCGCTGTTCCTGTGGAAGGATCATCTCTTTCCCGCCAGGCGGCTGCACCGGCGGCTCTGGTTGCCGCTGCCTGTGCTCGGATCCCTGTACCCACTGGTGCGCGGCCTGCGGCCTCCAACCCAAGACCTGGCCAGCCCGACCTACCGCTCGATGAGCGCGGCGCTGCGGGGAGCGCTGGCGCGCTACCGCCCCCTGATCTACGCCGCCGGCCACGACCACAGCCTGCAGGTTCTGGAGGGCGATGCGGCGAGCAGGTACTACCTGATAAGTGGCATGGGCTCGGCAAAAAAGGCCACCGCCGTCACCCACGGACACGACACCCTCTTCGCCCATCTGCATCCGGGCTTCATGGCTGTGGACCTGCTGGAGGACGGGCGGATGCTCCTGCAGGTGGTGGAGGCGGGATCAGCCGCAGTAGTTTTTGCCCACTGGCTGTATGGGGCAGACTAGACAAAAAAAAGCACCTGCAGCACGAGGGAAATCCTCCTCTGCAAGTGCTCTTTGCCGATCGCCTGCAGGTGGTGCGCCCACTAGGACTCGAACCTAGGACCCGCTGATTAAGAGTAAAGCAATGAAAAGCCTTAACTTATCTCTTTACAACAGGTTGCAGTTAACAAGCCCTGGTGTCGTGATAAAGCCGTGATATGCAGAGCCGATCAAATT
>JACPJE010000192.1 GCA_016187725.1 Candidatus Latescibacterota bacterium
CGATGTGGTTTGGAACACAAGTTGGGGTGAGCCGGTATGACGGGCAGAGCTGGCAGCGCTTCACTACCCAGGATGGCCTGGTGGATAACTTTGTGTATTCTGTTTTCCAGACTAGGGATGGGGCGATGTGGTTTGGAACCTTTGGGGGAGTATCTGTTTTCTGGCGGCCCACATACCCCCTGGTCCAGACCCAGATTCTCCGCTCCCCTCCTGCACTCCTAGGGGATAGCCGGTTCTTCTTCGAATGTCGGGCCTATGAGATCGCCTCCGACCGCCAGTCTCCTGTCTCATTCGCTGTTCCGCGAACAGAGAATGAGACAGAGGACTCCGACTGGTCCTCTTTCAGTTTGGTGACCGGCTTTGAGGTGACAGGTCTGGACAACGGTACCTGGACCTTGCATGTCCGTGCCAAGGATCGGTACGGCAATATCGACCTGACGCCGGCCACCGCCACCTTCACCGTAGACCTGACCCCACCCACAGTAGTGATCTCGGGTCCACGCGGGGTCGTGCACGGGAAGGTGGAGGTCACAGGTTCGGCGTTCGACAACTCAGCAAAGCCGGATTTGAAGAGTGTCAGGCTGGAGTACGGCAAAGGGACGTCTGAAGATCAGGTTTCTGCCTGGAGCCAGGAGCGCATCCAGAATCTGTCTACCGAACCAGTGGTCAATGGGGTGCTGGGAATGTGGGATACGGAAAGGTTGAGTGGCCCCTATGTGCTGCGGCTCACGGCAGAGGACAGCCTCAACCACCGTAGCCAGTACGCGGTGACAGTCAATGTGGTGACTGCGGCAGAGGAGTTGGACCCTGGGCTGGGAGGGCATGTGGGGGACAGCAGGGCGCAGGTAGATCTCTATGTCCCGCCCAGGGGCGTCGAGCGGAGCACCCAGGTCACCATCACGGCGGTGGACGCGGAAGGGATCCGGCTGCCTGCCGACGGGCAGCAGCAGTTCATGGGCCTGGCCTTTCAGCTCCAGCCGGACACCCTCAAACTTGCCCGACCTGCCACGCTCAGGCTGTTCCTTGGGGAGGGAGTACGAGAGGACAGTACAGCGCCACTGGCTCTCTTCCTCTGGTCAGAGGCGGACGCAACGTGGATGCGGACAGGCGGCACCTTCGACGAGGAGAGCCGGTCGGTGAGCGCCGCCATCGATCGGCTGGGGACCTATGCGCTATTCGCAGCACCAGCAGAGGAAGGCAATGGAACTGAGCTGAAGGCCCTGGCCTGCCAGCCGCGCCTGATCTCCCCCAGGGGGGGAGGATTCGCCCAGGAGATGGAGATCTCCTTTGCGCTGGGGCGCAGCGCCCTGGTCTCGGTGCGGGTTTTCGATATGGCCGGCCACCTGGTGCGCGAACTGACGGAGGGAGAACCCCTGTTTCCTGGGTCCAATGTGGTGCGCTGGGATGGAAGGGACCAGGAGGGCCATCTTGTGTACGACGGGGCCTATGTGGTGGCCGTGGAGGCGGGAGACAAGCTCGCCAAAGAGGTGGTGGCAGTGGTCAATGGGCAGCAATAGAGGAGGTGGGCTGTGATTTTCATCATCCTCAGCCTGATCGGAATGCTCGGCACCCAGCCGGCCTGGTCCCAGACCAGTGGCCAGATCGCGATCGGCGCCCGGCCCGCGGCCCTGGGCGAGTCCTTTGTGGCCATTGCCGACGATGGGTACGCGGCGTACTGGAACCCGGCCGGCCTCTCTTCGTTGCGCACCCAGGAACTCAACAGCGCCTGGGCGGATCTGTTTGGCACTGGTTCAGAGGCGACCTACCTCTCCTATGCGTTCCCTTTCACTGACCGCTTCGTCGCCGCCACCGACTATCTGCACCTGGGGTTCGGGGATGAGGAACTCCGCTTTGCCCAGAACCGCCTGGGTTTTTCCGCCGGGTTTCGCTTGATGAATAGGCTCTCTGCGGGGATCAGTGCCAAATGGTTCCAGTTGGACGCCGGCCTGGAAGGGGTGGGAAACCCGGCGGGATTCAGCAGCACCGGCACTGGGTGGGGTTTTGACCTGGGCCTGCTCCTCAACCCCCGAGCCGGTTTGCGGATCGGGGTGGTCGCCCAGGATGTGGGCACTACCCGCATCCAGTACGAGAACGGCGTATCGCGCCCCCTCTATCCTTTGAACCTGCGCCTGGGCACGGCGTACCAACTGAATCGGCCCCTGTTGCTCAGTGGTTCCGTGGACGAGGCCGCGCACCTGGGCGCAGAGTACCAGCTGTACCCTGGCCTGGTATTGCGCAGTGGGGTGCAGCGGGAACTGGAAGACGCCGCAGGACTGGCCTACAGCTTTGGGGTGGGTCTGCGGTACCGCTTTGTCGAGGTGGACTACGCCTATGCCCAGTCGTCGGGCCTGGGCAGCACCCACCGCTTCTCCCTGGGGCTGGAGGTGGTCACGGCCTCAGCCATCAAGATCCAGGAGCCCGAACTTCAGCCGATCTTTCCAGCCTTGCAGAAGCGCTACGCGCACCAGCCCCTGGGGAAGGTCAAGTTGACCAATACCAGCCGCAAACCCCTGGCGGCCACGGTCAGTCTGTTCATCCCAGAGGCCATGGAGCGGGCCACCGAACTCCCCGAACCCGTGGTGGTGCCTCCTGGCACCGAGATGGTGGATCTCTCGGCGCTGTTCGGGGAGCGATTGTCAGGGTGGACGCGCAACCGCATGGTGCCGGCCCAGATCGAGGTGGCCTACACCGAGGGCAACCGCACCCACCGGGCCAAGAAGCAGGGAAGGGTGACCATCTACAAGCGCAACGCGGTGCGCTGGGAAAGCATCGGCGCTGCCGCATCGTTTATCACCCCGGAGGAGGAGACCGTAGCCACCTTTGCCAGCCAGGTGCTGCGCTCCTACGCGGAGGAAATCCACCGGGGCGGGCATTCGAGCCGGTCGCTGCTGCGGGCCCTCTCCTTGTTCGACGCCCTCAGCCAGCACGGGGTGCGGTACCTGGCCGATGCCAACTCCCCCTATGAGCAGGTGGCGGGCAAGGATTTCGTCGTGGACAGCATCCAGTATCCGGCAGAGCTCTTGCAGAAGCGCTCCGGGGACTGCGACGACTGCACGGTGCTCTACTGCGCCTTGCTGGAGAATACCGGCATCCCCACGGCCCTCATCGATGCCCCTGGCCATATCCTGATGGCCTTTGACACCGGTATCGCCCTTGCCGAGGCCCAGCGGATCGGCCTGGGCCAGGGCTACTACCTGGCGCGCGATGAGCGCCTGTGGGTTCCGGTAGAGGTCACCCTGCTGGGCAAGTCCTTCCGCGAGGCCTGGCGCACCGCGGTGGAAGAGTGTCTGCGCCTGGAGAAGGAAGGCCGGCTGATCGCGGTGGATACCCAGGAGGCGTGGAAGTCCTATCCCCCTTCGTCTCCGCCCTTCGAGATCGCGGTGGCGGTGCCCGAAAAAGAACAGGCCCTCTTTGCCGCAGACTTTGCAGCGCTCCGCTCCCTGCAGCGGGAGTTTATCCAGCAGGAGTACCTGAAGGGTTTGGCAGCCGCGCCGACGAACCACTCCCTGCGCAGCGCCTGCATCTACAATCTGTTGGAACTGGGGGAATACACCTGGGCCCTGGCGCAGTTGGACACCATGGAAGCTCAGGGCGCGCCGCTCCAGACGGTGGAGAACAACCGGGCGGTGGTCTGCATTCTACAAGGCGAGCTGGAAAAAGCCGCAGACCACCTGCAACAGGTCCTGGCCGCCGACCCCACCGACGAGGAGGCGCTCTCCAACCTGCAGGTCGTGCAATCCAGGATGGGGCAGGCACCTGTGGAACTCAGCGCGGCTGCCAGTGCAGTATCAAAGGACAAAAAGGGAGAGGCAGTAGAGCTGGACCTGCAGGACCTGCACTGGAAACCCTAGCACCTACTGGGTCACCTCTTTTTGAACTCCTCTTCCCCACAACCTGCCACCACTGACGAGAACTGCACGTACCCCCACATCTCGGGGATGTGCATGTCAACGACCCCCTGGGGCGACCACACCCAGTTGTCGCAGGGGGGCTGGTCCTTGCGCAGGTACCCGCCCTTGTGGCGCTCGAAGGTCCACTCCACCCGGGAGAAGTTGACCCGCCACTGGTCGCCCGGACGCGGCGGGCAGGCAGTGTGGGCGTGCTGGGCCATGCTGGTCCAGGGGATGGCCACCTCCACGGTCCAGCCCCGGTCCACGTCATCTGAGCAGTTCAGGGTGCCGTCCACCTGTACCGCGTGTTTGATGCCCACGAAATCCCAGTCGTGGTCGGCTTCGCCGCCCTTGTTGTAGGCCTTGGGCAGGTACAGGTCCCACACTGCATTGAGCGGGTTGATCTCGAACTCCATGTAGTGCTCCCCGTCGCCGTCCGGGTCGATGAAGATCTCGAAGTCGTTGTCGGTGCAGATCACCGAGTCCCGTTTGGTGAGGGTGCCCCACACCTCGGGCTCCTCCAGGTCAGCGGCGAAGTAGAAGTATTGGTCGTCCCACAGCATCATGGTCCGGGTGGCAAAGCGGGGCAGGGGCCGCACGTCTCCCTCGATGTCGACGAAGAGCGGGGTCCAGGGGGCGCGTTTCCAGGAGGGCTCGTTCAGACAGCCGTCGATCTGGAGCGGGGACTCGGCGCGGTAGCAGACGTAGGTCTTGGGAAGGATGGTGCTCATGGGGTTCTCCTTTTCCTGGGAAACGCCGCCGGGGACTTCCCTTGCGGCGCTGAGTTCTCCTATCTTAGCAAGTCATTGCCGCCGGCAAATTACGCAAATTCGCAGCCGAGGAAAAGCCATGCCCGCCACCCTCAGTCCCGCGCAGTTGCGCGCCGCACTTCCCGATCTGCACACCACCCTGCACCTGGCCGGCCTGGAAGGGCCGGCGGAGGTCTGGCGCGACCCCTGGGGCATTCCCCATATTCGGGCCGCCAGTGAGGGGGACCTGTTTTTTTCCCAAGGGTTCGCCACCGCCCAGGACCGGCTCTGGCAGATGGACTTCGACCGGCACCAGGCCCTGGGCCGCTGGGCCGAATGGGCCGGCGAGGCAGGCCTGGCCCGGGACCGGCTGCTGCGGGCCTCGGGCATGGGCCAGGCGGCCCGCGCCGACCTTCAGGTGTCCAGCCCCGAGGCGCAGCGCATGGTTGAGGCCTATGCCCGGGGAGTCAACTCCTTCATCGAGACCACCCAGGCCCTGCCCATCGAGTACACCCTATTGGAGGAAAACCCCGAGCCCTGGGAGGCCTGGCACTGCCTGGCGGTGTACAAGATCCGCAACACCCTGCTGGGCAGCTTCGAGCCCAAGCTCTTCCGCACCTGGCTGCTCAAACGGTTCGGCCCGCAGCGGCTGGCCGCACTGGTGAAGGGGTATCCTCAAGGGCATCTGCTCACCGTGCCGCCGGGGGCGGAGTACCTCGGCCCGGCCCTGGATGCCGAGGAAATCCTGCGCCCGCTGGCTGCCGGCTGGCTCGACGCGGTGGACCTAGGTTCCAATGCCTGGGCCCTGGGCAGGGAGCACACCCGCTCGGGCCTGCCCCTGGTGGGCGGGGATTCGCACCGCGGCCTGGACGTGCCCAATGTGTACTACCAGGTACACCTGGCCTGCCCGCACTTCGAGGTGAGCGGCCACTCAGTGCCTGGAGTGCCCGGGGCCCTGCACTTCTGCCACAATCAATACGTGGCCTGGGGCATGACCCACGGCATGGCCGACACCCAGGACCTCTTTGTGGAACGGTTCAGGGAAGGGGGGAGGGAGTATCTGTTCAGAGGAGAGTGGCGGCCGGCCCAGGTACACCGCGAGACCATCGCCGTGCACGGCGGTCAGGCGGTGGAGATGCAGATCACCCGCACCCACCACGGCCCCGTCATCGCCGGCGACCCGGGGGCGGGCGCTGCCATCGCCCTTGCCGACCCCGGGCTGCAGGAGGCCACGTCCTGGCTCGACGCGGTGCGGGATGCCATGTGTGCCCGCTCGGTGGCGGAACTGGACCAGGCCCTGAGCCGCTGGACCGACCGGGTCAACAACTACGCGGTGGCCGATGTGCAGGGCAACTTCGGGTACCTGCACGCCGGCAAGATCCCCATCCGTCCCCAGGCCAATGGCTGGTGCGCGGTGCCGGGCTGGACCGGGGAGCACGAGTGGGAAGGGTACATCCCCCACGCCGAGTTGCCGCGCGCCCTCAACCCCCAGGCCGGGTACGCGGTGACCTGCAACCAGCGGGTGGCCGGGACCGACTATCCCTACTACGTGGGGCTGCTCTTCGCGCCCCAACACCGGGCCCGCCAGGTGCAGCGCCATCTGCTCGAACTGCAGGGGCGGGGCGGAGTCACTCTCGACGACATGATGCCCATCCACGCCGAATGTGGATCGCTGCCGGCCCGCGCCTTCACCCGGGCCCTGCTGGAGGTGAAGCCGCTGGACGGAGAAAGCGCCCGGGCCCAGGAACTCTTGCGGCAGTGGGATGGCCGCATGGACCGGGATCTGCCCCAGCCCCTGATCTATACCCAGGTCAGGGAACGGGTGCTGAGGCGGGTGAGCGCGGCCTTGTTCGGGGAACTGGCCGGGGCGCCCGGCAGCGAGGCCCATTTACGCCAGCTCGAACTGCAGTTGGTCCTGGCGCTGGAAAAGGGAGAGGAGGGATTGCTGCCTCCGGGCCAGGAGTGGCCAGCCATGCTGGCCGAGGCGTTGCGCGAGGCTCTGGCCCGCCTGCGGCAGACCTCGGGCCCCGAGCCTTCACAGTGGCGCTGGGGTAAGGCGCATCACACCCAGCCCCGCCATCCGTTCTCGGCCCTCTTCCCCGAGGCTGCCCAGTACCTGGACCCGCCCCAGGTGGAGGCCCACGGCGATGGCGACACCCCGCTGGCCGGCGGGTACGGCCACCTGGCCCCTTTTGCCGTGGCCACGGCCTCGGTCAACCGCTACCTCTTCGACCCGGCCGACTGGGACCAGTGCCGCTGGATCGTCCCCCTGGGTGCCTCGGGTCACCCGGCCAGCCCCCACTGGGCCGACCAGGCGCAAAAGTGGGCGGACGTGGAGTACATCCCCCAGCTATGGGACTGGGCCCGGATTGAGGCTGAGGCCGAGACCCGACAGCGGCTGGAGCCGCGCTAGCTGCCCTGAGTGGAGTGCCTCAGGCCATCTCGGCGACCACCCGTTGAGCCAGGTCGGTCCAGAGGGTGATGCGGTCGGCGGTCTCGGGGTTCAGCACGGTCTTCATGGTCAGGGACACCGGACAGCCCCGGGCGATGGCCAGGGTTTCACGCAGTTCCCTTTCGGCGGTGGCGAAGTCGGGGTCGGGCAATTCGATGACGCCAGGATGGGGCTTGTACGCGTAGATGTAGCGGTCGGCCAGTTTCTCGGCGGCCAGTTCGCGCTTGCCCCAGGGGTGGACCGACACCGAGTTGAGGCGGGGGATCTGGTTGAAGAGCAAATCGAACTTGCCGTCCTGCGGCTCGCAGCACCCGTAGTCCACCAGCCCGAAGCGGTTCATGAGCGGCAACTGGTACTGCAACACGAACTCGTCGAAGAGGCCGGGGCTGACCCCGATGCTCTCCTGCGATTCCCCAAAACACACCATGTCCTGCATCTGCGCCGGCCGTGACGGATCGGCAGTGGGCAGGCGGTCGGTGCAGGCCACCCCGCCGCTGCCGCGGATGTTTTCGGGCCCCGCGTTGTAGGAGAGCACCCCTTCGCGCTCGTAGAGTTCCCACTCCTGCAGGGTGTCGTCGCGCAGGAAGGCCATCATCCGGTGGACGAATTCGGGGTGATCGTACAGGTCGAGTAAAAACTGCTCAAAGCCGCGCAGGTGGATCAGTTTGCGCGTCAGCATGTTGCGGCACAGGGTCTCGCCCACCTTGCGGACCTGCAGCAGATCCCCCAGCACCTCGTTGGCCGCCTGGAAACGGCGCTCGGTGCCCTCGTGGTCCACGGTGACGCGGCGCGGGTGTATCCGGTCGAAGTCGGCCAGCTCGACGATGGGTGGGTCGATCCTGTACGCGCCGTACCCGTCGACGTCGCCATAGATCCGCCCCTCCTTCAGGCCATAGTCGCTCACCTCGATGGCGTGGCGGACGTCGAGGGTGGCGGTGCAGGGATAGTCGTCGTGGATGAACTCGTGGCAGAAGAGTTTCCAGCGCAGCGCCGACTCCCATTGCCGGCCCAGTGGATCGGTGCAGCGCAACAGGGATTCGGACATCAGGCCCCCGGTCTGGGCCAGCACCATGGGCCGTTCGGGCTGGCACCGGTTGAGGGCCTGCCACAGCCGAATGCGCTCGGCCTGTATGGGCAGGGCGGCGACGGCGGCCACCTGTTGGGCCAACTCGCGCAGGATGAGGCGGTCCTCGGTGCTGATGGCAATACTTCCCCGCTGTGGAGCCTTTCTCGCTGAAGGGGCAGCCGGCATGAGTGTTCCTCCCGTGGGTGTCTGGTTTAGAGGGTAATATTCTCTCAATGCCGGCCAAGGGCAACAAAAGCAACCTCGGCCCCAAGGAGGACCCCGGCATGAGTCCCCGGAAGTGCAATTCTTTTCAGGAACACGGCTACGTGCGCCGGCATGTCAGCAAGGTCCCCCCCTGTAACACCGGGCAAAAAAATCCCTGCTGTCTAACCTTTTGCCTGCTGATGCTCCCTTATAAGACAGAGACCCCCTGCTGGTAGGATAAGGTGATCGACCGACGGCTCATTCAGCAGGCAATGGCCGGTGAACCTGCCGCCCTCCAGACCGTCCTGGAGGGCCTGCAGGAACAAGCCTGGGCCATCGCCCGCGACTTCACCCACGACTGGGACGAGGCCGAGGACTTGGCCCAGGAGATCCTGGTGGAGGTGGCCCGCTCCTTGCCGGCCTTGAGTGACCCGGAGCATCTGGAAGGTTGGTGCTGGACCCTGGGTCAGCGGGTGTGCCTGGCCTGGAAGCAGCGCGAGCGGCGGCGGCAACTGCTCCTGGGATCGTTGCGGGTCGAGGAGGGCCGCGAAGATCCCTCGGTGGCCTCCCGTCCCTTTGGGACTCCTGAGGAGGGCCTGTTGGCCGAGGAACAACGGGAAGGTCTCAAGGTGGCCTTGCAGAAGCTGAGCCGGCAATGCCGCCAGGTCCTGGAGTTGTTCTACCTGGACGGGCTGTCCCTGCGGGAAATCGCAGTCCACCTCGGCGTCAGTGAAAACACCGTCAAGCAGCGGCTCCATGGAGGCCGCTGCAGTCTGCGAAAGGAGATGGAGACCATGCCAGCTACGGCAGAAGCGCGTCAGCGGCCAGCGGTCAAACCCCTGCTGGAATTCAGTGCCGGGGGTATCTGGGAAGGGATCGTGGGAGCGCCCTCCCCCTACAACCCGTGGGCTTTGACCCGGCCCCTGTTGGCCCAGCAGATCCTGCTCCAGATCGCCAAAACGCCCAAGGGTGTGGCGGAACTGGCCCTGGCAGTGGGCACAGAGGAGATCTATGTACTCGATCACCTGTCTTCCTTGGAGGGGGCTGAGCTGGTTCGTCCGGAAGAGGGGGATCGCTATATTGCGGACTTCTTCATCCTCGACCAAGGGGCACAGCAGGTGCTGCGAGCGCGGAGCCGGGAGCTAGGCCAGCGCGACGCCCAGCTCATCGCCGCACACGTGCCCGAGGTGCGCGCGGCCTTCGACCAGTGCCGCTTTGCAGATCAGGGATTTCCTTGGGACTCCATGCGCTGGCTGGTGTTGGCGGTGCTCCTGGGAAACCTGGGGCTGCACCGGATGTGGCCACAGGTCCACCATATTTCCTATCCGCTGCGGCCAGATGGCAACCGGTGGTTTTTCTGCGGCAGGACCTGCGACGTGGCGCCGGACCTGTGGCCCCTCTTGTGCTCCACATCCTCTGAGGTCGTGGGAGGTGTGGGGTGCTTTGGTTCGCGGGCCATCCCCGGCAAAACGGCCTCGCTGCCCGATCCTGAGCAGCGGAAGGTGATCTACGCCTTGTTGGATGGACCCCAGCCAGTCGAACAGGTGGAGAAGGAGGCAGGAGCAGAGGCCGGGCGGACGAAGATCGCTGAACTACTCGAAGTAGGGATTGTCGTCAAGGAAGGAGGCCGACTGCGTCTGGCGGTACCAGTCTTCACAGCGGCCGAGGATCAAGTCTTGTGTCCGGTGGTGGACCGCATCTGTCGGGAAGTGGTAGCACGCTCTCGCACCCCCGCCCTGCAGGGACTGGGGGATCTCCTGGACGCCCTGGGCTTTGACCACCTGAAGAGTCAATACCTGGTTATGCATGGCTGGATGGAGTCCGCCTACCTGGAGCCGATGATTGAGATGGGCCTGTTGGGGGGAGTGCCGAAGGAAGTCTCCGGGGCCTGGGGACACTGGGCGTGGAAAGGATCTGTGCGCTTGATGAGTCGGGAGAACTGAATACCGGCAGGTCCACCTGGGCAGTCTGCGAGGGGCTGTCTGGAACAGTCTGCCGCCCCATGGGGCCACACCGTCAACCCGCTACCCCTCACCTACCACCATTGGAGACATGGGGCGGCCTGCCCTGGACGCCTGCCAGAGCCAGACCAGCTTCTGCCAGGTCTGGGGGACTGGCCCTGGGTCACAGTTTCCCGGTGATATACCAATGCTGCACCAACAAAACCGGCCCCAGGGCATTGATCAGCACCGCCAGGATCAGTAGGGCCAAAGGCCAATATCGCCGCCACTGCTCCCGCAGTGAGGCAGGGCCGGCAAAAAAGAGGTCTGCTCCGCTCAAGCACCACCCGATGACCAGGCCGCAGACCGTAGGTGCAAGCACCGTCCAACCAGCTACTGAAATCCCTCCTACATAGCCCAAAATGGCCACCTGCGCCGCATAGACGCCGGCCAAGCCAATGACACCTCCGGCCAGGCCGCCGCGAGTGGTCCGCACCAGCAAAGGTCTCCCGCGCTCCCCCAATGCCAGACCCGTACCCAGAAAGATCACACTGCCCACCCAGGCGCCAAAGCGCACCCACAGATCACCTTCCGCCCACCCCAGCCACTGGTCGATCCCCCAGGCGACCACGAGGCCTATTGAGATGGCCAGGGCTGCCGGCACCCGGCGCCGGCGCGGGAGTTCGGGGAGCAGAAAGAGCCATACAGTTCCACAGGCCCACAGCGAGAGCACAAGGGTCTCCAACAGCAGTGTTTCATGGAGCCAGGAAACCAGCATTCGGAGTCCCTCCTGGGGAAAGGAGGGCGCGTAGAGGTCCTGGTATGCCTGCGGCGAGTAGGTGTAGTCGTCCTGCATCGCTAGGCCGTAGACCCACAGCCCGGCGCCTAATCCAGAAAACCCCAGGATTGCGGCCCTCCACACCATTCCCTTGAGACGGCTCCACAAATCCTCCCAATCTAGGGTGCCCATGGCTGCACCTGTTGTCGGTAGTCAAAATCCACTTGGTGAATAAGGTCGGGCAGCACATGTAAGGTATCTCCCCACAGGAACAAGAGCAGCAGGGCCACCGTGCTCAAGATCAGCCGGGCATTCAGCGCCCAGATGTCCGGTACCCCGGCCGGGGCCTCCATCGCCGCGCTCCGGAGGCGCTGGATGGTCTGCTCCGTGAACTCCGCTGACAATGCACCTTTCTCTGGAATCCCCAGCAGACGGTGTACTCGCTCGAAGAGGGCGAATTCCTGCCGGCATTCAGCGCATTCCTGGAGATGCTGTGCCAATCGCCCTTGTTGGCGGGCAGAGAGTTCTCCATCCACGGCTGCGGAGAACAGTGCTTGGGCTCGCTTATGGTGCATTCCTCACCCCCTGGAAGTATCCTCTGAGACGATCCTTGAGCAGCATTCGACCCCGGTGGACGCGCGATTTGACGGTCCCCATGGGCAGGCCCAATACCTCCGCGATTTCTTCGTAGGACAGGCTGTTCATCTCGCGCAACACCAACACGGTTCGGTACTCTTTGGGCAGGGCGCGCAGGGCGGCCCGGAGTTGGGTGACCTGCTCTTGCTGTACTAGCTCATCTTCGGGTGTCCGAGTGTCTATGGGTTCCACCTCCGCCACCGCGCTGCTCTCGTGCTCCTGGACCTGGTTGAGTTGTTCGCGCCGTCGCAGGCAGAGGTTGACGCAGATCCGGCAGATCCAGGTATAAAAGGAAGACTCACCGCGAAACTGGCCCAGGTGGCGAAAGACCTGGACAAAGGTTACCTGGGCAACCTCCTCAGCCTCGACGCCCTTGCCCAGGAAACCTAGGGCCACCCGGAAAAGCCGTTCCCGATACTCCTCTACCAACCAGCGCCAGGCAGTCTCGTCGCCATGGAGACAACGTTGGATCAGGCCGGGGTCGATGGGGCTGCTCCTCTCTACTGTTCTTCGAGTAATCGACGGGCGGCGTCGGCTAGTTCCTTGGTCTGGGACTTGGCCAGCTCCTGACACAAAGCCCGCGCCTTTACCACCTGGTTCAGCTTCAGGTTGCACTGGGCTAGTTGGTACTTCAGCGATTCATCCTTTCGGGCGCTGATGTTTTTACCCATGATCTGCATACCCCCCATCCGGATGCCCTGGTGAGGGTCTTGGCGCTGCAGGAATTCTAGCGCCTGTTCGTATGCTTGGATTGCGTCGGCGTAGTTCCCCCTGGATTCATACAAGTTCCCTAGCTGGTCGTATAACTCAATTGGATCTTGGCTCTGCAATCTCAGCGCCTGCTCATAGGTTTGGATGGCTTCGGTGAAGTTGCCCCTAGATTCATACAACTGCGCAATCTTTTTCCATAGATCAAGCTGAAGATTCGTCGGTCCCGAAGGAAACTCGTCCAGGGACCGCTTCCACAACGCCAACGCCTGCTCTTCCATGCCGAGTTCGCAGTATAAAGACCCCAGGTTGAGGCGGTAGCGCATCTGCAGGGTGAGATCCTCGGGCGGCTTGCTCAGAAGGAAACGGCGCGTATGTGCCCGGGCAAAGTAGAGTGTTTCATGGACGAGTTCCCCACTCAGGCTGTCCTGGATCACCAGCGCTCCCGCGTACCAGGCCGAGGACAAGCTGTCCGGGCGGCCAGAATGCAGAATGTAATACCCCGAGGTGTGCCGAACCCTGGCCGGATGGCCGGCCAGGCGGGTGTGCGCCTGCTGGGCTGCCTGGCGCTGCTCTGCCAGCCAGCCAGGGTCATCTGTGGCGAAGCTGGTCAATGCCAGTTCGACATCGCCCTTCAGTACCCCGTCCACATAGGTCTGCAGCGCGGAGTCCACCTGGGCCTGGGCCTGTTTGAAGGTCATGCCTGGAGGGAGGGCTTTCCCTCTTTCAGCAGCTTCGAGCTGGCGTTGCAAGGACTGTGGTACCAGCCACAGGCTCAGGCTCGCCAGAAAGACGGTTGCCAGAGTCGTCAATGCGTAGATCCGTGTTCTGTTCATGGCCGTTCTCCTTGTTGGCTGTGTCCCATTAGATACGGACCACGGGCAGAATGTTCCAATAAAGACGGGATTTGGAGGCCCTCCCCCAAAAAACCTTGAGGCCCGATGCACGGGACTCCTCATCAGGCAACCTCTCCTGGGCCGCCTGGAGCAACCTGCCCCAGGTCCGCGTGTGAGATTGACGGGTGCAGAAGGGTTCTTTATACTGCGCAACGTCACAAATGCGGCTTTCTCCTTGAGGAAAACCCATCATCTGTTCCGGTGTTCAGTATATCTATGTGCCTCATCCCTTTCACCCTAACCGGCCAACTCCCATGTCTACCCTGCTGGCACCTGGCGTCTTCCTCATCGCCTCGCCGAAACTAGACCAGAATCCTCACTTCGCTTGCAAGGTGGTGCTGATCCTCAGGCACACCCCGGAGGCCGGGGCTGCCGGGGTGGTGATCAACCAGCCGCTTGACCAGGGCCGCGCCGCCGAGCAGCAGCCTCTGGCCGCAGGCCTGGAGCACCTGCAGGCAGCCGCAGGGGGGCTCTTTTTCCAGGGAGGACCGATGGGCCAGGAGTCGCTGGTGGTCCTGCACCGGGTGGCGCACTTGGGGCAGGGGCCGCCCATCGTGGAAGGCCTCTACGCCAGCGGCGACCTGGAAGCCCTGCGCGCCCATGCCGCCACCACGGACCCGCAAGGGCCGGTGCTGCGCTTTTATCTGGGGTTTGCCACCTGGAGCCAGGGGCAGCTCGAAAAAGAGGTGGGGGCGGCATGCTGGAGCCTATCCCCTGGTTCGGTGGACCTGGTCTTCTCCACGGAGCCCGAGCAGATCTGGCAGCAGGCCCGAGGCCGTGAGTAGGGGTGGTGGAGAAAACCGGATTTGGGCGCCGGCCAACGCAGGGGTGCAACCATGGACCTTGACCGCAGTAGCGCTTCAGGGAAGGTCCGTCGATGGGACGGGCGGCTAGTCGTACCTGCCCAATTCCTTGGCGAGGTTGACGATGCGGCGGAAGTCTTCGAGGCTGACGCTCGAAGGCACGGAGTGGTCCGAGGAGAAGATGTAGCCCCCGTGCTCCTTGATCGCCGGGACCAGCTTGCGCATCTCCGCCTCGATCTCGTCTGGCTTGTCCCAGAGCACTGCGTTGATCCCGCCGTGTAACAGGAGCCGGTCGCCGTAGGTCTTCTTCAGCGCCAGCGGGTTCATGCCGGCCTTGACCTCAAGGGGGTTGAGGGCGTCGAGGCCCATGTCGACGAGTTCGGGGACGAAACGCTCGATGTTGCCGCACGAGTGCAGGTGGGCGCGGATGCCCTTGGCGTGGGCCCACTCGATGGCGCGTTGCTGCACCGGGCGCAGGAGATCCCGGTACATGCCGAGGGAGAAGAACTGGGTGTTCTTGTAGCCCATGTCGTCGCACCAGAAGATGCTGTCGAAGGTGTAACCCTCGTCCCCGATCATGTCCAGCAGGGCCAGGCTGACGTCGAGGCAGTGGTTGAACATCTCGGCGCACCACTCCGGCTGCTCGATCATCGCTTCGAGCAGGCGCTCCATGGCGACGAAGGAGTGGGTGGCGTCGAAGCCGAACCAGGGGTGCCCCTGGACCCAGTAGCCCTTCTGGCGCCAGGTCTGGTAGTTGACTTTCAGGTGCTCCCAGTTCACGCGGTCGCGGCTGGGCACCATGCGCTCCCGCGCCTCCCGCCAGGTATCCGGGTCCTTGATGCGGAAGTCCAGGTACTGGGGCACTGAGGTTGATTTCAGATTTTTGAGGGTGACGCCCCAGGAGGTCAGGTCGATCACGTATTCGTCGGTCTCCTCCAACCGGCGGCCGGGCCAGCGCGGGCCAGCGTCGCCTCCGATCCCCACCACTCGGTCCACGCCGAAGTAGTCCACCCAATCCACGCCCTCGGGCAGCCCCTCGCGGCGCCATCGGGCCACGGTGTCGGCCCACGGACCGTCGATGATGGGAATGCGGTCGGCTTCGCGGTGGTCGAACATGCGCTGGAATCGCTCGCGGGAGGTCATCGCGTCGGGTGCCAAGGGATTTCTCCTTTCAGGCGAGGCTCAGAGGTAGTTGCGGTACTCCGGCTCGTACATCAGGCTGCGGATATGGTCTTGCAAATCAGCGGGCCGGGATCGGCCGGCCAGGCCGCGGGCGTACGCCACCTCGGCCACGGCCAGGGCGATCTGCGCCGAGACCTGGCGGATATGGCTGAGCGGCGGGAAGATGCGGCCGGCGTTGAGGTCCGCCTCCGCGACTTCTCCGGCCAGGGCCTTGGCCGCGGCGAAGAACATCTCGTCGGTCACGCAGCGGGTCTCGCAGGCGATGGCCCCCAGTCCCACCCCCGGAAAGATGTAGGCGTTGTTGGCCTGGCCTGGATCGAAAGTCCGGCCTTCGTATGCCACCGGCGGGAAGGGGCTGCCGCTGGCGAAGATGGCCCGGCCTCCGGTCCACTCGTACGCCTGCTGGGCGGTGCACTCGGATTTGGAGGTGGGGTTGGAGAGGGCGAAGATCAGCGGGCGCTCGTTGAGGGCGGCCATGGTTTCGAGCATGGGCCGGGTGAACTTGCCCGGCATGCCGCAGGCGCCGATGAGGACGGTGGGGCGCAGGGCGGCGATGGCCGCGGCGAAATCGCCCACCGGCGGGTGGGCATGGGCGAAGAGCCGTTTGTGGGGGGCCAGGTCCGTGCGCTCCTGCACCACCAGGGCCTTGGAGTCGAAGAACCAGCAGCGCTGCCTGGCCTCGGCCTGGCTCAGCCCCTCGGCCTGCAGGGCGGCGACGATCAACTCGCCCACCCCGATGCCAGCCTCGCCGGCGCCCAGAAAGAGGAAGCGCTGGTCCACCAGCCGGCTGCCAGCCAGGCGCAGCCCCGCGTAGATACCGGCCAGCACTACGCTGCCGGTCCCCTGGATATCGTCGTCGAAGAGGCAGACCTGATTGCGGAACTCAGCCAGCAGGCGGAAGGCATTGGCATTGGCGAAGTCCTCCAGTTGGACCAGGGCGCGCGGGAAGACCTGGGTCACGGCGCGGATGAACTCGTCGATCAGTCCGTCGTAGGCCGCTCCGCGCAGGCGGGGCTGGGGCAGGCCGATGTAGAGGGGATCGTCGCGCCGTTCGGCGTTGTCGGTGCCCACGTCGAGGGTGATGGGCAGGCATTGGGTGGGATGGATGCCGGCGCAGGCGGTGTACAGGGCGAGTTTGCCCACCGGGATGCCCATGCCGTCGGCCCCCAGGTCGCCCAGGCCCAGGATGCGCTCGCCGTCAGTGACCACTGCGATGCGCACGTCCTGGTGGGGCCAGTTGCGCAGCACCTGGGCCATCTCCCCGCAGTCCTGGGCGGAGATGAAGAGCCCCCGCGGGCGCCGGAGGATGTGGCCGTAGAGCTGGCAGGCCAGGCCCACGGTGGGGGTGTAGATGAGAGGCATCAACTCCTGGATATGGTCGATGACCACCCGGTAGAAGAGGGTCTCGTTGCGGCCCTGCAGGGAGACGAGATAGATGTACTTTTCGAGGTCGGAGGATTGGCGGCGGAGGTTTTCCAGGACGCGCACCACCTGCTGTTCCTGGGTGTTGATGCGCGGGGGCAGCAGGCCGCGCAGGCCCAGGGCCTCGCGCTCGCAGGCGGTGAAGGCCGTACCTTTGTTGCGGACCGGATCGTTGAGCAGGCGGATGCCCTGGGGAAAGTCGGGGGGCAGAGCGGGAACTGGTTGCTGCTGGGCGCTGGACATGGCAGACATCTCCTAGGCAAGGGTCTCTGCAGTACAATATTCTCAAAACCCCTGCCAAAGAGGAGATAGTGGTACCTCATCATCTCAGAACAGCGAGAACTCGATCTCCTTGGCCGTGATAAATTCGAGCAGGGCGGGCACGCCTTCTGCGGTTTGCTGAATTCCCCGCCTAAGCGCAGGGACGATTTCCCCGGGGGTTTCCACCCGCTCCCCGTACCCGCCG
>JACPJE010000291.1 GCA_016187725.1 Candidatus Latescibacterota bacterium
CAATCGCCGCGTGCCACGTACTCCAGAAAGGCCTGGCGCAGTTGCCGGGTCAGGGGGCCAGGCTTTCCGTCGGCCACCTGGTGGTCGTCGATCACCACCACCGGCATGGCCTCGGTGGTGGTCCCGGCCAGGAAGACCTCCTCGGCCTGCAGGTACTGCTCCAGAGTGGAAAACTCCTCGCGCACGGGCAGCTTCAGGCCCTGGGCCAGTTCCAGCAGGATGCCCCGGGTGATGCTGGGCAGGATATGCGGCCCGGCCGGGGCCGTCCACAGCGCCCCCTGCCGCACGCAGAAGGCGCTGGTCGAGGACCCTTCGGTGATGTGGCCCTGTCCGTCCACCAGCAGCGCCTCGAAAGCCCCGGCCTCAGCTGCCTGTTCTTTGGCCAGGATATTGGCCAGCAGGGAGGTGCTCTTGATGTCACAGCGTTTCCAGCGCAGATCCGGAATGCTGACCACCTTCACGCCCCTTTCGTACAGCTCAGCGGCGGGCCGGCGCAGTTCCTTGACGGTCATCACCACCGTGGGCCGGGTGCCAGCGGCGGGAAACTCGTGATGCCTGGGGGCCCTTCCCCGGGTGATCTGGATGTAGACCAGGGTCTCGGCAAAGCCGCTGCGTTCAATCCCTTCCCGCACGATACCCTCCAGGCCGCAGGCGCGGATGTCCAGCGCGATGCGCAGCGCCTTCAGGCTCCGCTCCAGGCGCCGGAAGTGGGCCTCCTGGGCAAAGGGCCGCCCCCCGTACGAGGCCAGCACCTCGTAGACCCCGTCGGCAAACTGAAAACCGCGGTCCTCCACCGACACTGTGGCTTCGGCCAGGGGCATGAATTTGCCGTTGACAAAGGCGGTTTCGGGCATCTCTCTCTCCTAGCCCTCTGCCTGCAGCTGCCACAGGGCCCGGTAATAGCGCATCAGGCGCAGCGGCTCGGGGCTTTCGGGAATCTCGGCCAGACAGTAGCCCCTGTACCCGCTTTGCCTGAGCAAGGCAAATAACCGCTGCCAGGGGTACTCGCTCCACAATTCGTTGATGTGCACCAGGCCGATGCGCCCGGCCAGCAGGGCGAAATTGGCATCGATGGATCCTCCGGACAGATCTTGTTGGTTGGAGTTCCAGCAGGCCACCACGCTGGGGTGGTCGGCGCAGTCGAGCATCTTCCGGATGTGCGGGGGTTCGCAGGTGACGCGGCCGTGCACTTCGAGCCGCAGCTGTACCCCCAGGTCAGCGGCGCACTCCCCGCACTGGCGCAGGGCCCGGCCGATCTGCTCGAAGGTCTGCTCGCGGGGCACTCCTTCGTCCTCGTGGAGCCTGTTGGGCCGCACCTTGACCCCCGCGGCGCCCAGGTCAGCCGCCAGCTGGAGGTAGGCTTTGGTGCCTTCGATGTGCCGCTGCAATTCGGCCGGGTCCAGGGCGTCGAACTCGAAGGCCGTGCCCAGGCCCACCAACTCCACCTGCGAATCGGCAAAGCGCTTCCGCACCTTTGCCCGCCGGGCGGGATTCAGGTCGCTTTCCACCTTGTGGGCGTGGGTGGTGCGCAGTTCGACGCCGGCAAATCCGGTCTGTTCGCAGTTGGCGATCAGGGCCTCCAGGTCCCAGTCCTTGGCCAGATTGTAGGTCACCAGTCCCAGATGCATAGCTGTCCTTTCTGTCATAGTAGGGGGCATGGCCATGCACCCCTACGCCTGTGCCCCACCGTAAACCTCGCGCTGAAAAACGGCCTTTTGCTGTTTCAGGTACGCCTCCTTGCTCAGGGCCGGCCGGTGTTCCTGGACCACCCGGCAGGCCAGAGCGGCATCGTCCCACAAGAGGTCGATGGCCATCATCGCCAGGGCCTTGGCCGGCGCCAGGTACCCGGCATCCGGGTCGGCGATGTGCCACCCGGTGCTGTGGGCCGCCCCGCTGGCCCCCTTCATCACCGGATGCAGCACCGGCATCACCTGGCTCAGGTCCCCGGCGTCGGTGGAGCCGCCGCTGTGGGGCAGGTCGCGGTAGGCCGAGTTGCCGAAAAGCTGGCCGGCATTGTCTTTGAAGACCTGGGCCAGCAGGGGATCGTTGCGCAGGGGCAGGTACCCCGGGATCGTCTGGATCTCTACCTGGCAGCCCAGGGCCATGGCTGCCCCCCTGAGAGCGCGGTCCACCTTGGCCGCCGCGTCGAACATGGCCTCGTCACTGCGGGCCCGCACATAGGTCTCCAGCCGCGCCTCGGCAGGCACGATGTTGACCAGCTCCCCGCCCTTGGTGAGGATGGGGTGCACCCGCACGCAGTCCTGGTCGCGGAAGGTCTCGCGCTGGGCGTCGATGGCGCAGAGGGCCAGCTGGGCGGCCTTGAGGGCGTTGATCCCCTGCTCGGGAGCCATGCCGGCGTGGGCCGCCCTGCCGATGAAGCGCACGTTCTTGGCCAGGAAACCATTGGAGGAGGCCGCCACCCCCACTGCCCCCTCCATGTGTTCGGCGCTGCCGCTGTGGATCATCAGCGCCATGTCCACTCCATCGAAGTGGCCCTGCTCCAGCATTTCGGCCTTGCCCCCCAGGAAGGTGGTCCGGCCCTGCTGGACCAGGCCCAGGCGGTAGTCGATCTCCACGTATTCCTCGGCGGGCACCGCCATGAAGGCGATCTGCCCGGTCAGGTGATCCCCGGCCCGGCAGGCGGCCAGGCCCAGGGCCGCCCCCACCAGGCCGGCGATCTGGGCATTGTGGCCGCAGGCGTGGGCCGCGCCGGTCTGGGGATGGGCGCGGGGATGGCCGGGCACCACCAGGGCGTCCAGCTCCCCCATCAGGGCCACCGTGGGGCCGGGTCGGTGGCCCTTGAGCTGCGCTTTGACCCCGGTGAGGGCCAGCCCTTCCTCGCAGGGCAGCTCCAGTTCGGCGAAGACCTCGGCCACCCGCCGGGCGGTGCGCACCTCCTTGAAACCCAATTCCGGATCGTCCATGATGGCCTCGCCCAGGGCCACGATGCGCTCGCGGCGCTGATCGATGGCCGCGCAGACCTGCTTCTTCAGGGCCTCTCTGTCCATCTCTCACTCCAATCTCAGCAGCCAGCGGGCCGCATTGTGCAGGAGCCGCTGCACCATGGGGTGCTGCAATATCTCAAGGGTGTGGCCGTTGGCCAGGTACGCCACCCGGCCCTTGCCATATGCGTACGCCCAGCCCGCCGCCGACTCCATGCCGTTGCGGCCCTGGCTTTTGAGCAGCAATTGCACCCGGTCGTGGTCGAACCACAGGAAGTGCTGTTCGTCAGTGATCTCATAATCCTCCACCCCGGCGGTGATGGGATGGGAGGCCACCACCTGCACCTCGAAGGCCTGCACCGGGGGGTGGCCCTGGTAATAGCCGCCCATCACCCGGCGGTACCCGTTTTTCCAGGGGTACGCCCAGCCGGCATTGTGCAGGGGCATGAAGGCCCCGCCCCCGGCCACGAAGGCCTCGATGGCCTCCTCCTGGCTGGGCTGCATCCACACCTGGTAGGGCTGGTCCTGGCCCTGGGGCCACTCCATGCCGTC
>JACPJE010000292.1 GCA_016187725.1 Candidatus Latescibacterota bacterium
CAGACCAGGCCACCGGTCCCCAGCCCCTCCAGAGCGAGGTGGTGGTGGAAGGGCTGCAGGAGGCCGTGCAGATCGACAGCGTGGCCTGGGATGCCCGCTCCTGGACCTTGACAGGCAGCGGCCAGTTCGAGATCAACGGCAGCTACGCGCTCTTCTTCCGCAACCTCACCGGCCAACCCCTGGAACTGCGCTACGATCTGCGCTTCCTGGACCGCGACACCTTCTTGATCGACGTCTTCAATCCCTTTGGTTTGCCCCTGCGCCTGGGCCCGCACGAAGGCCGGCGCGACGGGGGAGAATTCTCCATCCGCGCCGAGGAACCGCGCGCCCTCGACGAACTGCAGACCATGCAGATCAGGGTGGTGGTCCAGCAGGCCCAATGAACTTTTCGAGGAGTCCTCTATGACCGACCTCTCCCTCCCCTTCACCCCCATCGTCCGCGGCCTGCCCGCCGTGGTGCCTTTTGTGCCCCCCGAGGCCCTGGAGCGGCGCAATGGCCGGCCCCTCAGGGTGCGGGTGGGGGCCAACGAGAGCGCCTTCGGCATCTCCCCCCTGGCCAGGGAGGCCATGGCCAGGGCCGTGGACCAGGTCTCCTGGTACAACGACCCCGAGGCCTACGAGTTGCGCAGCGCCCTGGCCCGCCTGCACGGGGTGGCCATCGAGGAGATCTGCGCAGCCGCCGGCATCGACGAACTGCTGGGGCTGGTGGTGCGGTTGGTGGTGGAGCCCGGCGATCCGGTGGTCAGCTCCCACGGTTCCTATCCCACCTTCAACTTCCACGTCTCCGGCTTCGGCGGCCGCCTCTGCGCCGTGCCCTACCAGGGGGACCACACCGATCTGGAGGCCCTGTCCGCCGAGGTGAAACGCACCGGCGCCCGCCTGGTCTACCTGGCCAACCCCGACAATCCCATGGGCACCTGGCACCCCGCCACCCAGGTGCGCGCCTTTGTCGAGCAACTGCCCGCCGACTGCCTGGTGATCCTGGACGAGGCGTACGTGGAGTTCGCCCCCCAGGAAATCCATTTCCCCTGCGATACGAGCGATCCCCGCCTCATCCTCATGCGCACCTTCTCCAAGGCCCACGGCATGGCCGGGGCCCGCATCGGGTACGCGGTTGCCCACCAGCAGGTGGTGGCAGCCCTGGACAAGATCCGCAACCACTTCGCCGTCAACCGGGTGGCCCAGGCCGGGGCCCTGGCCTCCCTCGGGGACCAGGCCTTCCTCCGACAAGTGGTGCAGCAGGTAGAAGCAGGCCGGCAGGAATACCAGGCCCTGGCCGCTGAGCTGGGTCTGCGCGCCATCCCCTCGGGCACCAACTTCGTGGCCCTGGAGATAGGCCCTGGGGCCCGCCGGCTGCTCGAACTCCTGCTCGAAAACGACGTCTTCGTGCGCATGCCGGGCGTGGCGCCCCTGGACCGCTGCATCCGGGTGACTGTGGGAACACCACAGGAACGCGCGGCCTTTGCCCAGGTTTTGCGCCAGGTGCTCCCTCAGGTGCGGCCGTGAAGGTGCTGGTCTCGGGCGCGGGCGGTCTGATCGGCAGGGCCCTGGTCGAATCCCTGCGCGCCCAGGGGAATGAGGTATGCTGCCTGAGGCGCGGGATAGCGAGCGAGGGTGTGATCGGGTGGGACCCGGAGGCAGGCAAGCTGGACATCTGGCCGGGGAGAACATCGCCGGGGGTCGCTGGACCCCGGCGCGCAAAGAGCGCATCCTGGCCAGCCGGGTGCAGGGCACCCACCTGCTCAGCGAGAAGCTGGCTGGCCTGGCCCAGCCGCCGGCCGTGCTGATCTGCGCCTCGGCCGTGGGGTATTACGGAGACCGGGGCGCCGAGGAACTGACCGAGGCCAGCCCGCCGGGGCAGGGCTTTCTGGCCGAGGTCTGCCGCGCCTGGGAAGAGGCCGCTGACCCGGCGCGGCAGGCCGGCATCCGCACCATCCACCTGCGCTTTGGTATGGTCCTCAGCGCCCAGGGCGGGGCGCTGGCCCGCATGCTCCTGCCCTTCAAGATGGGTCTGGGCGGACGTATAGGAAAGGGCGCGCAGTATATGAGCTGGATCAGCCTGGGCGACGCGGTGCGCGCTGTGTGCCACCTGCTAGAACCCCCGGACCTGAGCGGCCCCTTCAACGCCGTGTCCCCTCATTCCTGCACCAACGCCGAGTTCACCCGCACCTTAGGACAGGTGCTGCGGCGGCCCACGGTGTTCCCCGTGCCAGCCTGGGTGTTGCGCCTGGCCCTGGGAGAGATGGCCCAGGAGTTGTTGCTCGCCAGTACCCGGGCGGTGCCGAAGCGTCTGCTGGAGAGCGGGTTCCGGTTCGGGCATCCAGAGCTAAAGGGGGCTCTGCGATATCTATTGCGGTAATGGCCCAGTCATGTTTGGGCCTGGTCACAAGAAATTTCAGGGGAACCAAGAGAAAAGACGCGGCGGGGAGATGACCCCGAGGACCTTTCCCGGGGAGAGGTTGGGTAGGGAAGTCCGCGTGGTGGGGGGCGGAGTAGCGGAGCCAGAGCGAGCGAGGGGACGCAACACCATATAGATGGTGTTGCGGGGGCCGGGCTATCGGGCTGCCCCGTTCAGGCGGCGCCGCACCCCATACGTTGGGGTGCGGCGGGACGCGCCTTGGGAAAGGCCGCAGCGGGTCGCTCCCCGACGCGGCGCAGGTCAGGCGGGTTTATGGTTTCTGATGGTTCTGCGTAAAATCCTTCAACCACCCCTCGTCCCACAGCGAGGGGAAACTGTTCTTGCGGTAGGGATGGGCCAGGCACACGCCAGTGTCGATCTCCACCCCCAGGCCCGGCTTTTCGGGCAACGCGAAGACCCCCTGCTCGCAGGGATTCCAGCCACAGGCCAAGGCCTGCCTCCAGGGCACGTCGTAGTCGGCGAAATTCTCCTGGATGAAGGCGTTGGGGGTGGAGAAGTCCAGGTGCAACGCCGCGGCCAGGGCCACCGGGCCGATGGAGCAGTGCGGGGCGATGCGCAGATCCTGGGCCTGGGCCATGGCAGCGATCTTCTTGCTCATCAGCAGCCCACCGCAGTGGGCCGGGTCCATCTGGACGATGTGGGCAGCGCGGGTGGCGATGAGCTGGTGGAAATTTTCCAGGGTGTAGAGCCGCTCGCCGGCAGCCACCGGAAAAAGCAGGGCAGCGCTCACCTGGCGCAGCAGTTCGACGCTGCTGGGAATGACCGGCTCCTCGTACCAATAGGGCCGGTACTTCTCCAGGCGCCGGCCCGCCTCCACCGCATCCTCCACCGCCAGCCGGCCGTGCACCTCGATCATCAGTTCCACCTCCTCGCCCACTGCCCGGCGCACTGCCGCGATCAGGGCCTCGGCCTCGGCCAGTTGGGCGCGGCTCAGGTGCTTCCAGGCCGTGCCAAAGGGGTCGAACTTGAGGGCCCGGTACCCACGCCCCACGGCCTCGCGGGCCCGGGCCGCGTATTCTTCCGGGGTGCGCGCCCCGCCGTACCAGCCATTGGCATAGGCCGGCAGGCGCTCGCGGCAGCACCCCCCCATCAGCCTGTACACGGGTTGGCCGCAGGCTTTGCCCACCAGGTCCCACAGGGCCAGTTCCACCCCGCTGATAGCGGTCAGCACCGTGGCGCCCCCCTGGTACTGGTCGCGGATCATCCCGCCGATCAGGGCCTCGATGTCAAAGGGATCCCGCCCCAGCACCCGTTCCTCCACCCATTCGTGGACCAGGGTCTGCACGGTCAGCTCCTGCCATTCGAGGGAGGCCTCGCCCCAACCACACAGACCGCTGTCGGTGCGCAGCCGGATGAAGAGGTAATTGCGCAGGCCGGCGTTGGTGAGGAAGGTTTCGAGCTGGGTGATCTTCATCTGGCTAACCCTGCTTGACCTGCTGGGCCTCGACCGCCTCCCTGAAGGAGGTGAAGCCCCGCAACTGGGGCGCCGCCAGCGCCGTGGCCAGCACCACCAGCACACAGCCGACCCCGCCGCTGACCACCGAGATTGCCGGGGAAAAGGCCTGGGCCACCACCCCCGATTCGAAGCCGCCCAGCTCGTTGGAGGAGCCGATGAAGATGCCGTTGACCGCCGCCACCCGGCCGCGCATGGCGTCGGGGGTGAGCAACTGGATCAGGGTGTGGCGCACCACCACGCTGACGTTGTCGCAGACCCCGGTGAGGAAGAGGGCGAAGAGGGAGAGGTAGAAGGACTGGGAAAGGCCGAAGAGGATGGTCGCCCCGCCGAAGCCGGCCACCGCCAGCAGGAGGGTGCGGCCAGCCCGCTGCATGGGCGGCCGGTGGGCCATCAGCAGGGCGGTGAGCAGGGCCCCCACAGCAGGGGCCGCCTGTAAGAGACCCAATCCCCGCTCGCCCACCTTCAGGATGTCGGTGGCGTACACCGGTAACAGATACGTGGCCCCGCCCAGCAATACGGCAAAGAGGTCGAGGGAAATGGCCGCCAGGATCAGCTTCTGGCCGCGGACAAAATGCACCCCGGCCACCAGCTGGGACCAGGTGACCCCGCTGGTGGTCTGCACGGCCGGGGGCAGGCGCATCAAGGCCAGCAGCAGGGCGAAAAGGCCGGCCGCCGCCGCGCTGGCCAGGTACGCGGCCGGCACGCTGAAGGCGATGATCAGCCCCCCCAGGGCCGGGCCGGCCACCGAGGAGACCTGCATGGCGCTGGTCCGCCAGGCCACGGCGTTTTCGAATATCTCGCGCGGCACCAGCAAGGGCAGGATGGCCGTGCGCGCCGGCCGGCCCAGGGTCAGGATGGAGGCGTTGAGGGCCAGCAGCGCGTAGATCATCCACAAGGGCCCCTGGAGCACCGAGAGCAGGGCCAGGGCGGCCGACATCAGCGCTCCCCCGGCGATGCTGAGGATGAGCACCCGCTTGCGGTCGAAGCGGTCGGCCAGGTACCCGGCTAAGAGGGTCAGCGCGATCATGGGCAGGGCCTGGGCCAGGCCCGCCATGCCCAGGGCCAGGGGCTGGCCGGTGCGCTGGTAGAGTTCCCAGCCAATGGCCAGGCCCTGGCCGCCCCCGCCGATCTGGGCCAGCAGGGAGCCGGCCATGAACAAGGTGTAGTTGCGGTGGCGGAAGGCGGCGTACGGATCGTGGCGCGCGGACATGGGGGGCAAGTATAGGCCAAATCTGCACGGCCCTCAAGCTCAGCGCTCCAGCGAGATAAATTCCAGCTTTCGGCTCCCCGCCTCCTCCACCCTGAAGGCGATGCGCCCCAGGAGCTGGCCTTCGGGATTTTCCACGTCCACCCGCCAGTCCCCCAGGGCGAGGGCCTGTTTGTAGGTGAAGCCGCGGTACCCCCCTTCGCGGCCTCCCGAGACCGGGTAGCTCATCCGGTCGGTCTGCACCCACTCCCCCTGTTTTTTGTCGTAGCGCTGCCACTGGTGGAAGAGGGTGGTGTGCAGCTCGGTGGGCGCGAAGACCGCGGTGAAACAATAGGCCCGGTCGCCCGGCCGCAGGTAGAAGACCTCCTCCGACTTCTTCCAGAACAGGTGCCGGGGCGGCCGCACCATTTCGAGCCGGTACCTGGTCCCCTGTTTCTCGGCGCGGTGGTAGATCCCGCCGCTGCGCAGGGCCAGGGGCACCGGCGGGATCCAGTTTGCCCAATAGAAAAGCAGCAGCAGGACCAGCACCCCGCCCCCGGCCAGGCCGCAGGGTTTCAGGCCGGCCCGGTCAGGAGCCCGCAGGAAGATGGCCCCCAGCACCCCGAGGAGCGCCGATCCACAGAGGGCCACCCCCAGGGCAAAGGTCCAGCGGTTCATGGTGTGCAGCAGCACCGGGACGAAGAAGATGAAGAAGGAGAAGAGGGCAAAGCAGTACATGGCCATCAGCAGGGGCAGGCTGGTGAGCCGCCCCTTGAGCCATTCGTTGGCCAACAAGAGCAGGACGATGAGGCCAAAGAAAACGGCGGTGCGGGTCAGGGAGACGCTCTGGAAGTAGAACACCGCGTACGCGCTGAACAGGCTGCCCAGCAGGAACTGGATGGCCAGCGGGTAGAGCCACTGGTACTGGAGGAGGCGGGGATGGTGGGCCTGGCCGGTCTGCAACCGGCCCATGAGGACGATCAGCCCGCCCAGGGCCAGCAGGTAAGCCAGCAGCGCCAGGTTGTCCACCAGCCGGTCGATGCGGCCCAGGGTGAGGCTGTCGTAGAGGATGCCTCCGGCAAAGCAGAGCACCGCGGCGTACTTCTCGTGGCGGCGGTAGAAATCGGCGAGCATCTCCTACTTGAGCAGCAGCAGCCGCTGGCTGAAGAACTGGCCGCCGGTGTGCAGCCGGCAGAAGTACACGCCGCTGGCCACCGGCAGGCCGCGCTGGTCCCGCCCATCCCACAGGCGCTGGTGGGTCCCAGGGGGCAGTTCCCCCTCGGCCAGCACCCGCACCCGCTGCCCGAGCAGGTCGTAGATCTCCAGCTGCACCTTGCCGGCCAGCGCCGTCTGGAAACGGATGAGGGTGGAGGAGTTGAAGGGATTGGGATAGGCCGATCCCAATCCGGCCTGGAGGGACAGGGCCGTGCGCCCTTCCACCGTAAAGAGGACTTTCTCTTGCTGCCAGACCACCGGCGCCCGCCGGCTGGGGTCGCTCTTGAGCCGCAGGGCTAGGGTGAATTCGAGCTGCTGGCCGGGCTGGGCCTGGGAACTGAGGACCAGGAGCGGCAGTTCGAGGCGCAGTTGCGTACCCGGATAGAGTCCCGAAGAGGCTGACCTGAGCAGCCGCCTTCCCTCGTCCTCCGGCAAAAAAACCAGCCGGCTGTCCCATTTGATTTCCGCCATCATATTGTAGTAGGTGGTCAGGGACCAGTTGTCCAGTTCGATCACGCACTGGAAAGCCTCGCCGGGGTTGAGCAGGCCATCCCCGTTGCCCCACGCCTCCCGCCCCGGCCCATCGGCGATCAGCACCCGTTTCACCATTTGTCCTGCAACCTCGATGGGGGCCTCCGGCAGCAGGACCCCGTGCAGGTCGCCCAGCATCTCATAGCTGTCCTGGGGCACCACAATGCGGCTCAACTGAACAGGGCGCACCACGATCCCGTACCAACTTTCACCCGGATGCTGGGCCGCGAAGACCACCTTGGTGGATTCGCGGTCGCGGACCGTGCCCGCTGCCGCCCTGATGATCAGCTCGCCCAGGATGTCCAGCTCGCTCCGGGCAGGGTCGCGGCCGGAGCGCAACCTGTCGTTCCCGGCAAAGCGCACCTGAGTCTGGGGATGGATGATCAGCCGGCCCTCGGGCGCCACCTGCACGTCGCCGTCCACCAACACCTGGCCGGCCCAGTTCACTTCCCGGCGGATGGCGCCAGCCCAGCGCAGCTGCTCCACCTCCACCCGCATCCGCTCGCCCTGCCCCCCCAGGCGCAGCCCCGGGCCTTTGGCCAGTTCGGGGAGCAGGCCCGCCGCGTCGATGGAAGGGTTGGTGCGTTTCTCGAAGCGGGTGAAGCGCACCCCGTCAAAGGGATCGGTGGCATCGCCCAGGTTGCCCTGGTGCGCCCTGGCATAGACCTCGTCGTGGGCCCAGAAGTCCAGGTTGTCCGCTCCGACCCCCTTTTCCGGATGCCGGCCCGCAGGGTACCCGGCATCCCGGTAAAGGCCGTCGGCGCACACCAGATCCACGGCCTTTTGCCGCTCGTCGTTGTTGTTGCTCTGGGGGCGTATATGCCAGACCAGCAGGCCCTCGCCGGGCAGGTGGCGGTCGTAGTAGTTGCCGCTGCGGACGCGCTGTTCCAGGAGGAGGTAATCCTGGCTGGTCCCAAAGCTGTCCGTGACGTCGAAGGGCAGGGGAATCTGGTACACCGAACCGCCCTGGAAGAAGGCGGCCGCCTCCAGGGCGGTATCGGCGTCTACCTCCACCAGACGCTCGTTGTCCGCGCCTATCCAGCCCAGTTCCTTCAGGCACCAGGCGGAGAAGGGATTTGGGCCGTCGTCCCCCTTCCAGCCCTGCGCCCCCCAGCCCATCAGGCACCAGCGCCCCACCCCGCCGCTGTCCTCCTCTGGGTTTGCATAGTTCAGGTCATAGAGGTCGGGCAGGCCCAGGGCGTGGCCGAACTCGTGGGCCATCGAGCCTACAGTCTGGGCAAAGGTGCCCTCTCTCATAAAGGCCCCGTGATCCACGTCGGCCAGGATGCGGATGGAGGCGCCGCCCAGACTCCGGTCGCCCGTGAGGTAAGGTTCTGCAAAGCCCAGACCCACGATGCCGGTGGCTTCGCCGGCGATGAATCCGCGCGGCGTGGACATCACCACCACAAAAAGGTAATCCACCGCCCCGTCGTCATCGCCAGAGTCAGGCAGCCCGTCGGGGCCGTCGTTGTCGAAGCGGGCAAAATCCACCTCGGCATCCGCGGTCTCCAGGATCTCACGGACGAACTGGCCGTACTGGCCCGGCAGGAAGGCTGAGGCATTGCGCTCCGCGCTGTAGCGCCTGGGCAAGGTCGTGCCCTGCAGCTCAAACTGCCCAGAAGACATGGTGCGGTAGAAATGGGACAGGCTGCCCACCTGGGCCGGATCGAAGAGGCGGGAAGCGTATTCGGGGGCCGTGCGGAAGGCCGGCGCTTCGTCGGCGAATTTGGCGAAGATCGCCAGGGCGTGGAGCTGTCCCCGGTGCTGGCGCAGAGAGACATTGCTCCCGGGCGCCAGCTTGGCCGCAGACCGGGAGAACCCGACGCCGGCGCAGACCAGCTCCTGGGCGCCGAGCCCGCCTGCGACAACCAGGATGAGCAGAAGAGCGCGGGTCAATCGCAACATAGAGACTCTCTCACCCGCTCTTCAACCCCACCTTGCGGCACAACTGGCCCAGCAGGTCCTGCTCCCCGCCGTCCAGGACCTCCATTTCTTCCATGATGGTCGCCACGTGTTCGGGGAAGATGCGCTCGATCAGCGAACGGCCCTCAGGGGTCAGGTGCACGGTGACCACCCGCCGGTCCTCGCTGTCGCGCCGGCGTTCCACCAGCCCCAGTTTTTCCAGATTGTCCACCACCATGGTGATATTGCCGCTGCTCTTGAGCAGCTTTTCCCCCAGCTTGCACTGGGGCAGGGGCCCCAGATGGCAGAGGGTCTCCAGCACCCCGAACTGGCTCAGGGTCAGGTGGTGGGCAGCCACCTTCTGACTCATCCGCGCGTTCAGGGATTCGGCGGCGCGCAACAACTTGATATAGGCGTTCAGCGCCCGGATCTCGCGCTCAGTGCCCGGATAATGGCTGCCCATTCGACCTCGATTCTCGGATCTGCTGCTGTCAGGGAATACCAGTTTTACATAAAATAGTTCAATGTCAAATAAAATAATTTCCCCGCCCCCTGCAAGTGTTTGCTCATGGCGGGGAGCGGGATTCTCTTCTCTTTTGTTTCAGCTGCGCCACTTCGATCCAGCGGGCAAACCCCGCAGCGCCCCAACGTATGGGGCGCTGCGGGGGCTGGGCGGCGGAGCAGGGCTACCATTTGACGGGCCTTCTGGAAGATCGATAGATTATGGCCTCTTCAAAAGGAGCAGCGCCATGCCCCCAGCTTCCAGTTGGAGCCCGGTCGAAGCAGATCTGAAAACCATCCTGAAGGAGTACCCCGATCCCCTGCGCGCCCTGGCCGAGGCGCGGGTGCCGGCCTTTATCCTGCGCCGCGCCTACGCCCCGGCCCACTGCCAGGGCCTGATCCGGCGCTTCATCGAGCGGGGCCTGATGCGCGATCCCCAGGATACCTCGGGAAAGGACACCCGCAACCGCATCGACATCGGCACCAGCCTGGGCAACCTGGGCGGAAACCAGGAACACTTCCTGCAGCACGCCGAAGGTACCCACCAGTTGTTCGCCCACCTCTTCGATGGTTTTGACAACCCGGTGCAGACCCTCTACACCGCCCTGCAGGCCCTGGCCCTCAGCCAGGAGGTGAAGGTGGCCCGCGAGCCGGACGGCCGCCGGTACGGACCGGCCATCTTCCGCATCCACTACACCGGCCACACCTACCGCCCCCATATAGACCACGTGGTCCTGCGCGAAGAGCGCTTCAACTACGCCGTCTCCCGCTTTGCCCACCAGTTCGCCGGGGTGCTGTGCTTCCAGAACGCCTCCGCTCAGGGCGAGAGCACCCAGGCCATCCTGCACCAGTGCCTGTGGACCCCCCAGATCCAGCCCCATATCGCCGCCCAGACCTTTCCCCAGTACGCGGCCGAAAACCACCTCGCCCAGTGCCGCGTCGAGCTGGAGCCCGGAGACCTCTACTTCTTCAATACCCGCTGCATCCACGAGGTGCCCCCAGTCCAGGGCGGGCTGCCCCGGATCGTCCTGGCTTCGTTTATCGGCTATGGGCCAGAACACAGGGAAGTATTTGTTTGGTCTTGATTTATCTTCACATCGTTCTCGGCTTTACCCCCTGAAGTCCCCCGCAGCATTCTTCCGGAGAAAATACCCCCAAAAGCCCCGGGAGGACTTGCCCAAATCCGGACCAACGCCTATTTTTAACAGACCCCTGCGCCGTGACTGACATCGCGCTCCGGGGATAGGATCTTTTGAGTACTTCTACAGATTTCAAGCCCTCAGGGATGGTTTACAATGATCAATTTCAGTGTCGAAGTCTATGCAGATGAACCATTTGAGAAGGCGCTGCGGCGTTTCTCGGTCAAGACCAAAAAGACTGGCCTGCTGCGCGACCTGAAGAAGAAGCGCTTCTACACCAAGCCCTCTGTCCAGAAGAAGATCGACAAGCAGAAGAGCATCCGCCGCCAGAAAAAAGCCCTGCGCCTGGCCGAGTTCCCCATGGCCGAGCGGAAGGAGCGCAAAGCCGCGGATCGCAAGGGGGGGATGGACCGGCGCAAACCGGTCGGCAGGTAATCAACTGCACTGCAATTCAGCGTCCATCCTGCCGAAGGCGAAAAAGCGACCGGCGAAATATTTGGTTGCTTTTTTCCTTTTTTGTCCTATACTTTGTGGACACATGCAGCCTGGCAGACAGCCGTTCTAATCCGAGTAGAGCCTACCCGAAGTAGATCCCTACCCCGAATTAGATCCTACCCGAAGTAGATCCCTACCCCGTGAGAGGTTTGGAACGCCCTGTCCCACGCAATCCTATGTCAGAAGGGAGGTGATTCATCTATGGCACGAGAGACCGGTTCGGTCAAGTGGTTCAACGATGCCAAAGGCTACGGCTTCATTACCCGGGCCAGTGGCGGCGATGTCTTTGTCCACCACCGCGCCATTCGCGGCGAGGGCTTCCGCTCTCTGGGCGAAGGGCAGCAGGTCGAGTTCGAAGTGGTCGAAGGTCAGAAAGGCCTTCAGGCCCAGGACGTGACGCTCGCTAACTGAGCGTCCATCACCATAAACATGGCAGCCGTTCTACCCCGCAGTAGCTTCCTACCCGAAGTAGATCCTACCCCGCGAGTGGTTCGGAACGCCCTGTCTCAACAGTTCACCATCATGGAGGTATTTTTCTCATGGCACAGCGCGAGACCGGCACGGTCAAGTGGTTCAACGACGCCAAGGGCTACGGCTTCATCACCCGCGCCAACGGCGGCGATGTCTTCGTCCACTACAGCGCCATTCGCGGCGAGGGTTTTCGTTCCCTAGGCGAAGGACAGGCAGTCGAGTTCGAAGTGGTCGAAGGCCAGAAAGGCCCCCAGGCCCAGGATGTGACCATCCCCAACTGAGCTTCTCTGAGGGGCCTCGCGCCTCTCTGATCTGTGAAATGCAGCCGCGGCGCACCCTCAGGTGCGCCGCGTTTTTTTTCATGGAAGATCAGGCCTCCAGGTTGCGGAAGGGCCGGTGATTGACGTATTCCTCCACCACCCGGCCGCCGATCAGGTGCTCCTGGATGATGCGCTCCAGCACCTCGGGAGTCACCGAATGGTACCACACCCCTTCGGGGTAGACCACCACCGTGGGACCGCGTTCGCACACCCGCAGGCAATCGGCCTTGGTGCGGTGGATGCCGCCCTGGCGCGGATCGCCCAGGCCCAGTTCCCGCAGGCGCTTCTTCAAAAACTCCCAGCAGCGGGCCCCGGTGTCGTCGCTGTGGCACTTGGGCTTGGTGGGGGTGGCGCACAGGAAGATGTGGCGCTTGATGGGGGAGCCGGCTTCGTCCATCAGATCCCTCGCCCATCCTCGGGCTGCCAGGTGAGGTCGAGCGGGCGGTGGGTATAGGGCCGGGGGTGGGCGCCCTCGAAATCATCGACCGTGTGGCCCTCCCCTTCGAGGATGTACTTGTAGATGACCAGCCCCTCCAGCCCCACCGGCCCGCGGCTGTGCAGCCGGCCCGTGCTGATGCCCACCTCGGCGCCCAGTCCATAGCGGAACCCATCGGCGAAGCGGGTGGAGGCATTGTGGATCACCGAGGCCGAATCCACCCCGCGCAGGAAGCGGGAGGCGGCTTGAGCGTCTTCGGTGACGATGGTGTCGGTGTGGTGGCTGCTGTAGTGGTTGATGTGCTCCACCGCCGCTTCCAGGCTGTCCACCACCCGCACCGAGAGGATATAGTCCAGGTACTCGGTGCGCCAGTCCTCCTCGGTGGCCGGCTCAAAGGCGCCCTCGACCAGGGCCAGGGCGCGCGCATCGCCGCGCAGCGCTACCCCTTTTTCCTTCAGGGCCGGCACCGCGCGGGCCAGGAAGGCCGGGGCGATTTCCCGGTGGACCAGCAGGGTCTCGGCGGCATTGCACACCGCTGCGTACTGGGTCTTGGAATCCACGCTGATGCGCAGGGCCTTGTCCAGGTCCGCGGCCCGGTCCACGTACACGTGGCAGATGCCCTCGGCGTGGCCGGTCACCGGGATGTGGGTGTGCTCCATGATGTAGCGCACGAACTCGTTGGAGCCGCGCGGGACGATCAGGTCCAGGTACTCGTCGAGGGCCAGGAGTTCCCTGACCTCCTCGCGGGTCTCCATCAGCCAGACCCACCCCTGGGGCAGGCCGGCCTCTTCAGTGGCCCGGGCGATCACTTCGAAAAGCACCTGGTTGGTGCGCGCCGCCTCCCGCCCCCCCTTGAGCAGGACGGCATCTCCCGCCTTGAGGCAGAGGGAGGCGATCTGCACCAGGGCATCTGGCCGCGACTCGAAGATCACCCCGATCACCCCGATGGGCACGCTGACCCGGAAGAGGCGCAGCCCCTGGGCCAGTTCAGTGGCGGCCAGGGTGCGCCCCAGGGGATCGGCCTGGGCCCGCACGCTGCGCACCATCTCCACCACGCCGGCGAACTTGCTGCCCCCCAGATCCAGGCGCTTGACCAGGGGCTGGGGCAGTTCCCCCCGGGCGACCATCCCCCCGGCCGTCTCCAGATCCTGCTGGTTGGCCTTCAGGATTTCCGCGCGCCGGGCTTCGAGGGCCAGGGCGATGGCCTCCAGGCCGGCGTTGCGCTGGGTAGCCGGGGACAGGGCCAGCCGGCGGGCGGCCCGGCGGGCATCGCCGGCGCTGGCGCGAAGGTCCATGCTCAGGCCTCCGCCGCCAGGTGGGCGCTGGCCCCGCCCATGATGGTCTGCAGATTGCGCACCACCCGCTGCGGGTCCTCCACCGTGCCCTCCCCCAGGAGCACGTAATCCACCAGGAAGTGGGCCCACTCCTCCAACTGGGCGCCCTGGCGCTTCTTTTCCAAATGGGCGCCCAGGTTGCGGATCACCGGGTGGCGGGGGTTGATCTCCAGCACCCGCCGGGCCGGGGCGAATTCGCGGTCGGCCATCTTCATCAGCCGCTCCATGTTGTGGCTCAGGCCCCCCTTGGGGGTGACCAGGGCGCAGGGGCTGTCGGTGAGGCGCTGCGATTCCCTGACATCGGCCACCCGTTCGGCCAGGGTCTTCTTGAGGAAGCTGATCAGCTCGATGGTCTGCTCCCGGTCCTCCTCCACCCCTTCGATGCGGGTCTGCTTGCCCAGGTCCACCTCTTCGGCGTCGACGGCCTGGAAGGCCTTGCCCTCGTACTTCTCCAGCCGGGTCATCACCCACTCGTCCACCGGGTCGGTGAGGAAGAGCACCTCCAGGCCGCGCTGGCGGAAGGCGTCCAGCAGCGGGCTCGGGGCCACCGCCCCCTGCTCGCCGGCCAGGTAGTAGATCTGCTCCTGCCCCTCCTTCATGCGGTCCAGGTAGTCCTGCAGGGAGACCAGGGCCTCGGGGGTTTCGCCCAGGGAGGAGGGATAGCGCAGCAGGCGCGAGAGCTGTTCGTGGTGCTCGTGGTCAGTGGCGATGCCCTCCTTGAGCACGATCCCGTACGCCCGCCAGAAGACCAGGTAATCCTCGGGACGGTTCTTGGCCATGTTCTCGATCAGGCCCAGCAGCCGGCGGACCAGGTTGGCGCGGATCTTGACCACCACCGGATTGTGTTGGAGATTTTCGCGCGACACATTGAGCGGCAGGTCGTCGCAGTCCACCACCCCGCGCACGAAGCGCAGGTACATGGGCAGGAGTTCCTTGCAGTCGTCCTGGATGAAGACCCGCTTGACGTACAGGTCGAGGGCGATCCGGGGCTCGGGCCTGAAGAGCAGCTCCATGGGAGATTGTCTGGGGACGTAGAGCACGCTGTAGAACTGGATGGGCACGTCCACGGCGACGTGCTCATAGGCCAGGGGCTTTTCGCGGTCCCCGCTCAGGTGGGTGTAGAACTCGCAGTACTGCTCCTCGGTGACCTGGCTGCGGGGCCGGGTCCACAGGGCTGATCCAGAATTGACCTGCTTGCCGGCCACCTTGATGGGATAGCCCACGTAATCGGAGTGCCGGCGGATGACCTGTTCCAGCCGGTGGGCGTCGAGGTATTCCTCACAGTCGCCGCGCAGGTAGATCTTCAGTTCGGTGCCCCGCTCCCGGCGGTCGGCCGCCGAGAGGGTATAGGTCCCCCCGCCGGCGGACTCCCACAGCACGGCCTGGGCCTGGGGGTCGGCGGAGCGGGTGGTGAGCACCACCCGCTCCGCCACCATGAACACCGAATAGAATCCCACCCCGAACTGGCCGATCAGCTGCAGCTTGGCCTTCTCGTCCTGGTCCTTGGCCGCCGAGAGCTTTTTGATGAACTCGGCGGAACCCGAATGGGCGATGGTGCCGATGTTCTGGTTGACCTCGTCCCTGGTCATGCCGATGCCACTGTCGCGGATGGTGAGGGTCTTGGCCGAGGTGTTGACCTGGATGTCGATCTCCAAGGGGGCGTTGGGATCGGCGATGTCGCGGTCGGTCAGCGAGCGGAAACGGACCTTGTCCAGCGCGTCGGAGGCATTGGAGATCAGTTCCCGCAAAAAGACGTCGCTGTGGGTGTAGAGCGAATGGATGAGCAGGTGGAGGAGCTGCTGGACCTCAGTCTGGAAGGTCCGTTCCTCCACCCCGCCGCTGGTCTGGGTGGCTTCTGACATGGCGCTGTGCTCCTGAAAAAAAGGGGTGATAGCTGGAGAAATGTACAGAAGAACCCGGCTTTTGCAAGAGCGCTGCCCTTGCTAGCCGGTCCCGGAAGCCTATCTTCTGAGGACTCTACATGAACCCCACAGACGACTCCTACGACCTCATCATCGTCGGTGGCGGCCCGGCCGGGGCCACCGCCACCCTGTACGCGGCCAGGCGCGGACTCAAGGTCCTGTTGCTGGACAAGGCGCGCTTCCCACGCGACAAGATCTGCGGCGACGCCCTCTCGGGCAAGTCGATCGCCATCCTCCATGACCTGGACCTGCTGGAGCGGGTGCGCCAACTGCCCGGCGCCCTGGTGCGGGCCGTGACCTTCGGCAATCCCGACGGTGCCGAGGCCCGCATCGAGCTGAGTCGGCACGACCACCGCGACCTGCTCACCGGCAAGGTGCTGCCCATGGAGGGCTTTGTCATCCGCCGGCAGGTCTTCGACGAGTTTCTCTTTGGGGAGGCCCGCCCCCGGGCCCACCGCTGCCTGGAGGGTTTTGCCGTGCGCGAGCTGCTCATCGAGGGGGGCCGGGTCTGCGGGGTGCGCGGCCAGGCCGCCGGCGGGGAGGAGCGGGAGTTCCGGGGCCGGCTGGTGCTGGGCTGCGACGGTTTCAACTCGGTTGTCGCCCGCAAGGCCGGCTGTTACGAACACGACCCGCGCCACTGGGTGGTGGCCCTGCGCTGCTACTGCGAAAACGTGGCTGACCTGAGGGATCAGATCGAGCTGCACTTTGTGGACGAGGTGCTGCCCGGCTACTTCTGGATCTTCCCCCTGGAAAAGGGCTGCGCCAACGTGGGCATCGGCATGCTGCACGAGGGGCTCAAGGAGCGCAAGGTGGATCTGCGCCAGGCCCTGCGGCAGGTGATCGCCCGCCCGCCCTTTGCCCGGCGTTTTGCCCAGGCCCGGCCTCTGGAGGAGCCGGTGGGCTGGAACCTGCCGGTGGCCAGCAAGCGGCGGCGCATCCACGGGGAGGGCTTCCTGCTGCTGGGAGACGCGGCCAGCCTCATCGACCCTTTCACCGGGGAGGGGATCGGCAATGCCCTGTACTCGGCGCGGCTGGCGGTGGAAACCGCGGCCCAGGCCCTGGAGGCGGGCGACTGCTCGGCGGCCTTTCTGCAGCGCTACGAGGAGGGGCTGTGGGAGGCCCTGGGCGACGAATTGCGCATCAGCACCCGGCTGCAGCAGCTGGGGCGGTACCGGCCCCTGCTCAACATGGTGATCCGCAAGGCCGCCCGCGATCCCCAGTTGAGCGACCTGATCTGCGGCATGATCGCCAACGCCCTCCCCAAGAAGGCCCTCACCAGCCCCCTCTTCTACCTCAAATTGCTGTTCCGCTGAGCGGCGCGGAGAAGGCCCCCTTCTCTCTCCTCAGTGGGGGCCGAAACCGGCCACGGCGTCGATCGCCGCTTCAAAGAGGGGCCGCTGGTAGATGCCCAGGATCAGGATGGCCCCGATGCAGAAGATCAGGCCCAGCCTGGTCGCCCCGTTGAGGGAGATGGCCTGGGCGCTGGCCCCTTCTTCCAGGTACACGGCCCGGGCCACCCCAAAATAATAATAGAAGGAGATGAGCACCCCCCCCGAGGTGAGGAGGGCCACTACCATGTAGCTGTTGAGGCCGTCCACCCTTTCGAAGATGGCCAGCAGCAGGAGCAGCTTGCCGAAAAACCCGGCCAGGGGCGGCAGGCCGGCCAGCGAGAGCATGGAGATCACCAGCGCCACCGCCAGCAGGGGCGAGCGGCGGTGCAGACCGGCGCAGCTCTCCAGCTCTTCGCTCCCCGTGGCCCGGCCCAGGGCGATGATGGCCAAAAAGGCGCACATCACCGTGAAGGCGTACTGGACCAGGTAGAAGAGCAGGGCGGCGGCCCCCAGGGAATTGAGGGCGGCCACGCCCAGGAGCAGATAGCCGGCGTGGGCGATGGAGGAATAACCGAGCAGGCGCTTGAGATTGTGCTGGAAGAGGGCGCCCAGGTTGCCGTAGAGCAGGGTGATGGCCGCCGCCCACAGCACCAGCGGTCCCCAGATCTGGTGGGCGCCCAGGAAACCGGTGTAGAGCAGGCGCATCAGCAGCACAAAGCCCGCTGCCTTGCTGCCCACGGCCAAAAAGGCGGTGACCGGCGCCGGAGCCCCCTGGTACACGTCGGGGGCCCACATCTGGCCCGGGAAGGCGGCCAGCTTGAAGCTGAGCCCCAGCAGCACCAGCACCATGCCGAAGAGGAAGATCCCGCCTCCCCCCCCCTGCTGGCGCAGCGAGGCGGCCACCTGGTCCAGGTTGGTGGCCCCGGTGGCGCCGAACAGATAGCTGATCCCGTACATGGTCAGGCTGCCCGAGAGGGCGCCGATGATCAGGTACTTGGTGCCCGCCTCCAGCGAAGGCAACTGCCGGCGCAAATAGCTGGTCAGCACGTAGAAGCTGATGGTGATCAGTTCGAGGGCCACGAAGAGCAGGGCGAAATCGTTGACCGAGCCGATCAGCAGCATGCCGATGGCCGCCAGCAGGGTGATCACGTACTGCTCGGCCCCTCCCCCTTCCAGGCGCGGCGAGAATTCGGCGGCCAGGGCCAGGGCCAGGACCGTGGCCAGCAGGAAGAGCCGCTTGCTGAACAGGGCGAACTCGTCCAGGCGGTACATGCCCGAATAGAGCGCCCCTTCCACCGGCTTCATGGTGAAGCTGTAGGCCAGCAGCAGCAGCACCAGGCCGGCCAATCCCAGGCCCAGGGCGCGCGCGCTGGCCACCGGGCGCAGGGCCTCGCGGATCAGGACCAGCAGCGCCAAGAGGGCCAGGGCGATCTCCAGCTGCAGGGGGTATAGACTCATAGAGGCGTTCTACTCGTTCGTCTGTCCGGCATGAGCAGGAACCTGGTGGTGGCCCATGGTCCTGGGCGCAGCTGCCGCCGCAGAGCCCGCCTTGGCCGGGATCAACTCAGCGATGGGGGCCACTGCCCGCTGGATGGGCTGGGTGAGCAGGCCCGGGAAGAAGCCGAAGAGCAGCAGCACGCCCAGCAAGACCACAAAGGGCACCCTGGCCGGCAGCGGCGGATCTCTGAAGGCCGGGCCGGTGGGTTCCCCGTAGAAACTGGTGCGCAGGGCCCGCAGCATGTAGGTGGCGCTCAGCACCATCCCCCAGATCGCGGCGACGGTGCCGAAGCGCAGGGCCGTGGACTGGGCCTGCCAGGAGCCGATGAAGACCATCACCTCGCTGGCGAAGTTGGCAAAGCCGGCCATGCCGCTGGCGGCCATGGCGGCCATGGCCATGCACACCCCGATGAAGGGGGCCACCCTGGCCAGCCCGCCGAAGTCGGCGATGCGGCGGCCCTGGGCGCCAAAGGCGCCCAGCAGCGCGAAGAGCAGGGCGATGAGCAGGCCGTGGGCGAACATCATCAGCACCGCCCCGCTGACCCCCACCACGTTGAGGGCCGCGATGCCCAGCAGCAGATAGCCGGCGTGGCTCACCGTGCTGTAGGCGATCAGTTGGTGCCAGTCCTGCTGGCGCAGCGCCACCCAGCCGGCGTAGAGGATATTGAGGGCCGCCAGTATTGCCAGGCATTCGGACCAGGAGCGCGCCCCCTCGGGCAGCAGGGTCAGGCCGATGCGGATCAGGCCGTACGCCCCCAGGTTCTTCAGCACCCCGGCGAAGAGCATGTTGGCCGCGGTGGGGGCGGCCCCGTAGGCCACCGGAGCCCAGGTGTGGAAGGGCCACATCGAGGCCCAGATCCCGAAGCCCAGCATCAGGATGCCGAAGATCCATACCTGGACCTGGGCCGGCAGCGGATGGGCGCCGGTGAAGGCCTGCAGGTCGGGCAGGTCAAAATACCCGCCGGTGGCAGCGTAGAGATAGAGCAGCCCCAGCAGGACGACCAGGGCCCCGGCGGTGATGTAGAGGGTCAGGTGCAGGGCGGCCTCCTTGCGGCTCTTGCCCCGGTCGCTGCCCCAGATGCCCACCAACAGGTATTTGGGCAGGGTGGCCAGCTCGCAGAAGAAGTAGAAGAAGAAGAGATTGAGCGAGGCAAAGGCGCCCACCGCCGCGCCCAGCAAAAGCAGCAGCGAGGAGTAGTAAGCCTTGGGCCGGCCTTCGGGCGATGGGGCCAGCACCGCTGCCAGGCCCACCAGGACCGTCAACAAGATCAGAGGCAGGGAGAGGCCGTCCACGCCCAGGTGGAAGGTGATGCCCAGCTGGGGCACCCATTCGATGAGGGTGCGGAACTGGGGGTCAGCGGCCTGGGGGTCAAAGGCGCCGAAGAGGGCCAGCCCGGCCGCCAGCGACACGGACGCGGCCAGAGCCGCCAGCCGGCGGGCCGTCTTCTCCCCTGCGGACCACACCGCGATCGCGCCCAGCAGGGGCGCCAGCAGCGCCGACAACAGCAATGATTCCATATGTCCAACCAATCAATGAATGAAGGCCCCTACAGACCCGCCCTATCAGGCGATCAAGGCAAAGTACACGACCACCACCACCCCGATCCCGAACCACAGCGCATAGGTGCGCACCTGCCCGGTCTGCAGCAGATTGACGACCCGCCCCACCAGGCCCGCGCCCAGGGACAGGCCGCCCACGGCCAGGCCCTGCAGGATCCAGCGGTCGGTGAAATCGCAGATGGCGGCGACCAGGTCCTGGGTGTACTTGACCAGGGTCAGGTACAGCTCATCCAGGTAGAACTTGTGCTGCATGGCGGTGTAGAAGGGACCCAGGGTGCGCTGCAGGGGGGCGTCGCTGGGAGCGCCCCGCCAGTAGAGCAGGCCCGAGACCAGGAAACCCAGGGCCGGAATGGCCAGCAGCCCCACCTGCAGGGCGATAGGGTGCTCGGCCTCGCCTGCCGCCGGCTGCAGGAAGTGGGGCACCGCCGAGAACCAGCCGCCCACCACCGAGAGCAGGGTCAGGAAGATCATCGGCCCAATCATCACCAGGGGCGACTCGTGGGCGTGGTCGAAGGCGTGCTGGTCGCGCGGGCGGCCCAGGAAAACCACCCCGAAGGCCCGGCCCATATAGAAGGAGGTCAGCAGGGCGGTGAAAGCGGCCAGCGCGAAAAGCAGGGCATTGTGCTCCAGGGCCAATAACAGGATTTCGTCCTTGCTGTAGAAGCCGCTCAAGGGCCACACCCCGGCCAGGGCCAGGGTGCCGATGAGAAAGGCCCCGAAGGTCAGGGGCATCTTCTGCTTCAGCCCGCCCATCCTCCAGATGTCCTGCTCGTGGTGCAGAGCGACGATGACGCTGCCGGCCGTGAGGAAGAGCAGGGCCTTGAAGAAGGCGTGGGTGGTGAGGTGGAAGATGGCCTGCAAATCGCCCCCCAGGCCCACGGCCATCACCATGTAGCCCAGCTGCGAGAGGGTGGAGTAGGCCAGGATGCGCTTGATGTCGTTCTGGGCCACGGCGATCAGGGCCGCCAACAGCGCCGTGAAGCCGCCGATGAAGGAGATGGTCTCCAGGGCCAGGGGCGAGGGCGCCAAGAGCCAGATCACCCGGGCCAGCATGTACACGCCGGCAGCGACCATGGTGGCCGCATGGATCAGGGCGCTGACCGGGGTGGGGCCCTCCATGGCGTCTGGCAGCCACACGTGCAGGGGGAACTGGGCGCTTTTGCCCACGGTGCCGCAGAAGATCAGCAGCCCGATCAGGGCCAGGGTGCCGGCCCCCAGGTGCAGGCCGGGCAGGCGAGCCTGCAGCTCGGCAAAGTCAAAGGTGCCGGCATAGGACCACAGCATCAGGATCCCGATCATGAAGCCGAAGTCGCCCACCCGGTTGACCAGGAAGGCCTTGATGCCGGCGGCCGTGGCGCTGGGCCGCTCGAACCAGTAGCCGATCAGCAAGTAGGAGGACAGGCCGACCAGTTCCCAGAAGATGAATAGTTGGATAAAATTGCTGGCCAGCACGATGCCCAGCATCGAGAAGGTGAACAGGGACATGCAGGCAAAGTAGCGCGACAGCCCCGGATCGCCCTTCATGTACCCCAGCGAGTAGATCTGGATGGCCGAACCCACCCCGGTGACCACCAGCAGCATCAGCACGCTCAAGCGGTCCAAGGTCGCCCCGATCTCCACGTGCACCGGCCCCACGCTCAGCCACTGGATCGGCGCGGGGCTGAGGGGTTGGCCGCTGCCCAGCGCGGCGAAGAGCTGCAGGGCGCAGCCAAAGCCGATGAGGATGGCCCCGATGGAAAGGGCGGCGCTCAGCCCCTGGGAACGGCGGGTGAAGAGGGTGATGAGCCCCGCGGCCAAGAGCGGGGCGAAGAGGAGGACCCAGACCTGGCTCATGAGCGCATGGAGGTTAAGTCGTCCAGGCTGACGGTCTGCTTCTGGCGGAACAGGGCCACGAAGATGGCCAGGCCCACCGCGACCTCGGCCGCAGCGATGACGATGGTGAAGAAGACCAGGATCTGCCCCTCGACGCGGCCCAGGTAGTGGGAAAAGGCCACCGCGGCCAGGTTGGCGGCATTGAGGGTCATCTCCAGGCACATCAGGGTGACCAGGGCGTTGCGGCGCAGCACTACCCCGATAAGGCCCAGGGCGAAGAGCAGGCCGCTCACCAGCAGGTAGTGCTCCAGGGCGATCATCACTTGGCCTCCCTTCTGGAGAGCAGGACCACCCCCAGCATGGCCACCAGCAGGATGAGCGCCGTCACCTCAAAGGGCAGCAGGTAGCTGGTGAACAACTTCTTCACCACCTCCCTCAAGCCTCCCTGCAGGGGGGACCCGGAGGGGGCGAGCGGCACCTGCAGCACCACCCAGATCTCCCCCACCAGCGCCAGGCCCACCACCGCGGCCAGGCCCACCACCAGTTTCTTGAAAGGCCGCTGGGGGCCTGCCTTGAGGTCGAGGAGCATGATGACAAAGAGGAAGAGCACCATCACCGCTCCAGCGTAGACCAGCACCTGGACGATGGCCAGGAAGAAGGCTTCGAGCAGCAGGAAGAGGCCGGCCATGTTGATGAAGAGCAGGATCAGGAACATGGCGCTGTTGACCGGGTTGCGGTTGGCGATCACCAGTACGCCGGACACCAGCATGGCGGCGCTGAAAAACCAGAAGAGCAGGTCTTGGACGCCCATCACTTGTTCTTCCATTTCCAGATCTGGTCCTGGTGTACGCCGCCCAGTTCGAGCAGCTTGTCCTTGTCGAAGACCAGTTCCTCGCGGCTGTACCCGGTGATGGCGAAATGGCGCTTGAGGAAGATGGCCTCCTCGGGGCAGACCTCCTGACACAGCCCGCAGTAGATGCAGCGCAGCATGTCGATGTCGAAGCCCTTGGGTTCTTTTTCGACATTGGCGTCGGGCCCCCCCGGCTGCCGGCTGCCCGGGGTGATGCGGATGGCCTTGGGCGGGCAGACGAACTCGCACAACTGGCAGGACACGCACTTGACCCGCCCCTCCGGGTCCTTGACCAGCACCGGCGCCCCCCGGTAGTGCGGGCCGTGCAGGGTGGGCCGCTGCTCGGGGTACTGCTCGGTGACCTTGCGCCTGGGAATATGCTTGAAGGTCAGCCACAGCCCCTTGAGGATCTGCGGCAGGTAGCTCTTTTCCCAGAGACTGAGCCTGGGCCGTCGAAGCATCATGATCTCAACCTCTCCACAGCAGGATAGCCCCGGTGACGAAAACATTGACGAGGGCCAGGGGGATCATCACGTTCCAGCCGATGCGCATGAGCTGGTCGTAGCGGAAACGCGGCAGGGTCCAGCGGACCCAGATGAAGAAGAACAGGAAGGCCAGCACCTTGGCCAGGAAGATCCCGATGTGGGCGATGCCCACCCATAGGGTCCGGGCCGGCGCATTGAAAGGCTCGAAGGGCAAAGACCAGCCCCCCAGGAACAGGGTGGCCGCCAGGGCCGAGGCGATGGTCATGTTGGCGTATTCGCCCATGAAGAAGAGGGCGAATTTCATCGAACTGTATTCGATGTTGTACCCGCCCGCCAGTTCCTGCTCGGCTTCGGGAAGGTCGAAGGGCAGGCGGTTGGTCTCGGCAAAGGCGCTGACCACGAAGATGAAGAAGGCCACTGGCTGGCAGACCATCAGCCAGGTGTGCTCGGCCTGGTACTCGACGATGTGCCCCAGATTCAGGGTGCCGGTCTGCATGATGATGCTGGCTGCGCTCAGGCCCAGGCAGACCTCGTAGGAGATCATCTGGGCGCTGGAGCGGATGCCGCCCAGGAAGGGGTACTTGGAGTTGCTCGACCAGCCGGCCAGCACGATCCCGTACACCGCCAGGGAGGTGATGGCGAAGACGAAGAGCAGCCCGGTGTCCAGGTCGGCGATCACGCACTTGACCTCGCCCAGAAAGCTGCCCCAGGGGATGACCCCGATCACCAAGAGCGAGGGGATCATCACCAGGGCCGGGGCCAGGACGTAGTAGACCTTGTGGGCGTAGGCGGGCAGCAGGTCTTCCTTGGTGACCAGCTTGATGAAGTCGGCGATGGGCTGCATCAGCCCCAGCGGGCCCACCCGGTTGGGGCCCACCCGGTCCTGGATCCAGGCGGCGACCCGGCGCTCCAGCAGCACGGTGTAGGCGACGATGGTCAACAGGCCCAGCACCGCGCCGGCTATCTTGAGCAAGAGGATGGGAAGGTCTTCTGCCATCTCAGCCCCTCAGCCGGCCGCCGCCGCTTCAGTGTCCAACTGGACGCCCTGGTCGCCGATCCGGCTCAGGCTCAAGCCCGCCAGGGCCGGTTGCTCCTGGGCCAGCGCCGCAAACACCCCTTCCAGGGTGGAAAAATCCTCGGCCGGATCGAGGGTGCGCAAGAGCGCCGCCAGGATCTGCCACTCGGGCCTGGCCTCGCCTTGGGGCGGGATGGCCGGGTTGAGCCGCTGCAGTCGCCCCTTGGCGTTGATGAAAGAGCCGCGTTTCTCGGCGAAGGAAACCCCGGGCAGCACCACCTGGGCCTTCTCGACCGTGGCGTTGGGCAGGATGTCGATGACCACCAGGGTTTCCAGCTGCGCCAGCAATTCGGGGCCGATCCCGCATCTGCTCAGATCCTCGCCCAGCACCAGCAGGGCCTTGAGCCGTCCCTCCCGCACGCCCCCTGCGATGGCCCCCAGTTGACTGCCCAGGGGCTGGGCCGCCGCGCCAGTCAACGCTGCGCCCCGGCTGTTGGGATTGCGGTCGGCGTTGAGCAGCAGGTGGTCGGCCTCGCCCTGGCGCGGCACGCAGTCCACTGAGGAGGCGCCCAAGCGCCGGGCCAGCCGGTTGAACAGGTACAGTTCCTCGGTGGTGGCCCGGGCCGAGCCCACCGCGGCGATGGCGCCGTGCGCCCCCTGCAGGGCCTGCACTGCCTGCCCCAGGGCCTCCTGCCATTCGGCGGGGCGCTGGAGCACCAGCGGGGCCTGCAGCCGTTTGGGGTCGTTGACGAACTTGTACTGCAGCCGGCCGTAGTCGCACATCCAGCACTGGTTGACTGCCTCGTTGTCGCGCGGGGTCTGGCGCAGCAGTTCGCCCTCGCGCGTCCACACCGCGGTATTGCAACCGGTGGCGCAATTGGGGCAGAGGCTCTTGGTCTCCTTGAGGAACCAGGCCCGCTGCCGGAAGCGGAAATCGGTGGAGGTCAGGGCCCCCACCGGGCAGATGTCGACGATGTTGAGGTCGTAGTTGGTCCTGGGCTCCTGGCCCGGATAGCAGGTCAATTCCACGTGACTGCCGCGCTGGACAAAACCCAGGCAGTCCTGGCCGGCCACGTGGCGCATGAAGCGCTCGCAGCGCGAGCACAGGATGCAGCGCTCGTTGTCGAGGGTGATCTTGGCGTTGAGCGCCACCTGCTTGGGCTTGTGGACCTTGGGCTCGACAAAGCGGCTCTCGCCCTTGCCGTAGTCCACCGCGAACTCCTGCAGCCGGCACTCGCCCGCCTGGTCGCAGATGGGGCAGTCGAGGGGATGGTTGATCAGCAGAAACTCCATCACCCCCTGGCGCGCCTTGATGATGGCCGGGGTGCGGGTCTGGACCACCATGCCCTGGGCGGCCAGGGTGTTGCAGGCGATCTGGGGGGCGGGCATGAAGACCACCACCGGCTTGCCGTCGGCGCCGATCTCGGGCTTGCGCTCGGGGGTCATCCTGGGCATGCCCAGCGAGATCAGGCACATGCGGCAGTTGCCGGCGATGGGCAGCTTGGGGTGGTAGCAATAGTGGGGGATCTCGACGCCGGCCTGCTTGGCGGCCTCGATGACGTTGGTCCCGCGCGGGACCTCCACCTCCCTGCCGTCGATGGTGAGTTTGACCCTGCCTTCTGGCATCTCCTAGGGCTTCCCTTCTCCCGAACCGATGACCCTGGCGAACTCGGCCTTGTACTTGGAGGTGAAGGCTTTTACCGGCCAGGCCGCGGCCGTGCCCAGCGGGCAGATGGTCTTGGCCTCGATGTTGTCGGCCACCTCCCAGAGCAGGTCCACGTCCTCCGGGCGCCCCTGCCCCTCCCTGATCCGGTGCAGCATCTTCTCCAGCCACAGGGTCCCCTCGCGGCAGGGGGTGCACTGGCCGCAGGACTCGTGGGCGTAGAACCGGGCCAGATTGAAGGCCGCCTCGACGATGGGGGTGGCGTCGTCCAGCACGATGATCCCGCCCGAGCCGGCCATGGAGCCGGCCTTCTGGATGGCGTCGAAGTCGAGGGTCACGTCGAGCTGCTCCGGCAGCAGGATCGGCATGGAACTGCCCCCGGGGATCACCCCCTTGAGGGTGCGGCCCTCCCTGAGCCCGCCGCAGATGTCGAAGATCAGCTGGCGCAGGGTGAGCTTGCCCATCTCGAATTCAAAGTACCCCGGCTTGACCACCGCCCCGCTGACGCAGACCAGCCGGGTCCCCGCGGAACCGGGCACCCCCATGCCCGCGAACCAGATCCCGCCCTTGGTGATGATCTGGGGGATATTGCACAGGGTCTCGACGTTGTTGACCACCGTGGGGCAGTTGAACACCCCCCTGACCGCCGGAAAGGGCGGCTTGATGCGCGGGTACGCGCGTTTGCCTTCCAGCGACTCGATCAAGCCGGTCTCCTCGCCGCAGATGTACGCGCCGGCCCCGCGGTGCAGGTAGATCTCGCAGTCGAAGCCTTCCTTGCCCAGGATCTTCCTGCCCAGCAGATTGGCCGCCCTGGCCTCGTCGATGGCCTTCTGGACGATGGCCACGGCCTTGGGGAACTCACCGCGGATGTAGATGTACCCGACCTTGGCTCCCAGGGCGAAGCAGGTGATGGCGATGCCCTCCAGCAGCAGATGGGGGTCGCGGTGGATCAGGACGCGATCCTTGAAGGTGCCCGGCTCGCTCTCGTCGCAGTTGCAGACCAGGTAGATGGGCTTGCCCGACTTCCTGTCCACGAACCTCCACTTCATGCCGGTGGGGAAACCGGCGCCCCCGCGCCCGCGCAGCTTGCTGTCGATCAACTCCTGCACGATGGCCTCGGGGGCCATCTCCACGGCCTTGCGCAGGCCCTGGTACCCGCCGGCGGCCAGGTAGCTGTGGAGCGAGCCCTCGTACCCGGGCTGGCTGAGGTTGGCCATGATCAGCCGTTGCTCGGCCGGATGGGCCGGCGGCACCGGCGGCAGGGGCTGCTCCTCCAGGCCGGACTGGGCCAGGCGGTCGATGAGCGCCTCGGCCTTTTCGGGGGTGAGATTGGCGAAGTGCTCGTCGTTGACCATCATCACCGGGCCGTTGCCGCAATCGGCCAGGCACTCGAAGGTGGAGAGGGTGAACTGCCCGTCCGGGGTGGTCTGGTCGGGGGCTAGGCCCAGGCGCTGCTGGAGGGTATCGAGGATGGCCTTGCACCCGCCCATCTCGCAGGAGAGGGTGCGGCAGACCTTGAGGTGGTACTTGCCGCGCGGCTCGCTGGTGAACATCGGGTAGAAGCTGACCAGCTCCCATACGTCGATGGGGGGAAGGCCGAGCCTGGCGGCGGTCCATTCGACCTGCTCCCGGCCTAGGTGGCCGTAATAATCTTGTAGTAAGTGCAAGAGCCACAACACTGGCGCGCGCGGGTGTTCGGACGGATAATGGGTGATGATCTCGTCGATCTTTTGGCTCAGTGCTGCGGGGACATCCAGCGCCATTTCACCATCCTCAAGCGACCCTCAGCGGTCGCACTCTCCCATGACGAAGTCGAGACTGCCCAGAATGGAGATCAGGTCGGCCACCATGTGGCCGATGCTCATCGTCTGCAGGGCCTGCAGGTTGACGAAGGAGGGACCGCGGATCTTGAGCCGATGCGGGGTCCCGCCGCCCTTGCTGACGATGTAAAAGCCCAGTTCGCCCTTGGGGTTCTCAGCCGAGAAGTACACCTCCCCCACCGGGGCGTTGACCCCGGCGGTGACGTGGATGAACTGGTGGATCAGCTCCTCCATCCGGGTCAGCACCGCCTTTTTCTCGGGCAGGACGATCTTGGGGTCATCGACGTCAACCGGACCTTCGGGCAGCTTGTCGATGGCCTGGTGCAGGATGCGGATGCTCTGGCGCATCTCCTCCATGCGCACCAGGTAGCGGTCGTAGCAATCCCCCACTGCGCCCACCGGCACCTCGAAGTCGAAGTGCTCGTACCCGCTGTAAGGATGCGCCTTGCGGATGTCCCAATCGACCCCCGAGGCGCGCAGCACCGGGCCGGTGACCCCCAGGTCGATGGCATCGGCCCTGGAGAGCACCCCGATGTCCTTGGTGCGCGCCAGGAAGATCTTGTTGCGGCTCAGCAGTTTGTCGGTCTCGTCGATGGTTGCGGGGACTTCGTCGAGGAATTGGCGCAGCATGGGCAGGAATTCGGCCGGCATATCGTGGGCCAGCCCGCCGATGCGGGTATAGCTGGTGGTAAAGCGGGCCCCGCTGAGGCACTCGCACAGATCGTAGATCTTCTCGCGCTCGGTGAAGGTGTACAAGAAAACCGACATGGCGCCCAGGTCGATGCTCATGGCGCCGATGCCCAGCAGGTGGGAGCTGATGCGGGCCAGCTCGGAGCAGATCACCCGGATGCACTGGCAGCGGGGCGGCACCTCCACCCCCAGCAGCTTCTCCACCGCGTACGCGTAGGCCACGTTGTTGGCCAGGGGCGCGAGGTAGTCGAGGCGGTCGGTATAGGGGATAAACTGGGTGTAGGTCATGTTCTCGGCGATCTTCTCGTCCCCCCGGTGCAGGTACCCGATATCCTGCCACAGATTGGTGATCACCTCGCCGTCCAGTTCGAGGATCACCCGCAGCACCCCGTGGGTGCTGGGGTGGGAGGGCCCCATGTTGAGCAGCGTCTTTTCTCCGCTCAGCTCCTCCTCAAAGGCCAGCTGGGCGCGGTAGGCCGAGTCGATGATCTCCATTTCGCGGCGGGTGGCCATGGCTCAGACCGCCTCTTCCTTGTTGGGGCTCGCCAGTTTTTCGGCCTGCTCCGCGGGGGTGTCGTACTGGCGCGGCTCCCGGGCCACGGTGCCGCGCTGGCCGGGCCCCGAAAAGAAGGGGCCGCCCAGCATGGGGGCGGCCTCGACCCGGCCCGCCTCGTCGGCGGTGGAGGGTAGGTCGGCGGCCAGACCGGCCAGCGGAAAGTCCTTGCGCAGGGGGTGGTGGGGATAGCCTTCCCACATCAGGATGCGCTTGAGATTGGGATGACCGGCGAAGCGGATGCCGAACATGTCGTAGGCCTCGCGCTCGTGCCAGTCGGCGGTGCGCCAGACCCCGGTGACCGACTCGACCAGCGGATCTTCTTCGGCGAGGTGGACCTTGAGGCGGAGGTGGCAGCGGTGGGTCAGCGAGTAGAGCAGGTAATCGACCTCGAAGCGCGGTTCCTCACCGTAGTTGTCGACCCCGGACAGATCGGTGAGCATGTCGAAAGTGCAGGTGTCTTTTAAAAACCGACAGGCCGCGACGATCCTTTCGCGGCCCACCACCAGCGAGTACTCGCCGCGGAATTCGGTCGGCTCCCCCACCCCCTCGCCCAGGTGCTCTTTGAGTCGCTGCGCTGCCTCTTGGGGAGTCATAAGCGGCTCGCCCTCACCCCTCGATCACGACCGGGCCGCGCAGCGCCGCGCCGCCTAGGCGGGGCTGGTGCTGGTCTTGGCGGAGATTCTCGATGGATTTTTCGTGCTCGATCTGCCGCTGCAGGGCCATCAGCGCCTCCAGCAGGGCTTCGGGGCGGGGCGGGCAGCCAGAGATGTACACGTCCACCGGGAGGATGCGGTCGATGCCCTGCACCACCGCGTAGCTGCGGTACATCCCGCCGGTGCTGGCGCAGGCGCCCATGGCGATGCACCACTTGGGGTTGGGCATCTGCTCCCACAGGCGCTTGACCACCCCAGCCATCTTGTACACGCAGGTGCCGGCCACCACCATCAGGTCCGACTGGCGGGGGGAGAAGCGCATCACCTCGGCGCCGAAGCGGGAGATGTCGAAGCGGCTGGCGCCGGTGGCCATCAGTTCGATGGCGCAGCAGGCCAGGCCCATGGGCATGGGCCAGCAGGAATTCTTGCGCGCCCAGTCCACGGCGCTGTCGAGCCGGGTGACGATCACGTCGCGGCTCTCGGCTCTCAGATCGACTGCCGTGTTGACAACAGTACTCATAAATCTCTATTACTCAGAGGGAAGCGCGGGCCGGCGCGGGGCCCAGTTGAGCGCCCCCTTTTTCCATATATAGAAGTGGCCGACCTCGAGGATGGCGATGAAGAGCAGGGCGCTGCCCAGCATCAGCCAGCCGATGCCCCCCTCGGCGGGCGATTTGCTCAAGTCGCGGAAGACCGTGGCCCAACCCACCATGAACACCACCTCGATGTCGAAGAGGATGAAGAGCATGGCCACCACGTAGAACTTGACGCTGAAGCGGGTGTGGGTCTGGGTGTCGGCGGGAATGCCGCACTCGTAGGGGGTGTCCTTGAGGCGGTTGAAGGAACGCTTTTTGGCCAGCAGGGAGGGGAGGAAGACAATGGCCCCGACAAAGACCACGGCCACGATCACCAGCAGGCCGATGGGGGCAAATTGCTGCAGTTCACCGTTCATGACAATCTGGCCGAGCTAGGAGGCAGGTCTCGAGAATCTCGTCGTGAAAATGACCGCTGAACGTTTTAATATACAGGCGCTGTGCGAGACGCGCAAAAAAATTCGCGCCAATGGCGGCCGGATCACCTTTGCCGATTTCATGGGGGTGGTGCTCTACCATCCCGAGGCCGGGTACTACACCGGCGGCCGGGCAGTGATCGGTCCCCAGGGAGACTACTTCACCAGCCCCGGCGCCTCGCCCCTCTTCGGCCGGCTCCTGGCCC
>JACPJE010000195.1 GCA_016187725.1 Candidatus Latescibacterota bacterium
AATGGCCCCATCGCCGATGGGCCGGCCACGGTAGTGGCGCTTGTTGTAGGCATTGCCGGCGACCACCACGTACGGCCCCAGGATACCCGCCCCTTCCTGTCGCGCCCGCTCCCGGCCGAAGTGCTCCACCAGTTCCCCCTTCATGTCCAGCGCCCGCGCCTCGCTGTCCTTCGGGATCCACACCTCCCCTGCCGGCCCCCGCGTCTCCTGGACCGTCAGGATGCGCCGCTCTGCGTGCAACCACTCCCACTGGCACTGTGCCATCTCCTCGTGTCAAATGGTGGGCGGCGTTGGTTTGGTGGATTGAACGAGGGGGCGCTGAGAGGTAAGTATTGATGGCTCAGAGGGAAAAAGAATAAGGCCCTGATTTCTCAGGGCCTTATTGGATGGTGGGCGATACTAGATTCGAACTAGTGACCCCCTGCATGTCAAGCAGGTACTCTAACCAACTGAGCTAATCGCCCCTCTTTACAGCCGTCCGGGCATTGGTTTTATTCTGACGCACTGGCCTCAGAAGCGGCAGATAATGTAGGGCAAAAGCGCCTGCCGGTCAAGCATCCACCCCTCCGAGGTACGCCATGTCCAAGACCTACCGCGCCGGCCTGATCGGCTGTGGCCGCATGGGCGCCACCATCGACGACGAGGTCAGGAACCGGCCCCACAGCGACCTCTTTCTCCCCTATTCCCACGCCGCGGCCCTGGCGGCCTGCCCGCGCATCGAGTTCGCGGCGGTCTGCGACCCGGTGGCCGAAAAGGCCCAGGCCGCGCAGCAGCGCTACGGAGTCGCCAGCGCCTACACCGACTACCAGGAGATGGTCCTCAAGGAGCGCCTCGACCTCGTCTGCATCGCCACCCGGCCCGGGCCCCACGCCGAGACCACCATCTTCGCCGCCCAGCACGGGGTAGCCGGCATCTACTGCGAAAAACCCCTGTGCAATTCCATGCGCCAGGCCGACGCCATGCTAGAGGCCTGCCGGCAGCACGGGGTCAAGTTCAACTACGGCACCCAGCGCCGCTACACCCCCCTGTACCGCCACCTCCGCCAGCTCTGCGACGAGGGCCGCATCGGCCAGGTGCAGGCCGTGGTGGCCAGTTGCGGGATCAGCGTGGCCCAGTGGGGCCATACCCACGCCGCTGACATGATGCTCTTCCTGGCCGGCGACGGAGAGGCTGAGTTTGTCCAAGGCAATGCCGTCACCGCCGAGAGCGACTGGGAGGGCCAGCGCCTCAAGATCGACCCGCGCATCACCAGCGGGTACGTGTGCTTCAAAAACGGCGTCCACGCCTATCTGGTGGCCGCCGGCGGGTACGAGTTCGAGGTCAGCGGCGCCAAGGGCAAGCTGCGCACCCTGAGCAACGGCGTCGATTATACGTGGCGAATGGCCGACGAGTACGGGGAGTTTCGGGAAGTGGAGGGACCGAAGATCCCCATCGCCAGCGGCACGCTGAAGGGGATCGAGGATCTGGTGGCTACCCTCGACAGCGGCACCGATACCCAGGGCAGTATCGAGCTGGCCTGTCGCAGTCAGGAACTGATCTTCGGGATCATCGCCTCCCACCGGCAGGGCGGCCGGCGGGTGGAACTGCCATTGGCAGAGCGCGACCTGAGCATCGCGCCAGAGGGGTATTGATTACTGGAGGGGCACTGTTTAAAAGTAGCTCATCAGCCGTTCCCACAGCCCCACCCGTTCCACGCTCTTCTCAGCCACCAGGTCCACCTCGGCCAGCAGGCTGTCGCCCAGGGAGACCTTGAATTTGCCCAGGCCCTGGCCCTGGCGCACGGGCGCCGGATGCTTGGGGGGCAACTGGAGTTCGCTCTTGAGTTGGCGTTTCTGCTCGGTGCGCAGCACCACGGCCAGGGGGTTGCTGAACACCGCGTTGACTGCCGGCTCCGCACCCCAGTCGAGGTTGACCAGCCCCATGGACTGGCCGGCCTCGGCCAGCGGCACCTTGGCATAGTGCTCGAAGCCCCATTCCAGCAGCCGCACCGTCTCCCGCTCCCGGACCCTGGAGTTGCGCGCCCCCAGCACCACCGAGACCAGGCGCATGCCCCGCCGCTGGGCCGTGCCCACCAGGCAGAAACCGGCCCGGCTGGTAAAACCGGTCTTGAGCCCGTCCATCCCTTCGAGGCGGTCGAGGAGCTTGTTGGTGCTGTGCAGGGTCTGGGTGCCCTCGCGGAAGGGGGTCTGGCGCAGGGAGGACCACTGGAGGACCTCAGGGTACTGGCGCAGCAGCGCCAGGGCGATCTGGGAAAGCTCGTAGGAGGTGGTGACGTTGCCCTGGCCTGCTGGGGCATTGTCCAAACCGTAGGAATTGGCGCAATGGGTGTGCTCCAGGCCCAATTCCCTGGCCTTGGCGTTCATGCGGGCCACGAAATTGGCCTCGGTGCCGGCCAGGTGTTCGGCCACGGCCACGCAGGCGTCGTTGGCCGAGGCCACGGCCACCGCCTCCATCATCTTGCGCAGTGACAGGGCCTCGCCCTCCCTGAGAAAGACCTGGGAGCCGTTGATGCGACTGGCCTCGGCAGAGACCCGGACGGTATCGTCCAGGGAGACCTCGCCGGCGGCCAGGGCGTCCATCACCACCAGTTCCAGCAACAGTTTCTGGGTGCTGGCCGGCTGGCGCGGCTGATCGGCATTATAGGCAAAGAGCACCTTCCCGGTCTGGGCTTCCACCAGGATGGCCGCCGCGCAGGTGCTGCTGTCGGCGCTTTTGGCCTTGCGGACCTTGGCGGCAGCCAGGCGCTGGGCCTGGGCGCTGCCGGCCCAGGAGAGCAGAGACAATGAGAGAACCAGATGGATAATACGCATAGTCGTCATGTTTTATATATCGGCAGGAACTGGAGATGCGAGCACAACGGGGAACAAAAGGAGTGTCCTAAGATAAAAGCTTGAGTCCCTGGAGTCAATCGCGGCAAGCCTGGAGGAAAACTGACCCCGGCCCATGGCCCCGCTCGACCCTTGACCGGGCGCGGCCTTCGCGCCTACCTTTCAGATACGGAGAAAAACGATGAGTCTGGAAAGCGCGGATACCCTGACCTACTGCGGCAACCCCCTCGACACCACCCCCGCCGGCTTCGGCGAACTGCGCTCCTCCGCTGAAGCGCTCTCGGACGTGGCCGAGTTGCGCCAGCGCATGGCGGAGGACGGGTACCTCTTCCTGCCCGGCCTGCTCTACCGCGACCAAGTGGCCGCCGCCCGCCAGGAGGTGATGGACCGGCTGCAGGCGGCCGGCATCCTCGACGGGCGCTATCCCGCGTTCGAGGGGGTGGTCAAGCCCGACCACACCATCTCCTTCATGCCCCAGCTGGCCAAGGGCAACCAGCCCTTGATGAAGCTGCTCTACGAGGGGGCGATGATGGACTTCTACCGGAATTTCCTGGGCGGGCCAGTGCGCCACTACGACTACACCTGGTTCCGCGCCAAGACCCCGGGCACCCGCACCGCCACCCAGCCCCACTACGACGTGGTCTACATGGGGCGTGGCACCCGCCGGCTCTACACCTCGTGGACCCCGCTGGTGGACGTGCCCTGGGAGATGGGCGGGCTGATGCTTTTGGAGAACTCCCACCGCCAGGAGCAGTTGGTCCGCACCTACGGCCAAACCGACGTGGATGCCTACTGCGAGGAGGGCAATGCCAGGGTCCTGGTGGAAGCGGCCCGGAACGCAGGGCGCGAGCTGACCGCCGAGGAGCGGCAGCAGATCCGCTGGAACTCCACCGGCGCCTATTCCCCCGACGCCATCGAGGCCCGCAAGCAGTTAGGCGGCCGCTGGCTGGGCGCCGAGTACCAGATGGGCGACCTGCTGGTCTTCAGCATGTACACCCTGCACGCCAGCACCGACAACCACACCGACCGCATCCGCATCTCCTCGGACTCGCGCTACCAGTTGGCCTCAGAGCCGGTGGACGACCGCTGGATCGGCGACGACCCGCCCATCCACGGCATCCGCGCCAAACGCGGGATGATCTGCTAGTTGGCCAGCGGGTCTTCGTGGATGTAGGAGAGGGCCCGGTACTTCCCGCCCAGGGAATAGAGGGCCTGCTGCCAGACCTGATCCGGCTCGGTGGAGAAAACCAGGTCCGCCGACCCCGGGGAGAGCACCCAGAAGCCCATGGCCACCTCGTTCTCCAGCTGACCCGGGCTCCAGCTGGCACACCCCAGATAAAAGTGCAGCACCGGCTGCTGCGGGTCCATGAAGGCGGCGTGGGCGCGCAGAGCGTCCAGGTCGACGCTGGCATAGAGGTCCTCGAAGATGGGCGGCCTCTCCCCCAGGTGCTCGACCCGGTGCAGGACCACCAGCGAGTCCTGGTCCACCGGCCCTCCCAGGTAAAAGAGCCCGCCAGCGGGGGTCTGCAGATGCTCCAGGCCCTCGGCCCAGTGCTGCAGCTCGGCGGCGCGGCGCTGGCCCAGCGGCTGGTTGATCACCACCCCGGCCGCACCGCCCTCCGGGCTGCACCTGAGGATCAGCACCACGCTGCGGGTGAAGTTGCGGTCTGGCTCCAGGTTCAGCGAGGCGATCAGGAAGGTGCCGGGTACCAGGGGTGCGGGCATGGGGAAGGGCCGGTTGAGGTGAAGGGAACCTGGCTCATAGTTTAAAAAATTACCTCCGCCTGTCAATCGCGCGCATAGCGCAGATAGGGCTGGCGCTGCCGGCGGAAGGCGCGCAACCCCGCCTCCCAGCCCGCTTCCAGCTGGGCCACGCTCTGCCCCTGGTCCAGGGCCAGGCGCAGCTGGTCGGTGCCGGCCAGCAGGTCGAAGTTGTGGATGCCCCCCTGGGGAATGCGCCAGGCGAACTGGTCGGGCCACAGCTTCCTGACCATGGCCACCGCCTCCAGCCCGGCGCGCACCGGCCTGAAAACCCGCCGGTCGAGCACGTGCAGCTGGATTCCCTGGCAGACCTGGCCGGCGTACTTGGAGGCCGCAGGCTGGAAGCAGACCGGGCGGAAGCAGGCGCCGGGCAGTGCGAGGGCGTTGAGCGCGTCGGCCAGCAGATAACCTTCGATATAGGGGGCGCCCACCTGCTCGAAGGGCTTGGCCGTGCCCCGCCCCTCGGAGACGTTGGTCCCCTCGAAAAAGCACATCCCCGGGTACACCTCGGCCGTGTCCACCGCCGGCATATTGGGCGAGGGCGGCACCCAGGGCAACCCGGTCTCGGCCCATCCCCCGTCCACCTGCCAACCGCGCAGTTCCACCACCTTCAGTTCCACCCCGATCCCGTACTCCCCCCTGAAGAAGCCGGCCAGCTCGCCCACGCTCATCCCGTAGCGGACCGGGATGGGGTACTTGCCCACAAAGGAGGCAAAGGCCGGGTCGAGGATGTTGCCCTCCAGCACCACTCCCCCCACGGGATTGGGCCGGTCGAGGACCACCAAGGGAATGGCGCGCAGGGCGCAGGCCTCCATGGCCAGGCTCATGGTGTAGAGATAGGTGTAGAAGCGGGCGCCCACGTCCTGGATGTCGAAGAGCATCACCTCGATGCCTTCGAGCATCTGCGGGGTGGGCTGGCGAGTCTGCCCGTAGAGGCTGTGCACCGGCAGGCCGGTGCGGTGGTCGCGCCCTCCCCCCACCTTTTCGCCGTCGGCCACGTCGCCGCGGATACCGTGCTCGGGTCCGAAGAGGGCCACCACTTCGGTGCCGGCAGCCTGGTGCAGCCGATCAGCCGTGGCGCGCAGGCGGCCGTCCACCCCGGAGTGGTTGGTGATCAGGCCCAGGCGGCGGCCGGCGATCAGCTCGAACTCCTCTTCCAGCAGGCGCTCGGCCCCCAGGGTTGTGCGCGCGCGGCTCATGGCCGCTCCGTCGGCGCCAGGCGCCGGAAGATAAAGGCCAACCCCCCCAGGAGGCTGGCCAGGATGCCGGCCAGGTATCCCAGCAGGGACATGGCGAAGGAGAGATTGGCATCGGCGCCCACCGAGCCGAAGAGCTGCACCACGACGTTCTCGCGCACCCCCAGTCCCCCCACCGAGATGGGCAGGGCGGCGATGATGGCGGCGACGGGCTGGAAGCACACGTAATAGCCCAGGGGGATCTCCATGCCCACCGCCAGGCCCGCCGCCCAGTACACCAGCACCCGGCACAGCTGCACCACCAGCGAGAGGACCCAGATCCCCAGCAGCAGGCCGTACTGATGGCGGTAGGCGCCCATGCTCTGGCGCAGGCTGCCCACCACGTCCCCCAGGCGCTGGGGCCCCCAGCGGCGCGCCTGGCCTTCGAGGTAGAGTCCGGCCCGCCGGCTCACCCCGGCCCCCAGCATCACCAGCAGCCCCAGCCAGATGGGCACCAGCACCGAGGCCAGGTCGTGCACCTCGGGGAGCACCAGGTAAGCGATCAGGGCGATGGTGCAGGTGGAGAAGAGGCCGACGAAGCGGTCCATGACCGTGGCCGCCACCCCACCGCTGGCCTGGCCGCTGAGCCGGCGGATGTCATAGATGCGCACTGCGTCCCCCCCGATGTTGCCCAGCAGCACGTTGTTGAAGAAGACCCCCACGTGGTACACGACCAGGGACTGCCTGAAGGAGATGGGGATCTGCTGCACCCGCAGGAGCAGGTGCCACTGGGCGGAGCCCAGCACATTGCTCAGCGCGAAGAGCAGCACTGCCCCGCCAAAGGGACCCCAGTGGGTGGCGGCGAAGATGTGGCCCAGCACCGGCCAGTCCATCTGGTAGGCCAGGTACCAGATCAGCCCCAGGCTGATGGCCAGCTTGGCGCCCAGTTCGAGCAGGCGTCTCACGCAGCCTCGGGCAGCAGACAGAGAGCACTGCGCACCCCGCGCACATAGTACTGAAACACCAGGCTGCCCGCGTACACCCCCTCGCCCCGGACGCCCTCTTCCGGGCGGCGCAGGGCCTGGGACTGCCGACGGCGGCGCCATAGTTGCAGGGGATGACCCAACAGCCACAGCAAGGCCGCCAGAGGTGCCGGGGCCTGGGCGAACTGCCCCTTGGCCAGGAAGAGCAGGGAGCTGGACAGGTCGAGGGCCAGGCGGACGGGCAGCACCCACAGGAGTCTGGAGAGCTCGAGGTTCTTGCAGAGCAGCACCAGGTTGTTGCGGTAGTTGAGATAGGTCTTGCGGAAGGAAGAAGGGGGCAGGGACCAGCCCGAGTGGTGGTGGATGACCGAGGCGGGCACGGCGAGGATGCGGTACCCGGCCAGGCGCAGCCGCCAGCACAGGTCGATCTCCTCGAAGTGCATATAGTATTCCTCGTCCAGCAGGCCCACCCGGCGCAGGGCGTCCAGGCGCAGAAAGAGGGCCGCCCCGCAGGCCCAGAACAGGGGCGCGGGCCGGTCGTACTGGCCCTCGTCCCGCTCGCGGTGGTCGAAGAGCCGGCCCCGGCAGAAGGTATAACCCAGCCGGTCTAGGTACCCTCCCGCCGCCCCGGCATAGTCGAAAATCCCCGGATCAGCGGCCGAGAGCAGCTTGGGCTGGCAGGCAGCCAGCTGCGGATCGCCCTCGGCAGCTTCGACCAGGGGGCGCAGCCAGCCGGCCTCCACCCGGGTGTCGTCGTTGAGCAGCACCGCGTAGCGGGTGCGGGCCAGGGCCAGGCCGCGGTTGCAGGCGACCGTGAAGCCCAGGTTGCGCTCGTTGCGCAGCACCTGGGTCTGGGGAAAGGCGCGCCGCGCCTCCTGGATGGCCGGCCCGTCCGGCCCATCGTCCACCACGATGACCTGGATGGGCCAGTCGCTGCGGGTGTAGAGCGCCTCCAGGCAGGCGCCCAGGGTGGAAGCCCGGAAGTGGGGGATGACGATGGCGACTGGTTCGCTCACAGCCGGACCAGTCACTCAGGGCTGGGCCGGCGCACTGCTGGAGGCGCTCCGGTTCAGGGCCCGGTGCAGGATCTCCTCGGCTTTCTTCAACTCCTCCACCTCCCCGTACTTGCTGCGGTACTGCTCCAGCAGTTCGAGGGCCGCCTGGGCCTGGCCCTTGGCCTGGAGGGTGGCGGCCAGTTCGTAGTAAGCGTCCCACTGCTGCGGATTCCTGACCATGGCCTGGCGATAGAGGACTTCAGCCCGATCGTACTCGGCATAGGTATTGAGGAGGATGCCGGCCAGAGCCAGGGTGTTCTCATAGGTGGTCTTGGGGTCCTGGTCGTATTCGGCCATGACCAGCTTGCCGGCCCGTTCCAGGTAATCGGCGCCCAGGGGCTTCTGGTCGGCCTGGCGCAGGAGTTCGCTGGCGGCGTAGTAGTCGCGCCAGGCAAAGGGAAAGCGCTCCTGGGCCCACTGGAACAGGTGCTCCATCTCCGGACCCCGCCCGGCCCGCTGGTAGCACTGGGCCAGCTCCAGCACGCAGGCCAGGTAATTGCCCATCAGCCGGTCGGCGTCCTCGTCCTTGAACACCGCCGGATCGTTCACCCCGCGGAATCTGTAGACCTCGAAGAGGTTGCGCTCCAGTTGGGCCAGGTCGGTGCCGACGTCCTTCTGGGGCACCACCCGCAGGCCCATGCCCGTCATCTGCAGATAGGGGTCCAGGTTCAGGCGGTTCTCGCCCGAAACGGTGATGGCGAAGTGGACGGGTTTCTGCCACTGGTTCCAGTAGAGGATGCCGATGACCATGATGTCCTGGACCCGCAGCAGGCCCCCGTCGGTCTTGGCCGGGATCTCCACCTCCAGCCCCAGCTTCTTGAACTCCACGGGAATGCGGGTCTCGGGCCAGACCCGCTTGTACAGGTCGACCAGTTGGGTGTCGGTGAGCACCGAATCGACGTAGGAGTCGTCCAGCTGGATGGCGACCTTGGGCTCGCGGTCACGCAGCTGCTTGATGTACCAGTTAGTGTTCAACAGACTCAGGTTGACCACCCGCACGTCCTGGCGCACGCCCTCCACCTCCTGCAGGTACCACAGCGGGAAGGTGTCGTTGTCGCCGTTGGTGAAGATGATGCCATTGGGGTCGGCGGACTGCAGGATGTTGTAGCCGTAGTCAAAGGCGATGAAGTCATCGGTGCGGTCCACCCGGTGGTAGAGCTGGGCGGCGATCCCCACCGGCAGGATCAGGCCCAGGCAGGCGGCGGCGGTGGCCAGGTGGTTGCCCAGCTTGAGGCGCTCGCGCAGGTACTCCACCAGCCCGGTCCAACCCAGCCCCATCCACAGGGCAAAGGCATAGAACATCCCGCCGAAGACGTAGTGGCGCTCGCGCGGCTGCGGGTCCGGCATATTCAGGTAGAGGGTCAGCCCAAAGCCCATGATCGCGAACATGGCGAAGAAGGCCAGGAAGCGCCGCCGGTCGCGCTGGGCGTGCCAGATCATGCCACCCAGGCCCAGCAGGTAGGGGATAAGCGACACCGCCACCGGGTCGGCGGCGTTCTCCGTGGCCTTGCGGAAGACGACCATCTTGGTCAGGAAGGGGAAGGGGAACTGCTGGAAGAAGTACTTCATCTGCAGGTACCAGAACTGGTAGGAGCGCGAGGCGCGCGCCGACAGCATGTTCAGCAGCATGCTGTCGGTGCCGTACTGCTCGCGGTTGAGGAACTTGACGAAGGCGGCCCAGCTCTCCGGGTCGTTCTCGTCGATGGTGGGATTCAGGCCCGAGCGGACGTAGAGAGCCGCGTAGGCCGAATAACCAAGGCCGAAGACCAGCAGTGAACCCAGCAGCAGCCAGCAGGCGCGCCGGTCGATCCGGTAGAGATAGTAGATCAGGCCCAGCAGGGCCAGGGCGATGGGGAAATTGCCGTTCTTGGACCCCAGCACCGCGATGGAGAGCACGCTCCAGCCGGCCAGCACCAGCAAAAGCACGATGAGCCGGCGCAGTTTCTCGTCGGCAAACCAGGCCAGGATCAGCAGGGTGGGGATGGTCAGCAGGCAGAGCATGTGCAGACCGCCGCCCAGGCCGAAGGCGTAGGCGATCAGGTAGAGCCACTTGTCGTTGCTGGTCCCGTGCTGGGTGCCCTCCCAGTAGAGGATGAGCCACACCCCCAGGGCAGTGAAGAAGATCGAGTACCCGTAGACCTCCGCCTCCACGGCGTTGAACCAAAAAGTATAAGACCCCCCCAGACACAGGGCAGCCAGGGCCGCCCCCAGGATCACGCTCAGATCGCGCTGGTCGCCGAAGGGCCGGTGCGCGGGACCGCCCATCACCCGCCGGGCCAGGGCCACGGTGCTCAGGTACACGCACCACACTGCCAGGGCCGAGGAAAGGGCCGACATGAAGACCACGCGCGAGGCGGGATTGCCCAAGGGCAGCAGGGTGAAGACCCGGCCCAGCAGCACGTACAGGGGCGAACCCGGAGGATGGGGCACCCCCATGGTGTAGGAGCAGGCGATGAACTCCCCGCAATCCCAGAAGGACACGGTGGTGGCCATGGTCTTCAGGTACAGCAGAAGAGCGGCCAGAAAAACGCCGACGCCGGCCAGGCGGTGCAATTGTTCAGTCCGCGGCATAGAGGCCCTTTTCGCAATGGTGGAGGTAAAACTGAATAAATGTAAGGAATGGCCGGGAGGAAAGCTATTCACAGCCTGGTCAAAGGGATACCTTGGGGGGAGACAAAAAAAGCCCCGGAGCATCCGGGGCACAGGCGGGGAAAACAGGAACTGGGTTTTGCCGGGACTCGCTCTTCACTCGTTCTGGACGGCGGTCAGTTCGACCAGCGCATCTCCTCCGCCTCTCACCTGTACTTCCTTCACCACCCCGATGCCGGGAGCGTAGTACTTGTGCTCCTCGACGCCGGGTTCGAGCGCGTTGAAATCCAGGATCTTCAGGCAATTGCTGAAGGTGCCGTACGGCACGGTGACCGTCTCGTTCAGACTCAGGATCTGGGCCAGGTCCTCGGCTTCCCCCCGATAGTATTCCGTCCGGTACCACAGCCCATCCAGGGGTCTGGCCAGCATGATGATGCCGGGCAGGGCGCCATCCACGCCCGCTTCCCACGAGCCGTGCCGGCTCACCACCTGGCCATTCTTCATATCCTTGGAATCCTCGCCCATGTACCACACGTTGCCCTCGTTGTCCTGGGCGTACCAGTCCTCGGTATCTTCGACCACTTCCCCATTCTCCGAGACGCGGTCCCGCACCGCCACGCAGGCGATGCCCATCACGGTCCGGGTCTGGCTCAGGACCTCGACGACGATGCTCTCACCCCTGCCCTGATAACTGAGGACCGTGCCCGGCTTCAGGGGGAGGTACGGATTGTCGATGGCCGTGCTCCTGGTGAAATTGGCTGGATCGATCACCGGCGCATAGGGGCTGTCCGCTGGATTGGCCAGTTTGCTGTCGGAGCCGCATCCCAGCAGCGCCAGGGCCCACAGCGCGCCCAGGCCTCTTGGTGTATTCATGGTTCCTCCTCCTTTAAAAAAGTGGATTGGACCGCCCTGTCTGCTGACACCTCCGTCCAGGAGCAAAGCCCGTGCCGCCTCTAGTGGCGCGGGAGACGCCTCTAGAAATCCCCTTCGATACGCAGGACGAGTAGCACCCCGCCGGAAGTGAGGTGCGGAGGGTCTCGATGGCCCCTGCCTGGGCGCTGTTCTTTTTGTCCCCCAGTTCTTCGTAGAGCAGCAGTTGCTTGGCGAAGATGGATCGCCCGAAGAGCATCCTGCCTCACTCCATTCGAGGGTGGCGCCGGGGCCTGCTTCAGCGCCCTAGTCGCCCAGTTCGAGGGTGGCGCCGGGACCTGCTTCAGCGCCCTAGTCGCCCAGTTCGAGGGTGCCCCAGGCCCCCGGATCAGCGCTCTGGTCCCGGTCGGCGGTCCAGGACTGCAGCCCCAGTTCGGTGTCGTGGAGCGCGTAGTTGAAGCCGAGGCGGTTGAATTCCAGGGGCTGATAGCCGTTCAGACCTGCGGCGGGCAGGCACAGTTCCAGCTGGTATCCCCGCTTGAGCCGGCGCAGGCCCACCTGGATGGATTCCTCGGGACAGGGGGGCGCCTGCTCGCGCGCCCGGTCGATGGGGACCTGCCTGGCGATGGGGGTCTGGCCGTCCTTGCCCCGCCCGCCGGGCAGCACGTAGAAGTGGTGGCAGTAGCGGGTGGCCCGGCGGCTGTCTTTCAGGTCGCGGGTGTCCACCCATACCTCCAGGCAATCGCCCTGCCAGTAGTTCCTGGGGTCCAGCTTGTAGCGGGTCTTGCCCCTGACCTGCAACCCCAGGCAGAGTCCCCCTTCGTTCCAGGCCACCTGCACCTGGGCGAACTCCCCGCGACCCTCTATACCCATCAGGCTGGGCAGGCGGCAGGCCTCGTCCCACTCGCCCAGCACCCCGTCCACCGCGATGGCCCGGCGGGGGCAGGCAAAGGACCAGGAGAAGAAGGCGCGCTGCGGAATATTGAGGTTGAGCATTCCTGGTTTACGCGGTTGTGAGGTTGTAGGGGCGGTTGTGAGGTTGTAGGGGCGCACGGCCGTGCGCCCCTAGGCCAATATTTTCCTGAGGAATTTGCCGGTATACGACCCCCGGACGCGGGCCACCTTCTCTGGCGAACCACAGGCGATCACCTCGCCCCCTTGGTCGCCACCCTCGGGCCCCAGGTCGATGAGGTGATCGGCAGTCTTGATCACGTCGAGGTTGTGCTCGACCACGATCAGGGTGTTGCCCGCGTCGACCAGCCGCTGCATCACCTGCAGTAGCTTCTCGATGTCGGCGAAGTGCAACCCGGTGGTGGGCTCGTCCATCAGGTAGATGGTGCGGCCGGTGCTGGGGCGCGAGAGTTCCTCGGCCAGCTTGAGGCGCTGGGCCTCACCCCCCGACAGGGTGGTGGAGGACTGGCCCAGGGAGAGATAGCCCAGCCCCACGTCGGCCATGACCTGCAGGCACTCCCTGATCCTGGGCACCCCGTTGAAAAGCTGCAGGGCCTGGTCCACGGTCATCTCCAGCACCTCGGCGATGGTAAAACCTTTGAAACGCACCTCCAGCACCTCGCCGATATAGCGCTTGCCCTGGCAGGCGGCGCAGCGCACCCACACGTCGGGGAGAAAGTGCATCTCGATGCATTTCCAGCCCAGCCCCTCGCAGGACTCGCAGCGGCCGCCGCTGCGGTTGAAGCTGAAGCGGCCGGCGCTGAAGCCGCGCAGCTTGGCCTCGGGCAGCTGGGCGTAGAGCTGGCGGATCAGGTCGAAGACCCCCATCACCGTGGCCGGGGTGCTGCGCGGCGAATGGCCGATGGGGGCCTGGTCGATGTAGATGACCTTGTCCAGGTGCTCCAGGCCCAGCAGCTGGCGGAAATCGCCGGCCGGGCGGCTGGCCCCGTTCAGGCGGGCGGCCAGGGCGTTGTAGAGGATGTCGTCCACCAGGGTGCTCTTGCCAGAGCCCGAGACCCCGGTGATGCAGATCAGGGTGCCCAGGGGAAAGTCCACGTCGATATTCTTGAGATTGTGCTGGCGAGCGCCCCGAACCTGGAGGAAAAAGCCCTTCCCCTGCCGCCGGTGGGCCGGCACCGGGATGCCCAGCTTGCCCTTGAGGTACGCGGCGGTCTTGGAGCGGGGGGCGCGGCCCAGGCGGTCGGGCGGGCCGCAGGCCACCAATTCCCCGCCCTGGGTGCCGGCACCCGGGCCCAGGTCCAGCAGGTAGTCGGCACTCTGGATGGTCTCCAGGTCGTGCTCCACCACCACCAGGGTGTTGCCCAGAGCCTTGAGTTCCCCCAGCGCGTCCAGCAGGCGCCGGGTGTCGCGCGGGTGCAGGCCGATGGTGGGCTCGTCGAGCAGGTAGAGCACCCCGGTCAGGCCCGAGCCGATCTGGCTGGCCAGGCGGATGCGCTGGGACTCCCCCCCCGAAAGGGTGGAGGAGCGGCGGTCCAGGGCGATGTACCCCAGGCCCACCCGCTCCAGGAAGCGCAGCCGGCTGCACACCCCCTGCAAAAGTTCGCCGGCCACCTCCCGCTCGCGCGGGTCCAGGGCGAAGTCCTCGAAGAAGCGCAGGTTGTCCGCCACCGCGCTGCTGGTCAGGGCCTCCATGGTCTGGCCGCGCAGGCGCACGGCCCGGCTCTCGGGCTTGAGGCGGGTGCCGGCGCAACTGGAGCAGGGCACCGGGCGCAGCAGCGACCGGTGGCGGCCGTGGGCGCGCACGAACTCGTCCACTGCCGGCAGCACGCCCCGGTAGAGGAAACTCAGCCCGCTCTCCATGGGGATGCGGCGTTCGGGCGCCCCGTAGAGCAGGGCCTGTCGCCCCTCGGCCCCAAGTTCGCCAAAGGGGGTGTCCAGGTCGAAGCCCAGGACCTGGCCGGCCTCTGCGAGGAAGGAGGCGAACTGGGCGTCCTCCAAGGGCCCCCATACCGCCACCGCCCCCTGGCGCAGGCTCAGGCTGCGGTCGGGCACCAGGGCCTCGCGGTCCAGGCCCTCGCTCAGGCCCAGACCCTCGCAGTCTGGGCACATGCCCTGCTGGTGGTTGAAGGAGAAGCTCTGGGGTACCAGCGGCTCGAAGCTGCGGCCGCACTGGGGGCAGGAGAAGCGGCGGCTGTAGCGCTCCTGCCCCTCGTCCTCGGGCGAGGCGATGACCAGTTCGCCGCCCGACAGGGCCAGGGCCCGTTCCACCGACTCGTGCAGCCGGCTGCGCTCGCGCTGCCGCACGCTGAGGCGGTCCACCACCACCTCGACCCGGTGGCGCAGCCGCCGGTCCAGTTGGGGCTCGGCGCCCAATTCGCAGACCTGCCCGTCCACCCGCACCCGGTTGAAGCCCTCGTGGCGGGCGCGGCGCAGCAGGGCCTCGTACCCCTCGTGGCGGGCCGGCTCCAGGGGGGCCAGCACCAGGATGCGCCGGCCCTCGGGCAGGCGCAGGATGCGGTCCACCATCTGCTGGGCGGTCTGGGCCCCGGCCGGCGCCTGGCAGCGGGGGCAGTGCTGCACCCCCAGCACCGCAAAGAGGGCGCGCAGGTGGTCGTAGATCTCGGTCACCGTGCCCACCGTGGAGCGGGGGTTCTTGCTGGGGCTCTTCTGCTCGATGGCGATGGCCGGCGACAGGCCGGTGATGCGCTCCACCTTGGGCTTCTGCATCTGGTCCAGAAACTGCCTGGCGTAGGCCGAGAGCGACTCCACGTACCGGCGCTGGCCCTCGGCGTAGAGGGTGTCGAAGGCCAGGGTGCTCTTGCCCGAGCCGCTCACCCCCGAGACCACCGTCAGACTCTCGCGGGGGATGCGCGCGTTTACCCCCTTTAAATTGTGCATGCGGGCCCCCACTACCTCGATCTCCCTGATCCAGCCCTCGCCGGCCCGGGCCTTTTTCATGGCCCCCTTGCGGGCTGCCGGTCTCACCGGCTGATGGCCAAAGATGGTGCACAGAGCCCGGCCGGTGTGGGAGTCCTTCACCCGGGCCACCTCCTCGGGGGTGCCGCTGGCCACCAACCGCCCCCCTTCCGCCCCTCCTTCGGGTCCCAGGTCGATGATATAGTCGGCGGTCTTGACCACCTCCATGTTGTGCTCGATGACCACCACGGTGTTGCCCTGATCGGCAAAGGTGTGGAGGACGTGCAGGAGCCGCTCGGTGTCGGCGAAGTGCAGGCCAGTGGTGGGCTCGTCGAGCAGGTACAGGGTGCGGCCGGTGCTGTGCCGGCACAGTTCCTTGGCCAGCTTGACGCGCTGGGCCTCGCCCCCCGAGAGGGTGGGGGCCGGCTGCCCCAGCTTGATGTAGCCCAGGCCCACCTCGTCGAGGGTCTGGAGGATGCGGCGGATGGGCGGGATGGGGGCGAAGAAGCGCAGGGCCTCCTCCACCTCCATGTCGAGCACCTGGGCGATGGTGCGGTCCTTGAACTCAACGGCCAGGGTCTCGCGGTTGAAGCGCCGACCCTCGCAGGCCTCGCAGCGCACCCACACGTCGGCCAGGAACTCCATCTCGACCAGGTGCGCCCCGTTGCCCTCGCAAGCCTCGCAGCGCCCCCCGGACACGTTGAAGCTGAAATGCCCCTGCTTGAAGCCCCGCACCCTGGAATCGGGCAATTGGGCGAAGAGCTGGCGGATGGGGGTGAAGACGTCGGTGTAGGTGGCCGGGTTGGAGCGCGGGGTGCGGCCAATGGGCTTCTGGTCGATGCGGATGACCTTGTCGAGGTGCTCGGCGCCGCGCAGGGTCCGGTGGGCGCCGGGGGCCTCCTGGGCGTGGTGCAGCTGCTGGTCGAGGGCCTTGAAGAGGATGTCATTGACCAGCGAACTCTTGCCAGACCCCGAAACCCCGGTGACGCAGGTGAAGACCCCCAGGGGGATGGCCACGTCCAGGTTTTTGAGGTTGTGGTGGGTGGCCCCGCTGATTTCGAGCCATTTCTCGCCGGGAGAACGGCGCTCCTCAGGGATCTGGATGGCCCGCTTCCCGCACAGGTACTGCCCGGTCAGCGACTCGCCGCAGGCAGCCACTTCCCCGGGGGTGCCGGCCACCACCACCTGGCCACCCCGTTCGCCGGCTCCCGGCCCGAAATCCACCACCAGATCGGCCTGGCGGATGGTCTCCTCGTCATGTTCGACCACCACCACGGTGTTGCCGATGTCGCGCAGGCGCTTGAGGGTGTCCAGCAGGCGCTGGTTGTCGCGGTAGTGCAGGCCGATGGAGGGCTCGTCGAGGACGTAGAGCACCCCCACCAGGCCCGAGCCGATCTGGCTGGCCAGGCGGATGCGCTGGGCCTCGCCCCCCGAAAGGGTGTGGGCCCCCCGGTCCAGCGACAGGTACCCCAGGCCGATATCGGCCAGGAGGTCCAGCCGGCCGCGTATCTCCTTGAGGGCGTCCTCCCCGATGAGTTCCTGGGTGGGGTCGAGCTGCAGTTGGCGGAAGAAGGCGCGGGCCTCCTCGATGGGCAGGCGGGTGAGGGCGGGCATGTCGATGCCCCCCAGGCGCACGGCCAGGGCCTCGGGCCGCAGCCGCCCCCCCTTGCAGGTGGGGCAGAGCTGGGCGCTCATGTACCCCTCCAGGCTCTGCCGCACCCGGTCGGAGCGGTGGAAGCGCTCCTCCAGTTGGCTCAGCACCCCCTCGTACCGGTCGCGGTGGGACCAACTGTGGCCGCCCTGATTGGTGTAGGTGAACTCGATGCGCTCCTCTCCCAGACCCTGGAGGAATCCTTCTTTCTGGAGAACGCTCAGCTTCTTCCAGGGGGTGTCCAGCGAGAAGCCCAGATGCCTGGCCGCCCCTGCGTACAGGTGCAGGCGCCACTTGTTGCTCTTCACCTCGCCCAGGGGTTCCACCGCCCCTGCCAAAATGGACTTGGAGGGGTCGGGGACCAGCAACTCCTCGTTCATCACCACCTTGGTCCCCAGGCCGTGGCAGGAGGGGCACATGCCCTGGGGATTGTTGAACGAGAACATCTGGGGAGTGGGTTCCTGGTAGGAGATGCCGCAGGAGGGGCAGTCGAAATTGACGCTCAGGAGCCAGTCGGGTTGGCCCTCCCGGGCCACCACCAGGCTGCCCTTGCCCTGCCGCAGGGCGTGGTCCACGGCCTCGGCCAGCCGGCTGGAGCCCGACTCCCCCACCACCAGGCGGTCGATGACCAGGTCGATGTTGTGGCGGCTGTAGCGGTCCAGCTGGGGAGCCTCATCCAGGTTGAAGATGCGGCCGTCCACCCGCACGCGCAGGTACCCGTCCTGCTGCAGTTCGGCGAAGAACTCGTGGTACTCCCCCTTGCGCTCCTGCACCAGCGGGGCCAGGACGTGGAGGCGTTCGCCAGGGGGCAGTCCGTTGATGCGGGCGGCGATCTGCTCCCGGGTCTGGGCCCCGATGGGCCGGCCGCACCCCACGCAGTGCGGGGTGCCCACCCGGGCGAAGAGCACCCGCAGGTAATCGTAGATCTCGGTGATGGTGCCCACCGTGGAGCGGGGGTTCTGGCCCCCGGTCTTCTGGGCGATGGAGATGGTGGGCGACAGGCCGCTGATCAAATCGGCGTCTGGCTTTTCCACCTGCCCCAGGAACTGCCTGGCGTAGGCCGAGAGCGAGGCCATATACCGCCGCTGGCCCTCGGCGTACAGGGTGTCGAAGGCCATCGAGGACTTGCCCGAGCCGCTCACCCCGGTGAAGCAGATGAGCTGGTTCTTGGGCAGTTGGAGGTCCACGCCGGCGAGGTTGTGGACCCGGGCGCCCTTGACGAGGAGGTCGCGGGTTTCCATGTGGCTCCTGAAAAGAGGAAGGCAGGGGAAGGCAAAGATTTCAATCTAGGGAGGGGGTGTTACCCTGGCAAGGGGTCACCGCACTAGGAGCATCTGCCAGGTCTGGACGAGGATGGCCTGTTTGAGGCGAGAGCTGTCGGCGCGAAGCTGATTGGAATGGCCGCCCTAGGTCGCGACCTTCAGCACCACCACCGTCTGGTCATCCCCCTGCGGCACCTCGCCGCTGAAGGCTTTCGCCTCCTCGATGATTCGCGCCAGCAACCCCTCTGCTGAAAGGTCCTCCTGACATCCCCTGCGGATCACTTCTGCGGTGCGCTCATAACCAAATTGGTCCCCAGCGGCGTTCGCCGTCTCGATGATCCCGTCGGAGCAGAAGGCCAGACAGTCCCCGGGCTCCAACTGCCGCTCTACAACCGCATAGCGGGTGTCGGGCCGCACTCCCAGGGGGTAGGCGTCTACCTGAAGCTCGGTGATTTCCCCGGTGGCAGCGCAGAAGTGGTAGGGGTAAGGGAAGGCGGCGCTGGCCAGGCGGAGGGCGCGGGTAGAAAGGTTGAGTTCGGCCAGGACACAGCATACCAGGCTGCGGTTCTTCAGGGTGCGGTGCAGGGAGCGGTTGAGGCGGGCGAAGAGGTCATGGGGGGTTCCCCCCTGTTCCATCTGGTTTTCGAGGATGCCACTGAACATCACCATGGGGATGGCCGCTTCCATGGCATGGCCGGTGACATCGGCCAGGGCGATGGAGAGCTTGCCGCCGTGGTGGAAATACTGAAAGAGATCCCCGCCTACGTGGTTGGCCGGGATGCAACGGCCGGCCAGGTCGAGCCCGGCGATACGGGGGGATTCCCTGGGCATCAGGTCCATCTGCAGGGTGTGGGCGGTCTGGAGTTCGTCTTCCAGTTCCTGGTTGAGGGCTTCCTGGGCTCGGAGGCGGGCTTGTTGTTCGTGCAAAAACGCCCGGCGCCGGCGCACTGCCGTGCCCAAAGCAAAGACCAGGCCGATCAGCGATAGGGCCAGCCCTCCGCCCAGGGCCAACTGACCATAGGGCGGATGTACCCGGACCTGCACCGTGGCCGGATCAGCGGAGTAGTTCAGGTCCCGATCCACGGCTTTCACCTGAAAGACATACTCGCCGCTGGGGAGATCGGTGTACTCTACCTTCTCCTCCCTGGTCCAGCGCCACTCTTTATCATACCCGGTCAGTTGGTACGCATAGGCCATCTGCCCTTGGCGCGTCCCGTAGCTCTTGCATCTGAACTCAAAGGCGAGGTACTGCTGTGAGCTGGGCAGGGAGAGTTGTTCGACCGGACCATAGCGCTGGTCGGCCACCACATCGCCGAGCATCACCGGCGGAACCAGCCGCTGCGGGCGATAGCGGGTGACCCCGTCTGCTGTGCCCAGGTAGATATTGCCCTGGCGATCCTGGAGGATTTCCGTGATCTGGTTGTTGATCAGGCCATCCGCCCGGCTCAGGTTTTGGAATACCAGGCCGTCATAGCGACTCACCCCGCCACCGGTGCCAAACCACAACTGCCCTTCCCGATCCTCCATCATGGAGTACACCACATTGTCTGCCAGACCCTCCTGGGTGGTGAAGGTCTTGAACCGAAGGTCCGCCAGGGCCGCAGGCCCTGAGCGCCACTCCTTCCCATCATAGCGGCTCACACCCCCTCCTCTTGTCCCAAACCACATCCGACCCTCCCGATCTTCGAGGACAGATTGCACCTGGTTATCCGCCAGGCCGTCCTTGGTGGTGAAGGTCTTGAACTCCTTGCCATCGTAACGACTCACCCCTTGCACTGTCCCAAACCACAACTGCCCTTTCCGGTCTTCCACCATGGACGACACATAATTGTCTGCCAGGCCGTCCCGGGTGTTGAAGGTCTTGAACTCCTTTCCATCATAACGACTCACCCCTTGCACTGTCCCAAACCACAGCCGCCCCTCCCGGTCTTCGAGGATGGATGTCACGTTGTTTAACACCAGACCGTCCTCGACGGTGAAGGTCCTGAATTCCTTCCCGTCATAGCGGACCACCCCTCCCCCTCGATAACCTGGCGAGTACCTGCTCCCCAGGCCAAACCACAGATTCCCCTTGCTATCCTCCAGGACCGCACCTACCGTCTGCCATTGCTTGTTGAATGCCTTGAGCTGATGCCCGTCGTACAGGCGTACTCCAGTGGCGCCAAACCACAGATTCCCTCTGCGGTCCTCTGTGATGCAGTTCACCCAGTTCTGGCTTGATTCATCGGTCTTGAAGGAGTGAAACTGGTTTCCAGCATATCGGTTCACCCCTCCTGTCCAGGAGCCGAACCACACACCGCCCTCTCGATCCTCCATGGACGACATGATATCATTTGTTGAGAGGCCATCAGTCTTAGCGAACGTGGTAAACTGCTGTCCATCATAGCAGCTTACGCCTCCATTTGTCCCAAACCACAGCTGCCCCTCCCGGTCCTCCAAGATGGTAGTCACCACACTATCTGCCAGACCATCCTGGATGGTGAAGGTCTTGAAGCTCTTTCCATCATAGCGGCTCACGCCGCCTCCACCTGTGCCAAACCACAGCCGCCCCTCCCGGTCCCCCAAAATGGATTGCACTTGGTTGTTGGCCAGACCATCCTGGGTGGTGAAGGTCTTGAATACCTTCCCATCATAGCGGCTCACCCCTCCGCCAGATGTTCCAAACCACAACTGCCCCTCCCGATCTTCGAGGATGGAGTCCACATCGTTGCTCACCAGACCGTCCTGGGTGGTGAAGGTCTTGAATCTCTTGCCATCAAAACGGCTTACGCCACTGCTGGTAGCAAACCACAACTGCCCCTCCTTATCCTCAAAAATGGACGGCACCCAATTAGCTGCCAGACCATCTTCGGTGGAGAAATTGGTGAATTCATGCCCATCATACCGGCTCACGCCGCCATCGGTCCCAATCCAGATACTACCCGCTCGGTCCTCAAATACCGTCGTTAGAAAATGCCCCCCAAGACCATCCTTGGCAGTGAAGGTGATAAAGTACCTGCCATCGTAGTGACTCAACCCCTGTCCCTGCGCCGTGGCAAACCACAAGTCGCCTTTCCGATCTTCCAGCATGCCAGTTACGGTCATGCTGGAAAGGCCGTCGGGTACGTCGAGGTTGTACCACACCCCCTGCCGGGTCCCAGGACCTGCCAATACTCTTATCCCCGGGCCTGCTGGGACACTCTTCCCCAGCGGTGGGCGCGCCAAGGACATTTCCGCTACCGGTGCCGTCTCCCCCTCCTTCACCTCCACTTCGGCAGCAGCGGTTTGCTGACGTCGGTACCCGGCCTCCACCCGGTAAACCCCTGGCGGCATCTCCACCTCATAACCCCCGGCCGAATCGGTCTTCAGTGATACCCTCAGACTCTCAGCCGCCTGGGACCGGATCCCCACCCTCCCCAGGCTCCTGCCTTCTTCCTCGTCCTCCCACCTCACCCTTCCCTGGAGCTTGCCAACCCCCTCCTTTGCCACCAGAACCACATCCCCCCACCCTTCTGGTGAATATGGGAACCCTTCGCCCCAGACCACCCAGGTGAAGGAACCATCCCCGTCCTTGTCAGCTACTACTAGGTAAATCCCCACACTCCTGTTTGGGACCTGCTGCCCCCTCTCACCCAGCGCGATGCGCCACTCATAGCAGTACCCCTTTTCCCCCCAGCGCATCTCGACCTTGGCATCCTCTGCCTTTGCCGCGTAATATTGGCTGCGGGAATTCCCCCATAACACCCACTGGGCCAGCGCTTCTAATCTACGTCCCAGGTCACCTGAGTCCTGGTCTGCGCTTTGGTGCGCAGCATTTAACCACACCTCGCACCCATCCTGGGTATTGTAGTCGAGCGCCCCCTGCGCCTTTTCCACGACCGAGTCGTCCTCTACCTCGATCCCCAGGTATAACGCCTGCTCACGGGGGTTGTACCCAAAGCGCACGCTCGCCTTGAGATCCGCGGTGTTCTTCAGCCGGTCTCCGTATGTCACTGCTAGGATGGGGTACCGCCGCATCCCCTGGGGCCAGTCGGACAAATCCCCGTCGATGGTGATGCCCTCCACTGGCATGGCGAGGGCCACGGCGCCGTTGTGGGCCTGGGCAGGCAAGGACAGGGCCAGCAGCAGAAAACCGCTCCAAAGAACCATGTGTCGAATCAAATACACCCTCCTCGCTATTGCGCCTTCCTCGAACAAAAAGAGGCCCACGTCAGTTCCTCACCGGAACCCGTGGGCCTTCTCCCCTCCCTTACAACTGCACCGCTGGCGCCACGGCCATCTCCAGGCGCATCCCACTAATGGCAGAAAAACGCAAAAGCAGGAAGCCCCCACAGGTCGTCCTCACCTAAGTAGCGGAACTGCCGCTCCTGTCAGTCGCTGATGTAATGTACTGAATTGACGATTTTCCATTCCCCTTTAGCTTTGGCAAGAAACCAGAGATTGGAGACCCCTTTCCAGGAATGCGTCTTTCCCTCGGACGACGTTGAAGAACCGGTTTCCCTGGTCACCACTACGGCCACGTTTTCGTTAATATGCGTGTGCAAGAACTCGATGGCGCACGCATAGGAGCCTTGACTGACCCACTTGCGGAAAAACGCCTTGGGAGGTTGACTTCCCACGACCCAACGCGTGGGGTCGCCGGCAGCACCGTCTCTTCGACCGGCTTGGAAATAGTTCCTGCTCAAACAGCCCAGCGCGGCATCTGCATCCTTCTTCTCAATGGCCCGGTGGTAACGGGAGATGACGTGTTGCACACTCTGAACGCGCTTGGCTTCCTCTTTTTTCCAGGTCCCTGGAGGCCAGGAGACCTTCCCCTGTTTCCCCAGTTGGACCGCCTGCTGCAGGATACGCTGCTGGACCGCTTTGATCGCCGCCTTGGGCATGGGGCTCAGAAACTCCATCTCCTCGCTGATGAAGGTGCGCACCTTCTCGGACATTTGGTTCATGAACTTCTGCTTCAGCTCTTTATCGGTGGCGCTGAAGGCCACCACAAAGTCCTTCTGATCCACTTCGCGCAGCAGGGTCTGGATCTCGGCGTCACTGAGGTGGATCAGCTCTGCAAAGCTGAGTTTGGTGGCCATGACATCCTCCTTGGGTGTGGGTAGGTGAAGCGCTCTTCGAGTTATCAACGACAAATTTGGAAAACCGATTGCGAATTGTCGACCTGTCACCGCCCCTCCAATGCTGCTGACAGCCCCAGCACGGCCGGCGCACCCACGGGCACGGTCAGGCTCGACCCGGCAAAATCACTGCCGATGGGTTCGGCGCGCTCGCCCAGGCATTCGGCCAGAAAGGCCTCGGCGATGGCGTTGAACGACAGGTTGTTCTCGGGGCGGGCGAAGCCGTGGCCTTCGTCGGGATAGAGCACATAAGTGACGGGGATGTCTTTTGCCTGCATGGCCGCCACGATCTGGTCCGACTCGGCCTGTTTCACCCGCGGGTCATTGGCGCCCTGGCCGATCAGCAGCGGCCGGCAGATCCGGTCGGCGTAGGTCAGGGGGGAGTGCTTCTTCAGCAGGGCGCGGCCCTCTTCAGTGCGGAAGTCACCCACGCGGGTGGTGAGTAATTCGAGCGTGGGTTTCCAGTAGGGAGGGATGGTTTCCAGGAGGGTGATCAGATTCGCGGGGCCGACCAGGTCTACCCCACAGGCGAAGACCTCCGGGGTGAAGGTCAACCCCGCCAGGACCGAATACCCCCCGAAGCTGGCCCCCATCACCGCCACCCGCTTGGGATCGGCAATCCCCTGGGCAATCGCCCATTGCACGGCGTCCTGCTGGTCGTCCATGATCTTGCCGGCCCATTCCAGGTTCCCGGCATTGGTGAAGGCCTTGCCAAAGCCAGTGGAGGCGCGGAAGTTGACGGCTAGGACCGCATAACCGCGGTTGGCCAGCCACTGATGCCAGGAGTTGTAGCCCCAGAAATCGCGCCCCCACGGCCCCCCATGCGGGGTGAGCACTATCGGCACTGGCTGGTCGGGAAGACCGGCGTGGTTGCCGTCGCTGCCCAGGGGGAGGGAGTAATACACGATCAGATCGAGACCGTCGCGGGATTTGATGGTCGCGCTGTGCATCTTGACCAGCGGTTGGCCCTCCAGGGCGGCGCGGTCAGTGAACAGAAAGTGGGCGGCGCGCTGCCGGCGGTCGTAGAGATAGAAACGGGCCGGAGCATCGTCTCCCAGGTAGCGCACCACCCAGCACCCGTCATCGAGGGTGCGGCTGACGATTTCCACCTCGCCCTCGGCCACGCTGCGCAGATAGTCCAGATCTGGCTGGATGGATGGGTCGAGGATCTGCCATTGTTTGCGTTCGTGGATGAACGATACTGCCTGAACCTGTTTTTCCGTGGGGTGGCACACCACATCCGCAAGGTCAGACCGGGGATCAGCGGCCAGCAGCCGTTTCTCCCTGGTCTGGAGGTCCATCTCCACCAGGGCCGCAGTGTCGCGCCCCCGGCTGTCCTTCAGGTACATGCGCCGATTGGTTTTGTCGAAGCCGACGGTACCGGTGGTCAGCATGTCCTCAGCGGGGATGGTATCCCACAACTGCCAATCGCCGCCGGCAGGGGTGTAGATATCCATCCCGCCGTCGGGCCTGATCTGCGCGGCATCGCGCAGACGATAGTCGTCGTCCACGGTCACGCCGGCGAAACGGTCGTGCTGCAGCATCTGGCTCAGCTGTCCGGTGATGATATTGAGGCGGTAGATATCGTGCCACTGGGGATCGCGGTTGTTCAGGCCGATGATGACTTCCTCGGGAAACTTGGGGCTGAACTGTACCCCTCGGGACTGCACCCCCTCAAAAGGGGTGAGGTCTTTGGCTACCTCGGTCTGCAAGTCCACCGCGTACAGCCGCCAGTTTTCATCGCCGTTTTTATCCTGAATGTAGAGGAGGTGGGCATTGGTATAGGCCCACAGATAGAAGCGGATGCCGCGGCCCGTGTCGCGGGTGAGGGGCCGGGCTGCGGCCAACTCGCCGCGCGGAGCGACCCACACATTGAGCACCCCGTCCAGGGGTGCCAGCCACGATAGGTGCGCGCCGTCCGGACTGAGCCCCACCTGGTCGCGATCTGGATTGCCAAAGAGGACTTGGCGCGGGATGAGGGGTAGTTCATTACGGGTCATCGCATTGCCTTTCTCAATTGTGGTGTGTGGGTACCCCCCGAACGACGCTCCCACGAGACTTTCGTCTAGGCTCTAAGACAATCCATGCTCCTTCAGCAAGACCTGCACAAAGGGTGATCCTCCCTGCAACACCAGTCTTTTCCTGGCCCAACGCTGCAAGAGCTGAATGCCGGCATGGTCGATGAACTTCACCTCGTCGATTTCCAGCACCAGGCGTTCTGTCTGTTGAAGATGACCCTCTCCCTCCGCTGCTAGCAGCACCACGCTTTCCCCTTCCAGCCGGCCTTCTATCTTCAGCACTACCTCTTCTTGGGTCTGGGTTATCACCGTAATTCGTATCATTCTGGTTCCCTGGGTATTGGGCAATGCTGCTGCCTATGGAGGCTCATTGGGCCAGCACTAATAGGTCGGATATGCCCTCTCGATCTACTACCTAAAAACGTGCCAACGAAAACAGCCACCTGAGCACAGGGGCTCAGATGGCTGTTTATATGAATCTTAAGCGAGTTCTAGCCGATTGCCGTTTGAGGTAGTATCCTCGCTGTTTGCGTGGTATTACACGCGATCCCTCCGCGTGTTTTCAGCCTAATCCTATACAACTACCATCATTACAATGTGTTCCGATGGACAACAGCCTGCGTGGTATTACACGCAATGCTTCCACGCAAGTTGTCCTAATTCTTCGCAACTACCATCTTCACAATACGTTCCGGTGGTCAATAGCCTGCGTGGTACTACCCACGACACCCAGATTCCAGCTATCGAATTTCTTCAATTGCCCTGCAGCAATTCCCGCCCGTGGGTTTCCCGTTTGGCTATTCAGTCCTGATGAGGGGTTCACGCGAAACAAGGCATAGGAATCCCGGCCCATCAAGCTAGGAGCTTTTTTCCGGGAACGACTCGTTCC
>JACPJE010000196.1 GCA_016187725.1 Candidatus Latescibacterota bacterium
GAGGAGACGAGATAAGATGTCCAAGATCATCTGTTCAGCAGCCATACGCGGGGCCCATAAGATCGTCAAACACGCCGAGCAGGAATGGCAGGAGGCGATGGACCGCTGGGGGGGAAACCAGGACGTGGGGTTCCCCAATACCGCCTACTACCTGCCCATCATCTACGGGATCCTGGGGATGAAGGTGGAGAAACTGGGGGATATGGAGCCGGTGCTCAAACAGTGCAGGCGGCTCCTGCCCCCCCCGGTCAGCGAGCGGGTTCACCTCCCCTACCTGGGCCCGGCCCTGGACGCGGGCATGGCCACCTTCTTCGCCGAGGAGATCTGTGAGGCGATCAAGTACTTGAAAAACTCCGAGGTCTACGTGCAGAACGAAGATCCCACGGACGACAACCTCTGGCTGGGAGCGGCTGACGATATCATCCTGCGCAAGCGGGGCATTGAGTTCGTCGACGGCACGGCCCCCGGTTTTGCCGCCATCGCCGGGGCCGCGCCCAGCCCGGAGGTGGCGGTGAAGATCGCCCAGGAACTGCAGGAGAAGAACCTCTACGTGTTCATGTGCGGCGAGCATCGGGGCGTGCGCTTTTCGGAGCAGCTGAAGGAAGCCGGGGTGCAGATCGGCTGGCCCACCCGGCTGGTCTCCTTTGGGCCGGAGATCTCGGCCGCGGTCTTCGCCCTGGGTTTTGCCACCCGGGCGGCGATGTCCTTCGGCGGGATCGAGCCGGGCAATTACCGCAAGATCCTGATCTACAACAAGGACCGCTGCTTCGCCTTTGTCATGGCCCTGGGCCAGGTGACCGAGGAATGGTACGCCAATGCCGCGGGGGCGATCAACTGGGGCTTCCCGACCATCGCCGACACCCCCATCCCCGAGGTGCGGCCGACTGGGATCTGCACTTACGAACACGTGGTCTCCAATGTGCCACACCACGAGATCGTGTCCCGGGCGGTGGAGGTGCGCGGCCTCAAGGTGAGCGTCGCCGAGGTGCCCATCCCGGTGGCCTACGGGGCGGCCTTCGAAGGAGAGCGGGTGCGCAGGGACGACGTGTACGCCGAGGCCCGCGGCGGGCACAACACCGTGTGCGAGTGGACCACCTCCAAACCGATGGACGAGGTCGAGGACGGCAAGGTGGAGGTCATCGGCCCGGACCTGGACCAGCTGCCGGAGGGCAGCCAGTTCGACATGGCCGTGGTGGCCGAGGTGGCCGGCCGGGAGATGCAGGAGGATTTCGAACCCATCCTGGAGCGCCAGATCCACCACCTGGTGAACTACGCCCAGGGGGTGATGCACATCGGGGAGCGGGACATCTCCTGGTACCGCATCAGCAAGAGCGCTTACGCCAAGGGCTTCCGGCTCGCGCACCTGGGTGAGATCCTCCACGCCAAGTACCACCAGGACTTCGGCCGCATCTTCGACAAGGTGCAGGTGAAGATCTACACCGAGAGAGATCAGGCCCGGCGGATCCTGGAAAAGGCGCGGGCGGTCTACGCCGTCAGGGACGCCAGGATCGAGGGCATGACCGACGAGACCACCAGCATGTTCTACTCCTGCACCCTGTGCCAGTCCTTCGCTCCCAGCCACGTCTGCGTGATCAGCCCGGAGCGCACGGGGCTGTGCGGGGCCTACAACTGGATGGACTGCAAGGCTTCCAACGAGGTCAACCCCACCGGGCCCAATCAGCCGGTCGAAAAGGGCCGGATCCTCGATGAGCGGCTGGGCCAGTGGGAGGGCGTGAATCGCTTCGTCCTCCAGGCCTCGCGGGGAAAGATCGACCATTACAATTTCTACAGCATCGTGCAGGACCCGATGACCACCTGCGGGTGCTGCGAGTGCATCGCGGCGGTGGCCCCCCTGTGCAACGGGGTGATGACCGTGAACCGGGAGTACGATGGAGAAACCCCCTGCGGCATGAAATTCACCACCCTGGCCGGCACCATCGGCGGGGGCATCAGTACCCCCGGATTCGTCGGCCACAGCAAGTACAATATCTGCCAGCGCAAGTTCCTCACCGGCGACGGCGGTCTCAAGCGGATCGTCTGGATGCCCAAGATGCTCAAGGAAGAGATCCGCGACCGGCTGGTGAAGCGGTCGGAGGAGATCGGCATCCCCGGCCTCTACGAGATGATCGCCGACGAGACCGTCGGCAACACCGAGGAAGAGATTCTGCCCTTCCTGGAGGAGAAGGGCCACCCGGCGCTGACCATGGACCCAATCTTGTAGAGAAGAGGAGTCGAAATGGCGCTTACTGGAATAGAGATCTTCAAGAAGCTGCCGCGGACCAACTGCAAGGAGTGCGGCTTCCCCACCTGCCTGGCCTTTGCCATGAGCCTGGCTCAGGGCAAGACCGAACTGGCCAAGTGCCCCCACGTGTCGGCAGAGGGCAAGGCGGCGCTGTCGGCGGCGGCCGAACCGCCCATCCGCACGGTGAGCATCGGCGGGGGCGCGCTCAAGGCCGGCGGCGAGACCGTGATGTTCCGCCACGAGAAAACCTTTGTAAACCCCCCACCCCTGGCGCTGCTGATCACCGACGCCATGGACGAGGCCCAGGTCGCCGCCCGGCTCAGGAAGATGGAGGAACTCCGGTACGACCGGGTGGGCCTGACCCTGGGGCCGGAGCTGGTGGCGGTGCAGGAGACCGGGGGGGATGCGGGAAGGTTCGCTTCCCTGGTCGGCAAGGTGGCTGTCAGCGGCCACGGCATGATGCTGATGAGCAGCCGTCCCGAGGTGCTGGCCGCCGGCCTGAAGGCCAGCGCCGGACAGCGGCCGCTGCTCTATGCGGCGGACAAGAACAACGCCGAGCAGTTGGGCGCCCTGGCCAAGGAGCACGGCTGCCCGGTCGGGGTGCGGGGGAATGGCATTGAAGAGTTGATAGGCGTGGTGGAGAAGTTGACCGGGATGGGGTTGAAGGACCTGGTCCTGGATGCAGGGGCTAGGAAGCTGGGGGCCGCGCTGCGGGAGCAGATCGCCATCAGGAGGGCCGCCCTGTCGGGAAAATTCAAGGCCTTGGGCTTCCCCACCATCGCCTTTCCCGGCGAGATGGCCGACGACCCGCTGCAGCAGGTGGTCGTCGCCGCGGCCCTGATCGCCAAGTACGCGGGCATCGTCGTGCTGCCCGACTTCGACGGCGCCATGCTCTTCCCCCTGCTGCTGGAGCGGATGAACATCTTCACCGACCCGCAGCGGCCCATGGCCACGGCCGAGGGGATCTACGAGATCGGCGGGCCGGGCGAGAGCGCCCCGGTGCTGATCACCTCGAACTTCTCGCTCAGCTACTTCATCGTCTCGGGCGAGATCGAGACCAGCCGGATGCCGGCTTACCTGCTGGTGAAGGACACCGAGGGGCTCTCGGTGCTGACCGCCTGGGCGGCGGGCAAATTCGTCGCCGACGAGATCGGCCCCTTCGTGCAGAAATGCGGCATCGCCGACAAGGTGAAACACCGCAAGCTGATCATTCCCGGCTACGCCGCGCAGATCTCCGGGGAACTGGAGGACGAACTGCCTGGCTGGGAGATCGTCATCGGGCCGCGCGAGGCGGCCTATATCCCCGCCTTTCTGAAGGCGTGGAAGGGATGAAAGGAAAAGAGCGATGATCCTGATCGGGGAAAGTCTCAACGTGATGTCCAAGACCATCGGACCGGCCATGAAGAGTCGGGACGCCAAGCCGATCCAGAGGATGGCCCTTGCCCAGCAGGAGGCCGGCATGGACTACCTGGACCTCAACATCGGTCCGGCCAAGAAAGCCGGAGCCGAACTGATGACCTGGCTGGTCCAGACCATCCAGGAAGTCACCTCGCTGCCGCTCTCCCTGGATACGACCAACGTGGAAGCCATGGAAGCGGGCCTGAAGATCCACAAGGGCCAGGCGATCATCAACTCCATCTCGTGCCGGCCCGAGCGCATGGAGGCCCTGTTCCCGCTGGTCAAAACCTACGATGCGCTCTTTGTCGGTCTGCTCATCGGGGTGCAGGGCATCCCCCGGGACGCCGGTGAACGGGCCATGCTGGCCGCCGAGATGCTGGCGCGCATGGCCGAGGAGGGCATTGCCGAGGACCGGGTGCTCCTGGACCCCATCGTCCTGCCGATCACTTCCCAGCAGGACCAGGTCCGGGGCTGCACCGAGTTCATGCAGATGTCCCGGGATTTGGCCCCTGGAAGCAGGTCGAACTGCGGCCTGTCGAACGTGTCCAACGGCGCCCCCGAAGAGCTGCGCCCGCTCCTCAATCGGGTCTATCTGGCCATGCTGCTGCGCTACGACATCGACGCGGCCATCGTCAACGCCTTCGAGAAAGAATTATTGGCACTGGCGCGGGGGGGGCGGCAGGCAGAGTTGTGCCTGGTCCACCGGGTGATGGACGGCGAGCAGCCAGACCTGGAGCGCCTGAGCCAGGAAGAAGCGGAGGTGGTGAAGACCGCGCGGGTGCTGAATGGCCAATCCCTCTACTCGCATTCGTGGCTCAAGTTGTGAGGATATGAGCGCGTGCCGGATATCCTTTGAGCCCGGAGAGCGGGAGGTAGTCGTCCCCGAGGGCACGGATCTGTTCTCGGCTGCCATCGCCGCCGGCGTGCGGCTTTACAGCAGCTGTGCCAGCGAAGGGGTGTGTGGGCGGTGCCGGGTGATCGTCCGCCAGGGGAAGGTCGCCACTGAGCCCACCGGGCGGCTCACCAATGAGGAGCGCCGGGCGGGATATGTCCTGGCCTGCCGCACCACGGTCCAGGGCGACGTGCAGGTGGAGGTGCCGCCTGAGTCCAGGATGGAGTGGGAGCAGATCCTCACCGAAGAGGCCAAGATCACCCGGCTGGCCGGCCTCTTCAGCCAGGCCGAGGAGGTAGAGAAGGGGATCGAGCTAGAGGGGCGTGAACTCTTCACCTATTCGCCGCTGTCCACCAAGCTCTTCCTCCGGCTGCCGACGCCGACGCTCAGCGACAACATCAGCGATCTGGAGCGGCTCTACCGGGAGGTCCGGCGGCACCGGAAGATCCCGCTGATGCAGACCGGCCTGGCCAATGTCAGAAAGCTGGGGAGGCTCCTGCGGGAGAGCAACTGGGAGGTGACGGTCACCCTGGGACAGCGCAATGGGACCACAGAGGTGGTCCTGATCGAGCCGGGCGACACCTCCCGGCGCAACTACGGGGTCTTCCTGGACATCGGCACCACCACGGTCGTGGCCAGCCTGGTCGATCTGGATAGTCGCAGGGTCCTGGGGACCAAGGCCACGCACAACCCTCAGAGCGGGTACGGGGAGGATGTCATCACCCGGATCATCTACGCGGAAAAGGAGGAGGGGCTGGAGAAGTTGCATCACGCGGTGGTGGATACCATCAATGAGATGATCTCGGCGCTGGCGATGGTCAACGGCATCAGCCTGAACGAGGTCACGGCCGCGGTCGGTGCCGGCAACATGACCATGGCCCATCTCCTGCTCCGGGTCGATCCGTCTTACATCCGCCGGAACCCGTACGTGCCCACGGCCAATTTCATGCCGGTGATCCGGGCGGCCGAGGCGGGGATCAAGATCAATCCCCGGGGGCTGCTGGCGTGTCTGCCCGGGGTGTCGAGCTTTGTCGGGGGAGATATCACGGCCGGGGTGCTCGCCAGCGGGATCGACGAGGCGGAGCGGCCGGCCATGTTGATCGACCTGGGCACCAATGGGGAGATCGTCCTGGGGAACCGGGAATGGCTGGTGTGCTGCTCCGCCTCGGCCGGACCGGCTTTCGAGGGCAGTGGGGTGCGCTGCGGGGTGAGGGCCATGCAGGGGGCAATTCAAAAGGTGGAGATCGATCCCCAGACCTGCGAGGTGTGGTGGGCGGCGATCGGGGGAGCCAGACCAGTGGGAGTCTGCGGGTCCGGGTACATCGACGTTTTGGCGGAACTCTTCAAGGCCGGGGTCATCGACCGGCAGGGGATGATCCGGACCGGGATCTCCAGCCCGCGGGTGCGGGAGGGGGATGAGGGCTCGGAGTTCGTCCTGGTCTGGGCCGCGCACAGCGTCACCGGGCGCGACATCACCGTGGCGCAGACGGATATCGAGAATCTGATCCGCTCAAAGGGCGCCATCTACGCGGCCGCCAAGGTCCTGGTCGAGAAGATGGGCATGAGCTTCGACGAGATCGACAAGATCTACATCGGCGGTGGCTTTGGCAACTACCTGAACATCGGGAAGGCGATCTGGATCGGCCTGCTCCCCGATCTGCCTCTGGACCGGTTCGAGTTCATCGGCAACAGCTCTCTCTCCGGGGCGAGGATGGCGCTGCTCTCCCACGAGGCCCTGGTGAAGGCGCACGAGATCGCCGAGCGCATGACCAATCTGGAACTCTGTGCGGAACCGGCCTACATGAGAGAATATGTGGGCGCGCTCTTCCTCCCCCACACGGATGCCGACCTGTTTCCGTCGGTGATGCAGAACCTAGAGAGGATGAGTCCATGTCCGGCAAGATCGCTATAGCCGGCAAAGGCGGCACCGGCAAGACGACCCTGGCGGCCCTGATCACCTCGCATCTGGTGCAGGGGGGGAAGACGCCCATCCTGGCGGTGGACGCCGATCCGAATGCCAACCTCAACGAGGCCCTGGGCGTCGAGTACCACACCACCGTGGTCGATACGGTCGACCAGATCATGGGAGACGGAGCGGCGGTCCCGGCTGGGGTTCCCAAACGACAGCTCGTGGAGTACCAGATGCACGACGCGCTGGTGGAATCCAGGGGCTTCGACCTGCTGGTCATGGGGCGCACCGAAGGCCCGGGTTGCTATTGCCACGCCAACGACCTGCTGCGGGGATTTCTCGAGAAGCTGGGCGGGGCCTATGCCCACGTGGTGATGGACAACGAGGCCGGCCTGGAGCATCTCTCCCGGCGCACCACCCGCAACGTGGACCTGCTGCTGATCTCGGCAAACCCCACGGTGACCGCGCTGCGCTCGGCGGGCCGGATCAACGACATCGCCCGCCAGCTGAAGCTGGGCATCGGCAGGTGCTATCTGGTCCTCAACCGGCTCAATGGGCCGGCCGAGCCGCCGGCGGGAGGCGCGCTGGCGGCGGAGCTGAACCGGCTGGAGGAGGCCGGCCTGCCCCTGCTGGGCGAGGTGCCCTATGATTCACAGGTGCTGGCGCACAGCATGGCGGCCAGGGGTCTGCTCGATCTGCCGGCGGATTCGGCCGCGATGACCGGTGTGCGCGCGATGATGGTTGAGCTGGAGGTCTGAGCCGTGCAATGTCCGGGACAGGACACCCGCTTCTGGAAGCCCGACGACGTCTTCGAGATCCCCTGCCAGGCCTGCGGCAACCCGGTGGAGTTCTTCAAGAACGACGCCCGGCGCCGCTGCCCCAGGTGCGGCAAGCGCATCCAGAACCCCAAGATCAGCCTGGGCTGCGCCCGTTGGTGCGCCTATGCCAAAGAGTGCCTCGGCTTCGACCCCAAGACCTTGCAGTTGAGCGACAGCGCCGAGGTTTCCCTGACCGATAAGCTGGTCGAGGCGGTGAAAGCCGAGTTCGGCAAGGCCCAGGACCACATCACCCACTCCCTGCTGGTGCTGGACCTGGCCCAAGATCTGATGCGCCGGGAAGGCGGCGATCCCCGGGTGGTCCTGGCCGCATCGCTGCTCCACGACGTCGGCATCCCGGCTGCGGAGCACAAGTACGGCACCGCCGATGGAGCGCAACAGGAGGCCGAGGGCCCGCCCGTGGCGCGGCGCATCCTGGAGGGACTCGGCTTCGAGGAGGAGGCGATCGCGCAGGTCTGCCGCATCGTCGGCAGCCACCACCGCGGCGATCTGGACACCCCCGAGTTCAGGGTGGTCTGGGACGCCGATCACCTCATGGAGGTGCCCGCAGGGTTCCGGTCCCTCAACCGGAACCGGCTGCGGGCAATCATCGACCGGGTTTTCAGAACAGCCAGCGGCAGACAGCGGGCATACCAGGCATTCGCCAAGTTCAGCGGCGGAGAGGAGGAGAGCCATGTTGAGCCTCAGGCAGGTAGTTAAGATCGACGAAGAGAAGTGCAACGGCTGCGGCGACTGCCTGACAGCCTGCGCCGAAGGAGCCCTGGAACTCGTCGATGGCAAGGCCAGGTTGATCGGCGAGATCTACTGCGACGGACTCGGCGCCTGTACCGGCATCTGCCCGGAAGGGGCGATCACCACCGAGGAGCGCGAGGCCCCTCCCTTCGACGAGGAGGCCGTGTGCAATCATCTGGCGGAGCTGTGGTCGCGGGGTGAAGGGCAACTGGAGGAATCCCCCGACTATCCGTCGATGCGGGTGCAGGAATTTGCGGTCGCCGAGGTGATTCAGGAGGGGCCGTCGGCGAGGCCGGCGCTGCGCCACTGGCCGATCAAGCTGAAGCTGGTGCCGCCGGGCGCGCCCTTCCTGCGCGGCGCGGACCTGATCCTGGCCGCCGACTGCACGGGGTTTGTCTGGCCCGATCTGCGCCGGGAGCTGAGAGCCAGGAGCGCGCTGCTCATCGGCTGCCCCAGATCCGACGACCACCAGTTCGCCCGGAAGCGCTTGATCGACATTCTGCAGATTGCTGTTCCGCGCAGCCTGACCGTGGTCCACATGGAGGCGCCCTGCTGCAGCTGGCACTGGCAGATGGCCCAGGAAGCCGTGGCCATCGCCGGGCTGCCCATCCCGCTGTGGCGGCGGGTCATCGGCCCGGACGGCCGGCTGGCTGAAGAAGAGCGGTCGGAATCCTGAAGGAGCCGACCTTCGGGGCAGGGGCGACCGGCAACAACCATTCGCGGGAGGAATGGCAACGTGGAAGAACGCCTGAGTGCGATCCTGTCGGCCTACCAGGGCAAAAGGGATGAACTCATCCCTATCTTACAAAAAGTGCAGGGAGCTTACGGCTACCTCCCCGAGCCGGAGATGCTCGAGATCGCGCGCTTCACCAGGCTGCCGGAAAGCCGGGTCTACGGGGTGGCGACCTTCTATGCCCAGTTCCGCTTCGCCCCCATGGGCAGGAATCGGGTGATGGTATGCCGCGGCACGGCTTGCCACGTCAAGGGGGCCCAGCGCATCCTGGAGGAGGTGGAGAAACACCTGGGGATCAGAGAGGGGGAAACCACCCCTGACCTGGAATATTCCCTGGAGACCGTCGCCTGTATCGGCGCCTGCAGCTTGTCCCCCTGTATCATGATCAACCGCGATGTCCAGGCCAGGCTCACGCCCAAGAAGGTCGAACAACTCTACGGGAAGGACCCATAAAGATGGCCCTGGGTGATCTCAGGCTGCGGGCCCAGACAGCGTGGGCGGCCCTGCAGCACAGACAGCAGCCGGTGGTGCTGGTGGGCACGGCCACCTGCGGCCGTTCCGCCGGCTCGCTGGAGGTGCTGAAGGCGCTGCAGCGCGAGACGGCGGATCGCGGTCTGGAATGCGACATCGTCGAAGTGGGCTGCCTAGGGTTGTGTTATGCCGAACCCCTCGTCTGCGTCGCCAAACCCGGGCTGCCGGGCATCTGCTACGGGGACCTCACCCCCAAGAGCGCCGCCCAACTCGTCAAAAAATACCTCATCGGCGGTGATCCGCTCCCCGCCTATGCCCTGGGCACCCTCGGCGAGGGGCGCATCCCGGGCATCCCCCAGCTCTATGAAACGCCGGTGCTCAAGCCGCAGGTCAGAAGGGTGCTGCGGAACTGCGGGATCATCGATCCCGAGAACCTCGACCACTACCTCGCCCGCGGCGGGTACACCGGCCTGGAAAAGGCCCTCGCCACCTCCCCCGAACAGATCATCGACGCGCTCAAGCGGGCGGGCCTGCGCGGCCGGGGTGGCGCTGGCTTCCCCACCTGGCGCAAATGGCAGTTCTGCCGCGCGGCCCCGGGGGACGCGAAGTACCTGATCTGCAACGCGGACGAGGGAGATCCCGGCGCCTTCATGAACCGCTCCCTCATCGAGGGCGACCCCCACTCGCTCATCGAAGGGATGCTCATCGCCGGCTACGCCCTGGGCGCCGGGGAAGCCTATATCTACTGCCGGGCCGAATACCCCCTCGCCCTGGAGCGGCTGGGGATCGCCCTGGGCCAGGCAGAGGCCTGCGGGTTACTGGGCGCCGATATCCTCGGCTCGGGGTTCTCCTTTCATATCAAGGTCAAGGAAGGGGCCGGGGCCTTTGTGTGCGGAGAAGAGACCGCGCTCATCGCCTCCATCGAGGGCGAACGCGGCATGCCCCGCCCCCGCCCCCCCTTCCCCGCGGTCTCGGGCCTGTGGGGCAAACCCACGGTCATCAACAACGTGGAGACCCTGGCTTCGGTCGCCCTCATCATGCAGCACGGGGCGGAGTGGTTTGCCCAGTGCGGAACCGAGACGAGCAAGGGCACCAAGACCTTTTCCCTGGTGGGCAAGGTGAAGCGCACGGGGCTCGTCGAAGTGCCGCTGGGCATCACGCTGCGGGAGATCATCTTCGGCATCGGCGGCGGGATTCTCGACGACAAGGAATTCAAGGCGGTGCAGACCGGCGGGCCTTCGGGGGGCTGCATCCCGGCCGAGTTGCTGGACATGCCAGTGGACTACGATTCCCTCAAGGCCGTCGGCAGCATCATGGGGTCTGGCGGCATGGTGGTGATGGACGAGGACACCTGCATGGTGGACGTGGCCCGCTATTTCCTCGACTTCACCCAGAAGGAATCTTGTGGCAAGTGCGGCCCCTGCCGGCTCGGCACCAGGCAGATGCTCGACATCCTCAGGGATATCACCAGCAAGCAAGGCCAGCCGGAAGACCTCGATCTGCTCGTCTACCTCGGGCAGGGGGTGAAGGCCGGTTCGCTCTGCGGCCTGGGGCAGACGGCGCCCAATCCGGTGCTGACCACCCTCCGCTACTTCCGCCCGGAGTACGAGGCGCATATCGCCGAGGAGCGGTGCCCTGCCAAGATGTGCCGGGAGTTCATCTACTTCCGGATCATCCCCGAGCAATGCGTGGGCTGCCGGCTCTGTGCCAAGGCCTGTCCCAAGCAGGCCATCGAGGGGGAGATGAAGAAGGTCCATCTCATCGACCAGTCGCAGTGCATCCACTGCGGCATGTGCTTCGAGGCGTGTCCGCCCAGGATCCGCGCCGTGGAGCGCCTCACCGGCAGAGAAGTGTTTGCCACCGCCTAACCTTCACCAGAGGTGACAGCGATGAACGAAGTCGCGTTCAGCATCGACGGCCGGGAACTCTCGGCGCCAGCGGGCACAACCGTGCTGGAGGCCGCCCTCCAGCACGGCATCTACATCCCGCACCTGTGCCACCACCCGGACCTGGACCCGGCCGGCGTGTGCCGGCTGTGTATGGTCCACGTCGAGGGCAAGGGGCTGGCCATCTCCTGCCGGACCCCGGTCGAGCCAGGGCTGGTGGTCAGCACCGAACATCCCCAATCCGATCAGGCGCGGCGCGTGGCCCTGGAACTGCTCCTCGTCAATCATCCCCCCGACTGCCTCGGCTGCGCCCGGAACACCCGCTGCGAATTGCAGCGCGCCACGGCCTACATCGGGGTCGACGCGGAGCGCATGAAACGCCTGAGGCGGACCGCGCCGGACCGTCCCATCGACAAGTCCAATCCCTTCTTCGACCTCGACCACAACAAATGCGTGCTCTGCGGCATCTGCGTGCGCACCTGTGACGAACTCCAGGGGATCGGCGCCATCGACTTCGCCTTTCGCGGCTTCAACTCGGCCATCAGCACCTTTGCTGACAAGCCCATCATCGATTCTCGATGCGTATCCTGCGGGGAGTGCGTGGCCCGCTGCCCGGTGGGCGCCCTGGCGCCCAAGCGGTCTCTGCCGCCGGCCCGGGAGGTGAAGACCATCTGCCCCTATTGCGGAGTCGGCTGCGGGATCCATCTGGGATTGCGCGGCAACCAGGTCGTCGGGGTGCGCGGGGATCGCGACAACCCGGTCAACCGCGGGAGCCTCTGCGTCAAGGGGCGCTTCGGGTGGGAGTTCATCCACAGCCCCGACCGGCTGCAGCACCCCCTCATCCGCAGGAAGGGCAGGTTCGAGCCGGCCACCTGGGACGAGGCCCTGACCACGGTGGCCGAGCGCCTGGGCGGCATCAGGGCGGCGCATGGGCCGGATGCCCTGGGGGTGCTGAGTTCGGCCCGGTGCAGCAACGAGGAGAACTACCTGCTGCAGAAGCTGACGCGGGCGGCGCTGAGCACCAACAACATCGATCACTGCGCGCGTCTCTGACACTCGGCCACGGTGGCCGGTCTGGCCACCTCCCTCGGCAGCGGCGCCATGACCAACTCCATCGGCGAGATCGAGGGCGCCGACGTGCTCTTGGTCATCGGCTCCAACACCACCGAAGCCCACCCGGTCCTGAGCCTGTACATCAAACGGGCGGTCCGCAGGCACGGCGCCAAGCTGATCGTGGCGGATCCGCGCCGGATCAAACTGACCGAATTTGCGCACCTGCACCTGCGGCACGCCTGCGGCACGGACGTGGCGCTGATCAACGGGCTGATGCACGTCATCCTCCGCGAGCACCTGCACGACCGCGAATTCATCGCCCAGCGCACCGAGGGCTTTGCCGAACTCGAGCCGGTCCTGGCGAAATACACCCCTGAGTTCGTCGAAGGGATCACCGGCGTGCCGCGGGCAGACCTCATCGAGGCCGCCCGGCTCTACGCCACCGCGGAAAAGGCGAGCATCATCTACTGCCTGGGGATCACCCAGCACACCCAGGGCACGGAGAACGTGTTCTCCCTGGCGAACTTGGCGCTGCTGACCGGCAACCTCGGCAAGGAGCACTGTGGGGTGAATCCGCTCCGGGGCCAGAACAACGTGCAGGGGGCCTGCGACATGGGGGCGCTGCCCAATGTGTTCCCCGGGTACCAGCCCGTCGCCGACCCCCAGGTGCGCAGGAAGTTCTCCGACGCCTGGGGGATCTCGCTGCCGGAGAAGAAGGGCCTGACCTTATTGGAGATGCTCGACGGCGCTGCCGAGGGTACTGTGCGGGGCATGTTCATCATGGGTGAAGACCCCATGATGACCGACCCGGACACCAACCACGTCCGGGAGGCGCTGGAGCACCTCGACTTCCTGGTGGTCCAGGACATCTTCCTCACCGACACGGCCGAACTGGCCGACGTGGTGCTGCCGGCAGCGTGCTTTGCCGAAAAGGACGGCACCGTGACCAACACCGAGCGCCGGGTGCAGCGGCTGAACCGGGCGCTCGATCCGGCCGGGGAGGCCAGGGAGGACTGGCGGATCATCTGCGACCTGGCCACCCGGCTGGGGTACCCGCTCACCTACGATTCACCGGCCCGGATCATGGAGGAGATCGCCGCGCTCACCCCCAGCCACGGGGGGATGCACTACGAGCGCCTGGACGGCGACGGGTTGCAGTGGCCCTGCCCGGATCGCAGCCATCCGGGGACGAAGTTCCTGCACCGCGACCGCTTCACCCGCGGTCTGGGGAAGTTCCACCCGGTGGAGCTGAGGCCGCCGCAGGAGCAGCCCGATGCCGAGTACCCCCTGGTGCTGACCACCGGCCGGGCGCTCTACCACTACCACACGGCCATGACCCGCAGAATCGCGGGGCTCAACGCGCTCTGCCCCGAAGGCACCGTGGAGATCAACGGTCTCGACGCCGAAGGGTTGGGCATTGAAAACGGCGCCTTCGCCAGGGTGACCTCCCGCCGCGGCAGCATCGTCGCCCGGGCCGAGGTGTCCGACAGATCGCCAGCCGGAACCGTCTTCATGACCTTCCACTTCAAGGAGGCCGCAGCCAACCTGCTCACCAGCCGGGCCATGGATCCCATCGCCAAGATCCCGGAGTACAAAGTCTGCGCCGTGCGTCTGGAGAAGGCTTGACGAGGAAATGGGCCATACAAGGCAGCTTCTGATGGACGAGGACCTCAACCCCCTGGCCATGGCCCGCGAACAGCTGGACCAGGTGGCCGAGCGCATCCACCTGGAGGCGGATGTGCACGAGCGCCTGAAACACTGCAAGCGGACCCTCACCGTCGCCGTGCCCACTGCCATGGACGACGGCAGCCTGCGGGTCTTCACCGGGTACCGGGTGCACCACAACCTGGCGCGCGGCCCGGCCAAGGGCGGCATCCGCTACCACCCTGGTGTGAGTCTGGACGAGGTGAGCGCCCTGGCCATGTGGATGACCTGGAAGTGCGCGCTGATGGACATCCCCTTCGGCGGGGCCAAGGGCGGGGTGATCTGCAACCCCAAGCAGATGAGCTTGCGGGAGGTGGAGCGCATGACCCGCCGGCTGACCTCGGAGCTGATGATCATCCTGGGGCCCGACAAGGACATCCCGGCCCCGGATCTCAACACCAACGCCCAGACCATGGCCTGGATCCTCGACACCTACAGCATGAACGTGGGCCATTCGGTGCCCAGCGTGGTTACCGGCAAGCCGGTCTCGGTGGGCGGCTCCCGGGGCCGCGAGGAGGCCACCGGCCGGGGCTGCGTGTGCACCATGCGCGAGGCCCTCGGCCACCTGGGCATCCCCATTGCGGGGACACGGGTGGCGGTGCAGGGCTTCGGCAACGTGGGCCGGGCCACCGCCCGGCTGGCCCAGCAGGCCGGGGCCCGGGTGGTGGCAGTGAGCGACGAGTGGGGCGGGGTGTACCGCCCGCAGGGGCTGGACGTCGAAGCCCTGATCCGGCACGACCAGGAAGCCGGGCGGGTGGCAGGCTTCGCCGGGACCGAGGTGCTGACCAACGCCGAGCTGCTGGAGTTGGACTGCGAGGTGCTCATCCCCGCCGCCCTGGGCCACCAGCTCACCCAGGCCAATGCCGGCCGGGTCCGCGCCCGGATGGTGGTCGAGGGGGCCAACGGCCCCACCACCCCGGCGGCCGACCGCATCCTGGCCGAAGGGGGCATCTTCCTGCTGCCCGACATCCTGGCCAACGCGGGGGGGGTGACGGTCTCCTACTTCGAGTGGGTCCAGGGACTGATGGAATATTTCTGGACCGAGGAGGAGGTGAACGAGCGCCTGGAAAGGCTCATGCGCCAGGCCTTTGCCGACGTGCTCAAGGTATCCCTGCGCGAAAAGGTGCCCATGCGCCTGGCCGCGTACACGCTGGCCGTCTCGCGGGTGGCCGAAGCCACCCGCATCCGCGGCAAGTACCCCTGAAACGCAAAATCCGGGAGTTGCCCTCCGGCCTTCTTTTTAGTAACTCTACCCTCGAACCTCTGCACCTGCTCAGGGAGATTGCTGCACTTCTCTCCTCATCGCTGCCGCCTGGGGGTGGTCGGGGGCCAGTTCGAGGGCTTTGGCAAAACAGAACCTGGTCTTCTCGGCCTGGCCGGTCTGCTTGTAGATGACGCCCAGATTGACGTACGCGTCGGGGTCCTCACTGAGCGCCGCGCACCGCTCAAAAGCCGCGATGGCCTCCGGGTACTGCTTCGTCTTGGTGTAGTTCACCCCCAGATTGAAGAGCAGTACCGGATCGTCTGGTGCGAGAGCCACGGCCTGCTGATAGTACTGCTCGGCTCTGGCGTACTGCCCCGTTTCATTGTAGGTGATGCCGAGGTGGTGGTAGGGTTCTGCCAACGCGGGGTTGACCCGGGCCGCCTCGAGCCAGCAGCGGATGGCCTCCTCGTGGGCGCCCACGTCCCTGCAGGCCATGCCCAGGTGCATGTACAGGTCGTAGAGCAGGGAGAAGGTGAGCAGATCTTCAAAGTGATAGGGAGACTCCATGACTTCCCGGTAGAGGCGCCTGACCTGGCGCCAGTCCTGCTGGGTGGCGGCCTGCCTGGCCAGCATCACCTGGTGCAGGAAGTGGAAAAATCCGCGGGCAGTGGGCGCGGCCTCGCTCAGGCGCAGGGGAACCTTCCCCACGCGGATGGCCGGCCCGGTTGCTGCAAGGGCACTCCAGCCGCCGATGGGCAGGAAGTACCAGTCGGCCTGGTCGAAGATCGCCTCCTCCACGGCCCCGGGGGAGAACTCCTCCTGCCATTGGATCTGCGCCGCCACCGCCTCCAGCCCCTCCCCGCCCTTGCCCGAAGCGCACAGCGAATGGACGCACCACAACAGGGTCGCATTGCCGGCCACCTGGTCGGTTGGTGCTGCCACCAGGTTCGCAATCTCCTTCAGTTCGTCCACCAGATAAAGGGGCGGCAGGTCATCGCGGCGGCTGAGCAGGTCGTAGACCAGGGGCAGATCATCCTGGCCGAAACTCTGCATGAATTTCGCCTGGCGGTTGTAGACGAAGTCTGGGGAAAGCGGCGTCAAATTCCCCGCCGAGCCGGGCCCCTGGATGAGGCGCGACCCTTCGGGCTGCTGCCGCAGCCAGAGGAGGAGCTGGCCGCGGGTGTCTGGTCCGCCCAGCAGCAGGCGGGTCTGCAGCGAGGCGTAGGCCGGCTCCACCAGCAGGACCGCCAGCCAGCCGGCCAGGCCCAGGCGGCCGCGGCTCAAGCCCAGCAGCGGGCGCACCATGAGCACCGCGGCCGGCGGTGCCAGGGGCAGGGTATAGCGCATGAAGGTGGACTGGGCGGCCACCAGGAGGGCGCCAAAGACCACCAGCGCCGCCGCCAGGAGGCGCTCCTCGGGGCGCCAGGCGCGCGGCCTCCAGGCCAGGGCCAGGGCCAGGGTCAGCAGGCCGGCCAGGCCCAGCCCGTAGCGCAGGTTGTGGCGGAACAGGTGGAGCCAGGGCGGGTCGCTGCCGCGGTGGCCCCCGGCCAGCAGGTGTTCCTGCCCCATACCGGACAGATCCGCCCAGCAATGGACATAGTCCAGCCAGACATAAGGCGTGGCCAGGGCAAAGCTCGCCAGGGCAGCGGCGGCGGTCACCAGCAAGCCGGTTTTTCTGGCATCCGGGGAGCGCCACCAGGCCATTCCCAGCACGGGGAGGATCACCAGGGCGGCGGGGTACTTGGTGGCGCCGGCCAGACCCGCGAAGACCCCGGCCAGCAGGTAATCGGCGCGCCGGCCTTCCTGCGCGATGCGCACTGCCCACAGCAGGGCCAGACTCTCCCAGAAGACCGCGGGCACGTCGGTGATCGCCAGGTGGGAGAAACGCACGTGCAGCGGCATCAGCGCCATGATCAGCCCGGCCAGGCAGGCCCCCTTGGTCCCGTAGAGCCGGCGGCCCAGGCACATGACCGCGGCCACGGTGCCCACGGCCATCAGGGTGTTCAGGCCGCGGGCCAGGGCGATCAGGCCGTGGCCATCGACGAAATAGCGGTAGGCCACAAAGGAGAGCAGCGACTCGGAGCTGGACAGGAGGTAGTGGAGGTAGTAGAGGAGCGCGACCAGGTAGAGGTGGAAGGTGGGGTAGTTGAAGAAGTGCGGGTTGAGGTCGCCGCTCCAAAATCCCAGCGGATAAACGACAAAGGCCTGCTCGTCGACGTGCTGCCAGGGGAATTCGGGGAAGGGCCAGCGCAGCCACAGGGCCAAAAGCAGGATGGCCCCCCAGATCACCGGGAGTGACTTGAGCTTGTGGATCAGTTCGGACATGCCCCTTTGACCAAAATATGGGTTCCTTGGTCTACCTGGCCGGCCAGTAGGTGCCCAGGATCTGGCGGGCTGTCCCCACCGTGTCCCCCCTGGAGATCAGGGCCTGCAGATCCCTGGCCGCCCCGATCTGCTCGCCTGCCGCGGCCCCGAACCGGGCGATGGCCTGGGCATAGGCTGACCGGGCGGCTTCCGCATCCCCCCTGGCCAGATAGGCCAGCCCCAGGTTGAACTGGGCGTGGGCGTTGGGACCACTAGCCAAGGCCGCCTGGTAGTGGACGATGGCCTCGTCCCAGCGGCCGGCGCTGTAGTGCAGCCAGCCCAGGTTGACCAGGGCAATGGCATCGGCGGGATTGAGTGCCAGGGCCTGGTCATAGGCCTGGGCCGCCTGTTCGACCTGCCCCTCTTCTCCCAGCTGGAGGCCCCGCAGGGTGTAGGCCTGCCCCAGCCCCAGGATCGCCGGTGCCTTGTCCGGCTTGAAGGCCAGGGCGCGCTGGAAAGCCTGGATGGCCCCCAGGACCTCGCCTTTGCGGAGGTAGCCATTGCCCAGGTTGTTGTAGATGGCCGAGACATTGATGGCGAAGATCTGCCCCTGGCCTTTCTGTTCGGCTTGCCGGTGCAGCTGCTCCAGCACGCCTTGGCTGTAATTCCGGGTTTCGGCGTCCAGGCTCTCAGTGCTGATCACTGCCATCGCGGTGTTGAGCAAAAAGCTGTCGGGGAACTCAGCCAGGGCCCCCTGGAGCAGGGAGGTGGGGTCCTCACCCATATAGGGCAGGACGCTGGCCAGGCGGAAGTAGACCTCCTCCAGGGGGATCTCTTCCGGGGCGCAGCGCAGGGCGCGCCGCAGCTGGGCAGCCCCCTCTTCGGTCTGGCCGTGGGCCAGGTAATTGCGGCCCGAGGTGTAGAGGGAGATCGCCTCGGTGCGCTGCAGGCTCACGTAGCTGGAGACCAGCAGCACTGCCAGGCCCGCCAGGAACAGAGGCCGGCCCCAGCGTCTCAACTGCCCCGCCTCCTGCAGCCCCCAGGCCCAGACCAGCGAGGAGCCGGCACTGGCCAGGTACAGGTAGCGCGAAGGCCCGGCGGGCAGGTCGCGGATGGTGGTTTCGGTCAGCAGCAGAAAAGGCAGCAGGGCGCACAGCATCCACGCCGCCCCCAGCGCGAGGGGCCAGTGGCGCCGCCACAGCAGCCATCCCAGGCCGCAGAGCGCCGCCCCCCCTGCGTACAGTTCCCAGGATTCCTGACGGTAAACCGGCAGGGGCAGCCAGTGGGCGGTGGTCCACAGCCGGCTGACGAACCACAGCAGCACCCGCACCATCCCGACCAGCAGGGTGGCCAGATCCTGGGCGCGGTAGAGTTCGAGGGAGCGCCAGGTGCTGGTCTGGGAGGAGGTCAGGTGCAGCAGGAGCAGCAGCACCGGCACCAGCCCCAGCCCCAGCCCCAGCAGTCTGCGCCCCACCTGCCCTAGGCCCTCTCCCTCCCGCCGCGACCAGTACAGGCAGAAGAGCACCACCACCCCACTGGATAAGTGGGTCATCAGCCCCAGCACCATCCCCCCGCCAAAGCCGGCCCACCACCAGGCAGACCCGGAGCGGCAGGCGTGCGCATAGCAGCCCAGGCTCACCAGCATCCAGCACAGCGCCAGGGGATAGTCCAGCGCCGAGATGTGGTGGACCACCTGGAAGTGGGTGACATTGACCAGGAAGAGCAGGCCGGTCAGCAAGCTCAGTCCCAGGTTCAGTCCCAGGCGCCGGCACGCCCAGGCCCACAGCAGGCTGGCCAGGACGTGGGCGGCGACCACCAGCAGGTGGAAGACACCCGGATGGTTGCCCCAGGCCAGGAAGGCCAGGTACTTGACCGCCTCGGCGAAAGGCCGGCCCGAGGCCTGGGCCTTGTCCGGGGAAAAGAAGTAGTGCCAGTCCTGCTGGATGCGCAGGTGGTCCTGGAAGGTCTCGGCGTCGTGGGTGTCCAGCAGGTGGGTGTAGAGGTTTCCAAAGATCAACGCCCCGATCAGGCACAGCAGCAGGCCGTACAGGTACCAGGTGCGCGGTCGGTCTTCCAAGGGCAACAGGGACTCGGCCATGGCCCTCTTGAGGTTGGCAGGCATCCGCAGCCCGAGCCCGGAGCTTCTCCGGGAAAGATCCATGACCAGGCTCTCAGCTGATATGGGTTGGGGAGAGGCGGCGGAAGCGCGCGCTCAGCTGATATGGGTTTGGGAGACGCGGCGGAAGTGGTAGCCGTAGATGGAAAGGGTCACGGCCAGGGGCAGCTGCCGGGGGCGATGGCAGAAGGTCCACAGCAACAGCCTCCAGTAGTGGAAGCGGCCCCGGCAGCGCAGGCCCAGGTGGTAGAGGGCGCGCCAGAAGGCCATGAAATGCTCGCGCTCCAGGGGCACCCCCGCTCTGAGGGGCCGGAACTCGCGCAGGAAGGTGCGGATGCGCTGGTAGTGGTGCTCGGGGGAATAGATGTGGCTCATGATCTTCCGGTACCCCTCGCGCAGCACCTCGATGTTCATGGCGGGAACGATGTTGGTGCTGCCGTCGGCGTTGTCCCCCGACATCTGGCCCAGCAGGCGCCCTTCCAGCTTGAGCCGCTCATAGAGCCGGGTGCCCGGCGGGGCCTGCAAAAGGCCCACCATGGCGGTGACGATGCCGCTCTTCTGGATGAATTCGATCTGGCGCTGAAAGATGGAGAGGGTGTCGCTGTCGAAACCGACGATGAAGCCGGCCTGCACCTGCAGCCCGGCGCGGTGGATGCGCTTGATGGTCTCCACCAGATCCCGCCCGGTGTTCTGTTTCTTGTTGCATTCGGCCAGACCGAGTTCGTCTGGGGTCTCGATGCCGATGAAGACCATGTCGAAGCCGGCCTGGGCCATCAGCTGCATCAGCTCCTCGTCGTCGGCCAGGTTGAGCGAAGCCTCGGTGTAGAAGGCCAGGTGCTGCTTGCCGCGCTGCCATTCCACGAGCGCGGGCAGCAGTTGGGTCTTGAGCGCCTTCTTGTTGCCGATCAGGTTGTCGTCCACAAAGAAGACCTTCTTGCGCCAGCCCAGCGCATAGAGCCGGTCGAGTTCGGCGGTGACCTGCGCGGGGGTCTTGATGCGGGGCCGGTGGCCCAGCAGGGTGGTCACGTTGCAGAAGTCGCAGTCGTACGGGCAGCCCCGCGAATACTGGAGGGCCATCGAGGCGTAGCGCCTCATGTCGACCAGTTCCCACAGGGGCACCGGGCTTTGTTCGAGGTCGGCGTACTCCGCGCTGGCGTAGACCCGCCTGGCCCGCCCGGCCTCCCAGTCGGCCAGGAAGGGGGGCAGGGTGTGTTCGGCCTCGTTGAGCACCAGGTGGTCCACCTCGGGGAACTGCTCGTGCTCACCGGTGAAGAGGGGGCCCCCGGCGATCACCCGCAGGCCGGCCCCCTTGCAGCGGGCGATCAGGCTGCGCGCCGATTCGCGCTGCACCACCATGGCGCTGATCAAGGCGCAGTCGGCCCACTCCAGGTCCGCCTCCTGCAACTCCCCCACGTTGAGATCCACCAGCCGCTTCTCCCACGAGGGCGGCAACATGGCCGCCACCGTCAGCAGGCCCAGGGGCGGCAGGGTGGCCTTTTTGCGGATGAAGCGCAGGGCGTGCTTGAAGCTCCAGAAGGTGTCGGGGAACTCGGGGTACAGAAGCAGGACCTTCATCAGCCGGCCTCCAGTATCTTCGCCCGCGGCGCAAGGGCATTTTGTGCCTACTTGTCTGTCTCATTAAGAGATAGGGTAAGCGCCCCCGTGCGTCAAGGTGGCCGGCAAGGGGAGTTCATCGGCCGGAGGGTCGCGGGGCGGCCTCCAGGACGCCTTCCTCGATCGCTTCGATGGCGTCGTGCAACACCTGCAGGGGGACGGCGCAGGCGTCCACCTTGCGGATCAGTTCCGGGGAGTAGAATTCGAGCACCGGGGCGCTTTCGGCCTCGTACTCGCGGAAGCGCCGGCGGATGACCTCCTCGTTGGCGTCGTCGAGGCGGTTCTCGTGCAGGGCGCGGCGGCGCAGGCGGGCGACCATCTGCTCCTCGTCGGCCGCCTCCAGGTACAACACCATCAGCACCTCGATGTACTGCTCCATCATCTCGGCCTGGTGGCGGTTGCGCGGGATGCCGTCCAAAAGCAGGATGGTCTCTTCGGGGTGAAAGTGGTGGGCATGGACCAGGCGGTGGATGTGCTCGCACCACAGCTGCACGGTGTAGTGGTCGGGGACCAGCCTGCCCTGGCTGGAGTACTGGAGGAAGGTCTTGCCCAGCTCGCTGGCCGGATTGAGGCCGCGGAACACCTCCCCGCAGGAGAGGTGGAAAAAGCCGGGGACCTGCCCCAGGATCTTGCCCTGGGTGCCCTTGCCCGAGCCGGGGGCTCCGAAGAGCAGGATGGTGCGGTAGCGATGGATCTCTGCCATGAAAGCCTCCTTCTTATCTGCTGCCCTCTGTTTGTCCCTTGTCCTCTGCCTCAGCGCACCAGCAGCATCCGGCCCACCCGCTGGGCGCCCGGAATGGCCAGGCGGTAGAAGTAGACCCCGCTGGCCACCGGCAGGCCCTGGCCGTCGCAGCCGTCCCAGCTGCTCTGGTGAGGCCCCCCGGGCAGGGAGCGGTCCACCAGGGTGCGCACCCGCGCCCCGCGCGCGTCATAGATGGCCAGTTCGGCCCGCCCGGCCCGGGGGAGATCATAAGGGATAGTGGTGGTCGGGTTGAAGGGGTTGGGGTAATTGTTCCCCAGTTCAAAGCGCTCCGGCGCTGCCCCCGCCTCCTCCTCTACCGCCGTGGCCGGGGTGTCCAGCACATAGCGGATACCCGGCAGGGTGTCCCCGTCCCGGTCGCCGGCCACCAGGCTCAGCCCGGCGTCGCCCAGGGTGTTCCACACCTCCACCAGCACCGGGTTGAGGCCCTGGTGCAGGGCGACGGGGATCTGGGCCGCATCCGGCTGCTGGCCCACCTGCTGGCGGGCCAGCACCTCTTCGCCGTTGAGCCACACCGCCACCTCCTCGCCGGCCCCCAGGTACAGGAAGCCCTCCTGGGCCTCTCTCGAATCGATGTAGGCAAAGGTGTAGGTGGCGCTCTGGGCGTCCACGTAATCCTGGGGCAGCAGCACCCGCCGCCCGGCCCCGGTCCAGCGCTTCCAGGTGATCCCGCCGCTCAACTGGCCCTCTGCCGGGCTCAGGCCGGCCTGGTCCAGCCCGACCCCCCCCGGGTGGGGGCCGTTGACCAGCCATTCCCGGTTGCCCCAGCCCCAGAAAGCGGCCGAGGGCGGTTTCTCGAAGTCGCGCGCCACCTCGGGCAGCGGATCGCCGGCGACGCGGATATGATCCAAGTCGAAGGTGCCAAAACCCTTGGCCGCCGACAGGTGCAGGAACTCCAGGTCAGCCGGATTGTAGCCCATGGCCACCGCGCCCACCGCGTCCACCGCCACCGGGTCGCCCCCGGCGATGACCACGTTGTGCTGCACGTTCTTGCCCCACTGCGGGCCCCGGCCCTCGGTGCCCCAGAAGGATTCGAGGATACCGTAGTCGGTGGGCCGGTAGGAGAAGAGGTCCACCACCCCGCGCAGCACGTTTTCGTTGCCGTACGCGTGCAGCCCCATCTTGGAGTTGCTGCGCTCACCGTAGGCCCGCTGCATGAAGGTGCCCACGTACTGCTTGTGGAGCAGGGTGATCCCGGGGATGTCGTGGGTCTTCATGGCGGCCACGTTGACCAGCTTGTCCACCGAGAGCAGGGTCTTGGAGACATAGTACCCCTCGGGACGCTGGTACCAGGTGATGCCGGTCTGGTTGGGATCGGGCACTGGCAGCGGCTCGCCGGCGCGCACCCCCCCGGTGCCCACCCAGTCATCGTAGTTGAGATCGACGATATCCACCTCGATGCCGTTCACCCCGTTGTACTGGGAGGCGATGTCGGTGTAGGAGAGGCTGTCGAAGGCGGCCCAGTGGATGGTCCAGCCGTCCTCGGTCTGGCCGGTGGCCGCCCCCGCCTCCCCCACCCTGGACCACTCGGCGCCGCCCTCGACGATGGTGATGCGCCGGGCGTCCTTCTCCTCGTTGACCAGGTAGTCGATGAGGCTTTTGACCACGCGCAGGTCCGTGGCCTGGCCCCAGTGCGCCACGCCCTGGTCCCAGAAGGAAGTCAGCTTGCGGTTCTTCACCACCAGGGGCATGGTGACGATGTTCACCTTGATGGCCACCCAGTCCCCCGGCCCCACCACCCGGGCCAGGCTGCGCTCCGAGTCATCGAGGCGCAGGGCCTGTTTGACGATGGCGTCCACCTGCCCATAGCTGAGGGTGGCGTCCCTGGGGGCCGGCTGCGCCAGCTGGCTGCAGGCCGAACAGGCGATGGCCACGGTGGCCTCCGCCGGCACGTTGTTCTGCGCGGGCAGGACCTGGGCCCGCCTGCCGGCGCTCTGCTGTACTGTGCTCAGATCCAGCCCCGCCAGCATCGCTCCGGCCAAAGCCAGCATCTTCCATCCTCTGAACTTGCTCATGGCTCTACCTCCTCGGGTACTGTTTCATCTGCCCTAGCGCAGCGAGGGCCGGCTGTCCTGCACGGCGGTCGGTGCCCAGGGGTTGCCCGTGGCCTGGAACATCACCCGCGCCAGCAACCCCAGCAGGAAGAGCCCGATGATCAGCAGGTACATGCGGCCTATCTCGGCCAGGTCGCGCCGGTGCTGCCTGAATCGGTACACGTCCATGATCCTTTCTCCTTCAGAGGGGCTGGGGCGCGGCAGCTGGGTCGTGGAATTCGACCACCGGCTCGCGGCGACCCGCCTCGATCTTGCCCATCTGCACCAGGATGTCGCGCAGCTGCTGGCGCTGGGCCGCCGGGAGTCTGCCCACCGGCGAGCGCGGCGGCCCGGCCGGCAGGCCCAGCAACTCGGCGCCTGCCTTGAGCACGGCCGGGAAGGTCCCCAGCCTGAAGGCCAGGCGCAGGGGCGCCAGGCGCTGCTGGAAGTCCAGGGACTTGTTCATGTCGCCCCAGACGAAGTTCTCAAAGATGCCCACGCTCAATTCGGGGGCGAGGTTGGCGCTGGCGGCGATGGCTCCGGCCGCCCCCTGGGCCAGGCCGGCGTAGATCAGGGTGTCGCGCCCCATGAGCACGTGGAAGTCGTCCGGGGTGCGGCGCAGGTACTCGGCGGTCAGGCTCAGGTCACCGGAGCTGTCCTTGATGCCGGCGATGTTCTCCACCTCCTCAGCCAGGCGCACCGCCAGGTCCGCGGAGATCTTGACCCCGGTGCGGTCTGGATTGGTGTAAAGCAGCACCGGCAGGTCCACGGCCCGGGCGATGCTCCGGTAGTGGCGGAAGAGTTCCTCGTCGCTGGGGGCGATGAAATTGGGGGTCAGCACCGAGAGGCAGTCGGCCCCGGCCTCCTGGGCTAGCTCGGCCAGACGCACGGCCTCGCGGGTGGTGTTGGCCCCGGTGCCCAGGTACACCGGCACCTGACCCTTGGCGCACCCGACGGAACACTCGTAGATCCGCTGCTTCTCTTCGACACTGAACGCCCAGAACTCCCCGGCCGTGCCCACGGTGAAGATCCCGTCCACCCCAGCCCCGATCAGGTGGGCGATCAGTGCTTCCAGGCCCTTCTCATCCAGTTCCTCGTCCTCGGTCATCGGGGTGATCACCGCCGGGATGATCCCGCAGATGAAATCCACCTTTTTCATCGCTGATCTCCTGTGGAGAAGGGTGCAAAGCGCCAGGCGGAGGGCATTCCTCCACCCCATTATCATGGTAGATAAGCAACCAAGCAACCCCTGTACCAGCCCATTCAGAGCGGAAAACACGCCGCAGAGGGCTCCCTCTGAGACAACCCCATCCCAACTCTGCCACCTCTGCGTCTCAATGTCTGGGTGATGGGAGCAACTGCCGCGTCTGATCCCGGCTTTGCCCTGAGGCTTCAGGGGTGAGCACACTTTTTGCTGTGAGGATTCTGTGAGGTTTGAGGACTCAGCTGAGGGGAAGGCGCTACAACCAGCTAGCCCCTGAGTCATAAGGAGGATAGAGAGATGAAAAGACTGTTAAGAGCAGCGGACCCCTGGACCCTGATCCTGGCCCTGCTTCTCATCCCGGCGCTGAGCTGGGCGGAAGCACCCACGGCCAAGGTCATCCTCGAGCCCATGTGGCCGCAGAAGATGAAAGACCTCAAGCTCCCCGGCCCCGACACCACCAGCGTGGCCACCGGCCTGTCGGTGGTGGGCGCGGGGACCAAGGTCTATTTGCGCGCCGGGGGCGCCGACCCCGAGGGTGGGAAGATCACCGGCGCCACCTGGGCCCTGGGCGCTATCCCCGGCGGTTCGACGGCCACCTTGACGGCCGGCCCCACCGCCGACCTCTACACCCTGACCACCGACAAGGTGGGCGACTACACCGTCAACCTGACGGTCAAGGACGACCAGGGCGAGACCAGCGCCCCGGTCTCCCAGGTGATCACTGCCGCCAACTATGTGGGCGTGGGCACTGTGCCCGGCTACATCACCCCCGACCTCTCCAAGGGCCAGTGCGCCGGCTGTCACAACGGCACCGTGCAGCCCGACGTGGTCAGCGGCTGGCTGCAGACCGGCCACGCCTCCAAGTTCATCCGCGATATCGACGGCATCACCGGCGCCAAGTACCGGGTCTCCTGCCTGCGCTGCCACACCGTGGGTTGGAACACCCAGGCCGCTGACGGCGGCTTCGACGAGGCCATGGCGGCCAAGAGCTGGACCATCCCCGACTCGATGAAGGCCGGCAACTGGGCCGCCGTCCCCACTGAGCTGAAGCAGTTGGCCAACATCCAGTGCGAGAACTGCCACGGCCCCGGCGGTTCCCACTTCGGCAACGCGGCCAAGACCGCCGTCAGCTTTGAGGCCGGGGTCTGTGCCCAGTGCCACGGCTCCGAGCCCTACCACCTGATCACCTCGCAGTGGCAGGACACCCGGCACGCCCTGGCCATCCCCAGCGCCAGCGGCAGCGGGCGCGAATCCTGCGTCAAGTGCCACACTGCCCGCGGGTATGTCGAATATATCAAGGCCGGGGCCCCGGGCCTCACCTTCCTCGGCACCGACACCGAGTTCGCCCCCATCACCTGCCAGGCCTGCCACGACCCGCATTCGGTGAAAAACGAGCGGCAGTTGCGCCGGGTGGAGGACGTGACCCTCGAGAACGGCGAGGTGATCAGCGAGGGCGGCAAAGGCAAACTCTGCATGACCTGCCATCACTCGCGCCGCAACGCCGTCGAATACGTCAAGAAATACTCCAGCCGCTTCGGCCCGCACGGCAACCCCCAGGCCGACATGATCGCCGGCAAGAACGCCATCACCTACGGGCAGGACCTCCCCTCCTCCAACCATCTGTACGCGGCGGAGGACGCCTGCGTCACCTGCCACATGGGCCCCACCCCGGCCGCCGGGGAACCGGGCCGCAACAAGGTGGGCGAACATTCCTACCGGATGAAGTGGGACAACGGCACCCCCGACAACCTGGCCGACGACGTGGAGAACGTCGCGGTCTGTGCCAATTGCCACGGCCCCATGGAGAACTTCGACAAGGCCGCCAACGCCGATTACGACGCCAACGGCGAGGTCGAGGGCGTGCAGACCGAGGTCAAGGGTCTGCTGAGCCTCCTGGCCAGGGCCCTGCCGCCGGTGGGGAAGGAGCAGGTGGCGGTGGACAGCACCTCCACCCCGCAGCAACTGCAGGCCGCCTACAACTACGCGTACGTCACCAACGACGGCAGCTACGGCATCCACAACACCAGGTACGCGGTGGGCATCCTGCGCGCCTCGATCAAGGACCTCACCGGCGAAGACGTCCCCACCGCGGTCGAAGCGGCGGGCTCGCGGCCGGCGGCCTTTGCCCTGGGCCAGAACTACCCCAACCCCTTCAACCCCGAGACCGAGATCCGTTATTCGGTGGCGACCGCGGCTGAGGTGCGGCTCGAGATCTACAACGCCCTGGGACAACAGATACGCAGCCTGGTGGCGGCCCAGCACCGCCCGGGCGAGTACACCGTCACCTGGAACGGCGCCGACGACCAGGGCAAACGCCTGACCGGCGGCGTGTACTTCTACACCCTGAAGACGGGCAGCTTCTCCCAGACCCGGAAGATGGTGCTGCTGCCCTGAGCAGCAAGAGCCACAGCATGACCACAGCAGGGGGCTGGCCCGCAACCGGGGCCAGGCCCCCTGCTGCTATCCGGACTGGTCTCGCTGGCCTTACAAAAGTCGGAAAGCACATGCAACCGTTGACGTATTCGAGGCGAAGTAAAGCGGGCCGGACTGGTCTCAGGGAGGGCTTCTCCGGCGCTGCTTCTGCTTCCCCCCCATTCACCCATCACCGCGGGGAACAGCGTATGGCAGGACACTCATAGACCCCAGATGAGCAATGCAGACGGCAAGGCAAGCAGCAAGTCCGGCTCTCTGCACCCGCCTGGCGAGGCGACTTCTGCCAGAGAGCCGTTTCTACAAGGAGGGACCACATGAACAGAAGCAGACGGGAAGCGGACCACAGGTGCCTGGGACTTTTCCTGGTCCTGGCCCTGCTGGCCGCACCGATGAGCGTTTGGGCCAAGGACGCCAAACTCGTCTCCCGGCCCCTGAGCCCTCAGGAAATCAAGGACTACGCGCTCCCGGCCACGACCCAGAAGTCCTCGGGGCTGGCCACCGTGGGCGTGGGAGAAGCGGCGTACCTCGAGGTCCA
>JACPJE010000197.1 GCA_016187725.1 Candidatus Latescibacterota bacterium
GCGGATCGCCGCCCTGATACGCCCATCAGGGCTGGAGCGGTTAACTTGCTTCGCCCTGCTGTTCGTCTTGGGCTCCCTGCAGCTCTTCTTCGGCTACGGCGAGAGCTACACCCTGGTCTCCCTGGCTGTCGCCCTCTACCTGCTGCCGGAGGCACAAAAAAATCAGGGGGCCCCCTGATCTGATCCTGCTGCTCTTGCTTGTGCCTCAGGGCAACTGGGTCTGCCCCATCAGGTGGCGGTCGCACTCGCGCGCCGCGCCGCGCCCCTCGTTGATGGCCCACACCACCAGGCTCTGGCCGCGCCGCATGTCCCCGGCGGCGAACACCCCCTCGACGTTGGTGGAAAACTTCCCGTACTGGGCCTTGGCATTGGAGCGCTCGTCCTTCTCGACGCCGAGCTGGTCGAGGACCAGCGCTTCCGGCCCGCTGAAACCCAGCGCGAAGAGGACGAGCTGGGCCGGGACCACCCTTTCGCTGCCGGCGATGTTCTTCGGCATGGCCCGGCCATTGTCGCCTTTGACCCACTCCACCTGGACCATCTCGATCGCCTTGACCTGGCCCCGTGCGTCGCCGATGAACTTGGTCGTCTGCACCGCGTACTTGCGCGGGTCGTCGCCCCACAGGGCCTTGGCCTCTTCCTGGCCGTAGTCGAGCCGGTAGATCCTGGGCCACTCCGGCCACGGGTTGTCCGGGGCCCGCTCCACGGACGGCATCGGGACGATCTCGAGCTGCAGGAGGCTCTTGCAGCCGTGGCGCATGGAGGTGCCCACGCAGTCAGTCCCGGTGTCGCCGCCGCCGATGACGATCACGTCCTTGTCCTTGGCCGAGATGTACTCGCCGTCCGAGTGGCCAGCGTCCAGCAGGCTCTTGGTATTGGCGTGCAGGAAGGGGACCGCCATGTGGATGCCCTTGAGTTGCCGGCCCTCGGTCTTGGTAAAAAAGTCGTTGGGCTTGGTCGCTCCGCAGCACAGCACGATGGCGTCGAATTCCCCGCGCAGCTGGACGGCGGGGAGATCCTTGCCGATCTCGACGCCGGTGACGAAGCGCACCCCTTCGGCAGCCATGAGATCCACCCGCCGCTGCACCACCTTTTGCTTGTCCAGCTTCATGTTGGGGATCCCGTACATCAGCAGCCCGCCGATGCGGTCGGCCCGCTCGAAGACCGTCACCCAGTGGCCGGCCCGGTTGAGCTGGTCGGCGCAGGCCAGGCCCGCGGGCCCAGACCCCACCACCGCCACCTTCTTGCCGGTGCGTTTCTCGGGGGGCCTCGGGGTCATCCACCCTTCATCGAAGGCCTTGTCGATGATGGCGCACTCGATGTTCTTGATGGTGACCGGTGTCTCGTTCAGCCCCAGCACACAGGAGCCCTCGCAGGGGGCCGGACACACCCGCCCGGTGAACTCGGGAAAGTTGTTGGTCTTGAGCAGCCGCTCCAGGGCCTCGCGCCAAAGTCCCCTGTACACCAGATCATTCCACTCGGGGATCAGGTTGTTGACCGGGCAGCCCGAGGCCATGCCGCTGATCAACGCCCCGGTGTGACAGAAGGGGATGCCGCAGTCCATGCAACGGGCCCCCTGATCCTGTAAGCGTTCCTCGGGCAGGTGGAGGTGGAACTCCTGCCAGTCGCCCACCCGCTCCAGAGGCTCGCGGTCCCTGGGCAACTCGCGCTGGTACTCCATGAATCCGGTTGGTTTGCCCATCTATACTCTCCCCTCTCTTCAACGCACTGAAGCCGGTTCGCCGACGCTCTCGCGGAAGGCGGCCATCATCGCCTCCTCCCCTTCCAGGCCCTGGGCCTGGACCTGCTTGAGGGATTGGAGGATCTTCTGGTAGTCCCTGGGCATGACCTTGACGAATCTGGCCGCCATCTCCTCCCACAGGGCCAGCACCCTCCAGGCCAGCTTGCTGCCGGTGTACTCGGCGTGGCGCCGGACCATGGCCTCCACCTCCTCGATCTCCTCCTGATCCTCCAGCCGCAGCAGATCCACCATCTCCTGATTGCAGTGGCCGGCAAAGTCGCCCGCCTCGTCCAGCACATAGGCGACGCCCCCCGACATGCCGGCGGCAAAGTTGCGCCCGGTCCTGCCCAGCACCACTACCCGGCCACCGGTCATGTACTCGCAGCCGTGGTCACCCACCGCCTCGATCACCGCGCGCACCCCGCTGTTGCGCACGCAGAAGCGCTCGCCGGCCATGCCGCTGATGAAGGCCTCCCCGCTGGTGGCCCCGTAGAAGGCCACGTTGCCCACGATGATGTTCTCCTCCGGCTCAAAGGTGGAACCCTCGGGCGGGTAGAGGATGAGCTGGCCCCCCGAGAGCCCCTTGCCGAAGTAGTCGTTGGCATCGCCCTCCAACTCCAGGGTGAGGCCCGGGGGGATGAAGGCGCCGAAGCTCTGGCCTGCCGAGCCCTGGAAATGGAGATGGATGGTGTCGGCAGGCAGGCCGTCCGGGCCGAAACGGCGGGTGATCTCGCTACCCAGGATGGTGCCCGTCGTGCGGTTGACGTTGCGGATGGGCAGGGTGGCCTTGACCTTCTTGCCTTTGGCCAGGGCCGGCTCGCACAGGTCGAGGAGCACCTGGTTGTCGAGAGCGTTCTCCAGACCGTGGTTCTGGGGCACCTGGCAGTAGCGCCCCACCTCGGGACCGCCCTGGGCCGGGTAGAGGATCTTGGAGAAGTCCAGGCCCCTGGCCTTCCAGTGGTCGATGGCCTTCTTGGGTTCGAGCTTATCCACCCGGCCCACCATCTCGTTGAGGGTGCGGAAGCCCAGCCTGGCCATGTGTTCGCGCAGGTCCTGGGCGATGAAGCGCATGAAGTTGACCACGTACTGGGGATCGCCGCTGAACTTCTTGCGCAGTTCCGGGTTCTGGGTGGCCACCCCCACCGGGCAGGTGTCGAGATGACAGACCCGCATCATGATGCAGCCCAGGCTCACCAGCGCGGTGGTGGCAAAGCCGAACTCCTCGGCGCCCAGCAGCGCGGCGATGGCCACGTCGCGGCCGGTCTTGAGCTGGCCATCGGCCTCCACCGCGATGCGGTTGCGCAGCTTGTTGAGCACCAGCACCTGGTGGGTTTCGGCCAGGCCCAGCTCCCAGGGCAGGCCGGCGTGCTTGATGCTGGTCTGGGGCGAGGCTCCGGTGCCCCCGTCGTACCCGCTGATCAGCACCACGTCGGCATGGCCCTTGGCCACCCCGGCGGCGATCACCCCCACCCCCACCTCGGAGACCAGCTTGACGCTGATGCGGGCGCGGTGGTTGGCGTTCTTCAGATCGTGGATGAGCTGGGCCAGGTCCTCGATGGAGTAGATGTCGTGGTGGGGCGGTGGCGAGATCAGCTCCACCCCCGGGGTGGCGTACCGCACCTTGGCGATCCAGGGATAGACCTTGCGCCCGGGCAGTTCCCCGCCCTCGCCGGGCTTGGCGCCCTGGGCCATCTTGATCTGCAATTCCCGGGCATTGACCAGGTAGTAGCTGGTCACCCCGAAGCGGGCCGAGGCCACCTGCTTGATGGCGCTGTTGCGCGAGTCGCCGTTGGCATCGGGCACGTAGCGGGCCGGGTCCTCGCCGCCCTCGCCGGTGTTGCTCTTGCCGCCGATGCGGTTCATGGCGATGGCCAGGGTCTCGTGGGCCTCCTTGCTGATGGAGCCGTAGGACATGGCCCCGCTCTTGAAGCGCTTGCAGATCTCCTCGACTGACTCGACCTGGTCTATAGGGATGGGTTCCCCCGCGTACTTCAACTCCAGCAGCCCGCGCAAGGTGGCCAGTTGCCGCGCCTGCTCATCGATCATCGCGGTGTATTCCTTGAAGGCCGCAAAGTTATTGGTGCGGCAGGCCAACTGCAGCTTGTGCACGGTCTGCGGGTTGAACAGATGGGTCTCGCCCCCCTGGCGCCACTGGTAGTGGCCGCCCACCTCCAGGGTGCGGCCGTTCACCGAGATCTGGGGAAAGGCGTGGTCGTGCCTGGCCTGGGCTTCCTGGGCGATCACCTCCAGGCCCACTCCTTCCACGCGCGAGTCCGTCCAGGTGAAGTAGCGGTCCACTACTTCGCGGTTGACCCCCAGCGCCTCGAAGATCTGCGCGCCCCGGTAGGATTTGAAGGTGGAGATGCCCATCTTGGACATCACCTTGACCCAGGCCCTGGTAGACCATGTAGGGGTTGATGGCCTGGGCCCCGTAGCCGATGAGCAGGCAGAAGTGGTGCACCTCGCGCGGCTCGCCCGACTCAACCACCAGCCCCACCCGGGTGCGGGTGCCCTGGCGGATGAGGTGGTGGTGCAGGCCAGCCACTGCCAGGAGCGCCGGAATGGGCACCTGGTGGCTGTCCACCCCCCGGTCCGAAAGAGCGAGGATGCTCATCCCCTCCTCGATGGCCCGGTCCGCGGCCTGGCATAGCTCGGCCATGGCCCGTGCCAGGCCCTGGGCGCCGGAGCCGGACTTGAAGAAGATGGGCAGGGTCAGGCACCTGAACCCGGGCCGCTCAAAGGCGCGCAGCTTTTCCAGCTCGTGGTCCCTGAGGATGGGGCTCTTGAGCCGGAGCTGCCGGCAGCTCTCCGGTCCTGGGTCGAGCAGGTTGCCTTCGGTCCCCAGGGTGGTCTCGGTGGCGGTGATCAATTCCTCGCGGATGGGATCGATGGGCGGGTTGGTCACCTGCGCAAAGAGCTGCTTGAAGTAGTTGTAGAGCAGTTGGGGCCGGTCGGAGAGCACGGCCAGGGCCGCGTCGTTGCCCATCGAGCCCACCGGGTCGCGGCCCAGTCTGGCCATGGGCCCCAGGAAGATCCGCAGATCCTCGAAGGTGTACCCGAAGGCCTGCTGCAGCACGAGCACTTCCTCATGGCTCAGCTGGTGATCCTCATAGGACACCTCGGGCAGTTCTTCAAAGGGGATCAGGTACTGGCTGAGCCACTGCCTATAGGGCTGCTGGGCGGCGATCTGCTCCTTGAGTTCCTCGTCGCTGATGATCCTCCCCTCCTCGGTGTCGATGAGGAACATGCGGCCCGGCTGCAGCCGGCCCTTGCTCTCCACCTGCTCGGGCGGAATGTCGAGCACTCCCACCTCCGAGGCCATGACCACCAGGTCGTCCTTGGTCACGTAATAGCGCGAGGGCCGCAGCCCATTGCGGTCCAGCACCGCCCCCACCCGCACCCCGTCGGTGAAGGCGATGGAGGCCGGCCCGTCCCAGGGCTCCATCAGACAGCTGTGGTACTCGTAAAAGGCCCGCTTCCCCTCGCTCATGTGCTCGTGGTTCTCCCAGGGCTCGGGGATCATCATCATGGCCGCGTGGGGCAGGGAGCGGCCAGAGAGGGTGAGGAATTCGAGGCAGTTGTCGAATTTGGCCGAATCGCTGCCGTCCGGGTAGATGATGGGGAGGAGTTTCTGCAGATCGTCCCCGAAAAGGTCGGACTGGAGCATGGACTGGCGGGCCAGCATCCAGTTCTGGTTGCCGCGCAGGGTGTTGATCTCGCCGTTGTGGATCATGTACCGGTAGGGATGAGCCCGCTCCCAGCTGGGAAAGGTGTTGGTGCTGAAGCGCGAATGCACCAGGGCCAGCCCGCTTTCCACCAGGGGATCGGCCAGGTCCGGATAGAAGGTCTCCAACTGGGTGGCAGTGAGCATGCCCTTGTAGATGAGGGTCTTGTAGGAGAGGCTGGACACGTAGAACCACTCGCCCCCCGGCATCCCGCCGTAGCGGATCTCCCGGGTGGCCCGCCGGCGGATGACGTAGAGCTTGCGCTCAAAGGCCATGTCGTCGGCCAGGCCTGGGTTGCGGCCGATGAAGATCTGGCGCACGAAGGGCTCCGAGGCCTTGGCCGTGGGTCCCAGGTAGATGTTGTCGGTGGGCACGGTGCGCCAGCCCAAAATCTGTTGTCCCTCCTCGTGGACCACCTGCTCGAAGCGCTTCTCGCAGGCGCGGCGCACCTCCCGGTCGTGGGACAGAAAGACCATGCCCACCCCGAACTCCCCGGCCCTGGGCAGGTGGATCTCCAGGCCGTCGCAGGCGTGGCGCAGGAACTCGTGGGGGATCTGGAGCAAGATACCGGCCCCGTCGCCGGTGTTGTCCTCGCAACCGCAGGCGCCGCGGTGATCCAGATTGACCAGCACGCTGAGGGCCTGATGCACGAGCTGGTGGGACTTCTCGCCCTTGACATTCACCACAAAGCCGATGCCGCAGGCCTCGTGCTCGTGGTCGGGGCTGTAAAGGCCTTGGGCCGGGGGTAAGCCTAGGTTGCTCATGGCGCGCCTCTCTTCTGCGGCATACCCGGCAGCCGGGGGGCCGTCGGTCCTGGGTATGCGCAATAAAAAATAGACCGCCAGAGATCGGCGCCCGCTGACGCGACCTGTGGCCTGCCTGGAAAAGGGAATGCTGGAGTACCTGCAGGATCTGCGGAGGGAACTAGGACAGGGGGTTGGCCCCCGGGCCACTCTCTGCGGGCTGCCCGGACTGACTGCGCCCCAAGGGCAAGACTGCAAGGTGGGATATAATATAATCATCGAAGTCTATTTGTCAATCAAAATTTTGCCACTATTTTGAGGTATTATGCAATATTTTCCCTTTCCTTCTCAAAAAAATGGCCTAAATTTATCAGAGTCAACCGAACGAAATGAAAGTTTCCGCCATGAGAAAACTCGACGAACAGGAGCGCCAGATCGCCCGCGCCCTGATCCGCAACCCCCGTTTTTCAGACAACAAGATCAGCGCCCTGACCGGGGTGCCGGTGCGCACGGTCAGCCGCAAGCGGGGCCGCCTGGAGCAGGAGGGCATCCTCTCCTACTACGCCGCGGTGGAGATGCAGGCCAAGGGCACCGCCCGCTACAACACCCAGCACATGATCATCATCAAGTTCAAGCTGGGGGTCACCCGCAGCCAGCTGGTCCAGGAGATACGCAGCGAGCCAAACGTGGCCAACGTCTTCAGCGAATTGATCCGCGACAGCTACATGGCCGAGACTGACGGCCACCTCGCGCTGGTGCTGGTACTGGAGGGCGAGTCGGACAGCGACGTGGCCGAGAATCTGCAGGGCAAGATCGTCCCCTCCCTCAAGAAGAACCACGGCCAGGACTCCATTGTCGAACTGCGCACCATCCGCCTGCTGGGCCCCATCCGCCGCGAGCACAACTACCTGCCGATGGTCAATATGCAGAACGGGGTGCTCAGGGACGACTGGCCAGACGAGGCGATCTTCGTGGAGTAGAAGTGCAGACGGAAAGGCCGCTTGTTGAGGCGGGAGCGGGCTGCTATCAAGGAAACTGCGAGTGGGAAAGCCTGAAAACGGCTTCAAAATACTACCTGTCCGTTACCGGGCCACTACCAATTCCCCTTTGGGTGTTATAATTTTAGGGTTAGCATCGCCGGATATTCCTCTACAACGGGTCGAGGCACACCTTTATGATCGACGAGAATCACACTGCGCTCGGATTTCCCCCTTTCACAGATGAGAAACCTTCTTGGGAGCCGGGGGAGGGGCGCCTGCCCGAGATTCACCTCTACTTCGGCTCGCGGTGCAACCGCGAGTGCGACTTCTGCGTGGTCTTCGGCAGCCCCCGGGGCTGGCTGGCCGAAGTGGACGAAGAACTGCTGGAGGCGCTGCTAGGGCTGCTGCATCCCCAGGCCCAACTCAAGATCTATGGCGGCGAGCCCACCCTGCTGTCCGCCAACCTGCGCTGGGTCTTCGCCGAGTTGCGCCGGCGGGGATTCGCCGGCCGCTTCACCCTCTTCAGCAACGGCATCCAGTCGGCCCGGCTGCTCGAACTGCTCGAAGCCGACGACCGCACCTGCTGCGTGCTGAACTACTCCATCCTCACCGGCACCCAAGCCGAGCGCATTCCCCCCACCGCCCTGAGGCAGCTGACCGAGTACGCCCGGCGCCACCCAGGTCGTCTCTTTGCCGGCCATGCCGACCTGGTGGAGGTGGGTCGGGCCCAGCAGTAGGGGCGCGAGCAGCTCCGCCAGCGCGCCGACTTCGACCACGCCTGCCCCTTTGCAGTGGAGAACAACAGCCCCCACTATGACTTGGGCGATTTG
>JACPJE010000181.1 GCA_016187725.1 Candidatus Latescibacterota bacterium
GCGCCTCGTTCTGGGCCTGGAGGCGCAGAACCGCGGCGATGCTTGGGCGCAGCTGCTCGAAGGGCTGGGCCGGAATCTGGCTGCGCTGCGCCACCCGGAACAGCGAGAAGCCTCCAGGCACCTCCCGGGGGCCGTAGCGCGCGCCTGGCTCCCCGTCCAGGGCCGCCGGCGCCAGCGATCCCAGGAGGGGATTGTCCCGCAGCGCCACCCACATCCGTCCCCCCCGCTCACGGGTGGCTGCCCGGGTGTGGTACTGGGCGGCCAGTTCCTCCAGGTTCTCTCCGGCCTCGAGGCGCTGGCGGAGTTGGGCGGCCAGTTCCTGGCTCTCCACCAGAACTTCCTGGATCTCCACCACCGGCCGCGCGCCGTAGAGTTCGGGATGAGCAGCGTGAAAAGCCCGCAATTCTTCTTCGCTCGCGGCCACCGGGACTCTCACCTGGGCCCGCAGCCGCTCTGCCAGCAGTTCCTCCTGCCGGCGCCGGACCTGGGTGCGCAGCCCCTGGTCCAGGTGATAGCCCAGACGCCGGGCCTCGGCCATCAGGATCCTGCGCATGGCCACCTCTGCCGCTGCCTGGCGCAGGGCAGCACTGTCTCCTGAAGCCTGGCGGCCGGTTGCCCGGAAATAGTCCTCCCGCGACAGCGCTCCCCCTTTCCAGGTACACAGCATCTCTCCCTGGCCGGCGCCGCAGTCCAGGGCCAAGGCGCGCTTGAGGCTGTCCCTGTACGCAGCCCGCCGCGCGGCCCGCTGGCGGGTTTCCAGGGCCTGGGCCACCTGCCCCCGGCGCGCCGAAAAATCCGCCGCGCGGCGGTCGATGACCCTGAATACATGGAACCCGTACCTGGACTGCACCGGCGCGGGATAGACCTGGCCTGGCTGCAGGGAGAGGACCGCCTCCCGCACCTCGGGGAGCATGTGGGCCAGGGGCATGAAACCCATGTCTCCCCCGCGCTGGCCACTGGGTCGGTGGATGGAGCGCTCGGCAGCCAGGGCCTCAAAGGCAGCGCCCTGCCGCAGCAGAGCCAGGGCCTGCTCGGCCTCCTCTGGGGTGGCGCACAGGATGTGGCCAAGGCGGATCTCTCGATCGAATTCCCCCTCGTGGAAATAGCGCTCCACCTCTGCCTCGCTCGCCTCTGCCCCCTTCAGCCCCTGCCGCTCGTACAGGGCGTTGATCAGCAATCTCTCTTCCAGCCGCGCCACCTCCGCGGCCAGTTCTGGGTCCTGGTCCAGTCTCCGAGCCCTGGCTTCCATCAGCAGGAGTTCCTTGGCGATCATCGTCTCCAGCAGCCGCTGCCGCGCCTCCCCATCGATCTGCTCCATTTCCCGGAAAGGTCCTTCCAGCAGCACGGCCGCCATCTGGTCGTAGTCCTGCACTGCGATGACCTGCTCCCCAACCCGCGCCACTACCTGTTCTGCGGGGGCGCGGCACCCCCCCTGGAGCGCGCAAAAAAGCAAGATCCATCCCATCTCAGCGATCCGTTCCCAAGCCGGCGAAGATGTCCACAAAGGCCATGGCATTGGTGTCTTCCTGCTTCTGCTCGCTCCGTCTCACCCAGCGGAAGCCGAGGTTGGAAGTGAGCCGGTAGCCCAGATAGTCAGCGGTGTTGGAAAACTGGAGACCCAGGGTCAGCCGGCTGGCGTCGTCCTGGAACCCGGCCGGCAGGACCTGGGGCCGCTGCTTCAGGTTTCTAAAGATCTCGTACTCTGTCCCCAGGCCCAGCCACAGGCTGCGGCTGACCCGGTAGCTCAGCAGGAGGAAGAAGATCTCCGACAACTCCCTGACGCGCGGCCTCCTGGACTCGGTGGGGGTCCTGAACTCCAGGAGCTGCTTCCACTGCGGCCACAGTTCCCAATCCCTGGCTAGCTCGACCTTGTAGTCCGCCTTGTTGATGATCCCCAGGAATTTCTCATTGCGTTTCTCCCTGGCCTGCCTGCCCTGCTGGTGAAAGGTCTCGAGCTTGAGCTTGTTGGCCACCGGCAGGAAGCGGTGGTAGTTCACCTCGAGGTAGAGGGTGTTGATGAAGGTGTTCTGGGCGATCAGCGGATCGGGGAACTCCTGCAGCACCCCCACCGAGAAAGGGGGCTGCGCCCACTGCAGCAAATCGTCGGCGATGTCGTCGCGGACCCGGCGGGCGAACTCCATGACCTTGAGGCTCAGTCCCTGCCTGGGGTACTCCTTGTGCAGGGTCAGCAGCGCGTAGGTGGACTCATCGCGCCGCGCGCTGCTGTGCAATTCCCGCCGGAGGCGGCCGGCGATGAACCGGCTCCGGGGTATGAGTTCCGCCCCCAAGTAGAGGTTGTAGCCCCGCTGGTCGCGCTTATAGGGATAGTCCGCCTCCGAGTCGTTCTCGAAGCGGTCGATGACGGTGTTGTTGTTCAGGTCGACTCCGAAGAGGAATTCGGGCGGATCCACATAGTACCGGAAGAAGGGCTCCACGTAGTCGGGCTGGTCGTTCTGGTTCTGGTTGAAGTCCGAGATGAAGTCGTTGTTCTCGTCCAGGCCGGGAAAGACCTCGCGGTCCGGGATCTGTCCAGAGCCGGAGAAGATCCCCGTGTGCCGCCGCCGCCAGTCGGGGAAGCGGTCCTGGTCGTCGTTGTCTTCCACGAACTCGTACTGGTAGTTGACCTCGTTCTCGTAGTCGATCAAGCCGCTGCCGTCTGGGATCACCATGGCAGTAGAATACTCAGGGTCCATGCTGAAGATCTCGCCGTAGGCGAAGAAGGGATAGCGGCTCTGGGAAGCGGCCAGGTAGTAGGCGCTGGCCTCGTCTGCGGCCAGGGCCTGGTTGCGGCGGATGTTCTGGTTGGGGAAGCGCCGGGAGCGCCGGTTGCTGACGTACTCGGACTTGAGGTTGAACCCCTTCACCTCCATCACCTCAAAGGTCAGGCCGCGCAATTCGTTGGCCGTGGGCAGCCCGTATTGAAAGCGGATGAAACGCTGGTTTGACCCGTCGGTGATATTCCCGGGCGCGCGAGCCACGGTCAGGAAGGCTGGCTCCCCGGTGCTGTTGGTCTGCAGATTTGAGGCCACCTCGATCCGATAGTCGTTGGCCACCACCAGCCCCACCTCGATCTTGTGGATCTCCTTGAAGTCGGCGATCTGATCCTCCACCCCAGCCCGGAAGTTGTTCTCGATGTCATAGGTCAGGGTCACGGCATTCCCGCCGCTGGCCTCCACCAGCCCCTGGCGCAGCACGCCCCCCTCGATCAGCGGTTCGACCTCGGGGTGCTCCACCCCGTCGATAAAGAGCCTTTCCCGCAAGAGCAGCGCCCCGCCTCTGCCGTCCTCGGGCGAGTCGTCGGCCAGCCGCACCACCACCTTGCGCACATTGCCGGCATTGAGCCGCCCCCCTAGCACACCCCGCAGCGAGTTGTCGTCCATCGGAGCGGCGGTATTCTGGTGGAAGGCGGTCAGATAGGTGGCGCCCACCCGCGCGAAATCCCCCACATCCACGGCCCCGCGCAACCCCAGCAACTGGGTCAGGATAGTCTGGCGCGAAGCTCCCTGGTTCGAGGCGATGGCCGTCAGCGAGGGATTGTCCACCCTGGAGGCCAGGACCGTGAAGGAGTACTTGTCCGTCAGGAAGTCCCACTGCAAGCCGTCGAAGAGAGGTTTTGAAAAAGTCAGGGGGGTCAGGGTGGTGCGCATGCCCTCCCCCACGGTAAGGGCCGTATGAAACTGCCCTTTAGAGCTGGAGGAGACGATCACCCGGTTGAACCACGAACTGAAGCGCGGATCCTTGAAGACAGCGCTGCCGAAGTCCCTGGGGTACTCCTGGTTCCAGCTGTACACATTCCAGCCCTTGCTTATGTAGTTGCCGTAGAGGTCGTAGAACCGGTCTCCTTCCAGTTCTATATCCACGTACCGCTGATAGTGTTCGCTGGCGTAGTTGGTGTATTCGTCTCCCTTCCAACCGTAGAGGGTGTAAAGCGTCTGCGGCAGGTACCATTTCCGCGCCGTGGGGACCAGGGATTCGGGGCTGAGGCGCGCTCCGGTGGTGAGATAGGGGTTGTACAGGCCGATCTCCACGCCCTGGAGTTCACCCCGACCCAGAGCCAGCCAGACCCCCATCAATACCAGGCATTGCCGAACGCGTTGCATACCTCAGCCTCCCTACCTAATAGGCGATCCGGATGAGTTTCTCCGCGGTCTGCGCGCCGATTTCCGCCTCCACCCTGACGCGGCACAGGTAGATCCCCGGCGGCGCCAGGTTCCCGCCCTCCCCCCTGCCGTTCCACTCATAGACCTGGGCGCGGCCAGGCTGGCCGGCCAGTTCCTTGACCACCCTCCCCTGCAGGTCGTAGATCCGCACCTGCGGCACCGCCTCCACCTTTAACAGATCGAAGCTCAGGCGGACCTGGTCGTTGACCTGGTCGCCATTGGGGGTGACAATGCCCGGCGCCACAACTACCTGGGCGATGAGATGGTCTGTGGCAGCCACCCCTGGCAGAAAGACCTTGAGGGCATCCCGGTTCGCCGGCTTGACCTCCTGCCGAATCCCCGGGGCAGCGGCATTGGTCAGGAAAGCGGCGAAGAAGGTGGGGTCTGCCAGGGGCCTGACCACCAAGCGCACCTCCACGGAGTCCCGGCGGACCGGCTGGGGAAAAATGATGCCCAGCGTGTCGCCCTCCGCCTTCCAGGAGACCTCCTCCACCTCCTGCCCGCCGATGGCCACCCTCACTTCGCGCGCCACCGAAGGGATGCTGATCCGCACTCCGTCGAAGCCCCGGTCTCCGGCGCTGAACTCGGGACGTATCCGATAGGAGAACTCCTCCCAGGCCCCGACCTGGGCCTCCCTGGGGAAGATCTCCGCAACCGCGCCCCTGCGGACCAGCGGTTCCTGGAAGGACAGGGACAGAGAGCGGAGCAGGGGCGTCACCGCCGGATCGGCGGTGGACAAGGAGAGCTGAAAGCGGATATAACGCCGGGGCGAGGGCGAGCGGAAAGCCTCGCCCGGTTCGACATAGTTCTCGCTCCAGGGACTCCAGTCCGCTCCCTCGCGGAGCACTTCCTCGGTGGGCCCGCGGGCCGCCTTGACCAGGCTGTCGTAGCGCTCTTTGGTGACCTGCTTGCCGTTCTTGTCGAAGTAGAGGGTCTCCTGCTCGAGGGTGTCGCCGGTCTTGGTGCGGAGCTGGACTGCGGTGCCGGGCGGCAGCTCAGCCTCCCAATCCAGGCTGGTGAAACTCTTGGGGCTGCCCAGGTCGATGAAGTCAGACTCCATCTCGATCGCCGCCGGATACCCCTGGCCGTAGAGGAAGGCCTCCCACATGTTGAACCCGTAACGGTCGGCGCCGAATTCGTGGTGGTAGAAGAGGTAACGCACCTTGCGGCGGGCGAAATGGTGATCGAAGATCCAGCGCCGCGGCGTGGCCTGGTTGTCCACCAGGGAGAGCAGTTCGTAATCGAAGTTTCCCCGGATGCGGTCCTGGCCTTCGGCAAAGGCCACCCGCCCACCATCGGAGACCGACACCTCATAGCCCAACTGCCCGCTGAAAGCCAGAAAGGCCGAGCGGCCCAGCTCGACCGCATCCCAGGTGTAGAGCACGATCCGGTCCAGCCAGAAGACCGCCCCCAGATCCCACTCGAACCACTGGCCCCCATCGCGCCAGTGGGCCTCGGCAGCCCGGGCCGCCGAGGCGTTCCAGAAGGCGTCCACGGTCCCGTCGAAGAGCCCTGGAGCCTGAGAGGCGAATTTGTCTCCCGACCGGATGCCGCCGCCCCGCGCAAAGGTCCCCAGGCCGATGTTGTCGCCAACGGCCACCATCTCCAGTTCGGCCAGGGCAGCCTGGGGGTTCAACTGGTGGGGCACGAAACGCACGTACTGCACGGGCATGAAATGCAGGGTGTCGCTGGTCTCCAGATTTTCGCCGCTGGCACGGTCGCCCCGGTCCAGGGTGAAGAGGTGGTACTCGAGCCGCCGCTCAGTATTGGGCCGGGAGGTGGTCGCCACCCGAGTAAAGCGGTACAGATCGGCATCGCTCGAAACTGTGGCCCCTTCGCTCACAAAGACCGAAAAGTCCCGGAAGGGCCTGGCCCCTGCCGTGTCCGGGAAGACCAGCCGGATCTGCTCCAGCAGCACCACCCTGCCCAAGTCCACCTCGATCCACCCCTGGTCCAGCCCCTCAGCCGGATCGGGTTGCCACCAGGTCCCCTCGTCCCGGTCGGCCAGCAGGGCGGCGGCCCCGGGGTTGGAGCGCACCCGCACCCCGCCGCGCACCAACCCGCGCTGGATGGTCTTGTGCTCGAAGGAAGAGGCGTCCAGCATGGGATCCGTGCTGCGGCCAAACCGCACCAGCTGCAGGCCCCCATCCTGCCGCAGTTCCACGGCCCCCCGGGGAAAGGACCAGGTCTCCCATTGGGAAAGCTGGTCGATGCGCAAAACCTCGCCTGCCAGTTCCCCCGCTCCCAGCAAGAGCAACAAAATTATGAAGAGCGCGCCCATTTCCTCCTCTCAGTGGGCCACGGCCAGGGTTTGCACGGCCTCCACCACCCCGCTGCCGGTGCGGACGGCCACCCTGCACAGGTAGATCCCCGGAACCACCCTCGCTCCCCGGTCATCGGTCCCATCCCATACCTCGGCGTAACTCCCCGCCCCTCGGCGGGCGACCACCAGCCGCCGTACCTGCCGCCCCTGCAGGTCGAATACCCCGATCTCCACCTGGCTGTCCTCGACCTCCATGACCTTGAAAGCGATCTGCGCCTGGTCGTTCCGCCCGTCGCTGTTTGGGGTCATCACCCTGGGCGACACCTCCAGCCCCGCCAGGGACCGCAGGCGGGGCTGGGCGGCGTAGATCTGGAGGGTATTGGCAGCCACCGCGGGGTTGGCATCCCCGGGTTCTATGGACTGGGGCAGATCGTCGCTTTCGAGAGAGAAGACCTCGCCGGTGAAGAAGGCGCTGGCGTTCAACAGGGTCGCCCCCAGCACGATGCGCACCGGCCGCTCAGATGCGGCGGTGACTGGGTGTGAGGGGAAGAACACCACCAGTTCCCGCTCTCGCACCGCGACGCTGTCCGGGACCACCTCAGCCAGCGGCTCCCCCATCTCCAGCCCGATGAAACGGCTCCCCGGTGGCACATCCAGCCGCACTCCGTCGAAACCGGCCTGCCCAGGCGCGCCGAAGCTGGCGCGGATATCGCAGGCGAAGATCTCTTCCCTGCCGGCCAGCACCTCCGCAATCCTGCTGGCTGGATCGCGGACCAGGGATATCTCCCCCAAAACCTCTGCTGCCAACAGGGGTGAATACTCGAAACTCAGGGAATCCAGCCGCCCGAAGGCCATGACCTCATCGCTTTCCAGGGCAAAGCGGAACTGCAGAAAGCGCCGGCCATCTGCCGAGCGGTTCGGCGCCCCCGAAGAGCTGTAGGGAGACGACCAGGGGGTCCACGTCTTCCGGTCCTCGGCAATGGCGCTGCGGATGCCGGGCAGGCGCAGATCGCTGCGGTCGATGCGGGGCGGCGGCGCCCGCTCGTACTCCTTCTGGCTGACCTCCCGGTCCCCGCCCAGTTCATCCACCACAAAATAGGCCAGGGGCGTGTCATCCAGGCCGCTCTTGGTTTCCAGCACGAGCCGTGCCGGAGCCTGGGGGTCTTCGCGCTGGCTGCCATCGGGGGCCTGGCGGAATTTGTGAAAGGCGTAGGAGATCCCGCCGAAGTTGACCGGCTCCCCGAAGTCGATGGCCCGCGAGGTGAAGCGGGTGATCGGCGGGAATCCCGCTCCAAAGGCCTGGATCTCCGCCAGGGTGTAGAACTGGGGCATGAGGCTCAGGTTGAGCCGGATGAAGCGGATGGCCTGGAGCGGGAAGTTCACCTCCACAATGCTCCTGGAATTGGCCAGGGTGCGCTCCACCACCTGCTCCAGGGAATGCCAGGGGAGGGACTCCCCCTCCAGCAACAGGAACTCTTCGGGATGGAGAGCCACCGACACCTCAAATCCCTGGGGAGCGTCGTTCTTGTTGGGCACCCCGCGGCGGTCCACCCCCTGCTGGGGAGGGAAGAAGCGGATGCGCTCGACCGGCACCGGAATGCCCAAGTCGAGGGTGTAGATCTCGTAATTCACGTCGCGGATACCGGCCTCGTACGCGCTGCTGGTGGCGGTGTTGTACTGGGCGAGTTCTTCCTGGGGGACCAGCTGGAGGAGACCCGAAGAAGTGCGTTCATCCCCGTCGATGATCTCGGGAGGAGGCTGGCCTCCCCCGGCGATCCAGAAGCGGGGGTTCAGGCCCAGCTCCCGGCCGAAGACCCCCAGCCCGCCCTTGCCACGGTGCCACTCAAATCCAAAGATATTGGTCAAAGGCGCTGCGCCGACGACGATATTCTCCCAGGGCTTCAGTTCCTCGGGCTGGATCGCCCCAGGCAGGGTCGTGTCGTCCAGAGCCACCCGGTACTGGGTCACCTCGCCCCAGCCCCTGCCCGCCCCGCCGATGGTATAGGTGGAGCGCTCGGCCAGCGCCCCCTTTCCGGCCAGCGCCAGCGACATCCCCACTAGGGCCCATTCGCGTCTGGTCATCAGTAGATCACCGCCAGAGGTCTGGTCTGCTCAAAGCGTTCGGTCTGCGTGGCCACCACCAGCCGGCATAGGTAATGGCCCGGAGAGACCATCTCGCCGGCCTCGTCCCTGCCATCCCAGGTCTGCGCGTACTGCCCGGCTGCCTGCCCGCCGGAAAACACCTGCCGCAACCTCCTCCCCGCCAGGTCGTATATGGCCAGCTCTACCTCGGCCTCTTCCAGCAGGAAGACGAGGTCGTAGGAGATCTCGACCTCGTCGTTGCGGCCGTCGCCATTGGGGGTCAGGCGCCCAAAAGACAAGGCGAAACGGCTCAAGGGCTCGCCCAGCGAGCCGAATACCCTGAGGGAATTGGTGCCCAGTTGCGGTCCTGCATCCCCTTCCTCCAGGGGTTGGGGCAACCCTCCTTCCGCGTCCAGCAGCCAACCCCTGAAAAGGGTGTTGTAAAGCAAGGGTATGGTCTCGAAGGCGATCCAGACTGGCGCGTTGTTGGCCGCCTTCACCCGGTCGCCGGAGAAATAGACCCACAGGCCGGTCTCGTCCTGGCGCACGCTGTCGGGGGCCACCTGGCGGGGCGGCTCGCCCAGCCGCAGCCACAGGAACGCGGGCTGCGCCGGGGTCTCGATGTGGACCCCGTCGAACCCGGCGAACTCGCCGCCGCCGAATTCGGCCCGCACTCCGTAGATGAACTGGGCTGCCCGCCCAGTGAGCGCCGTGGCCACGCCCCCCGGCGGATCAGGCTCATCCCCAAGCGCCACCTCGGCTCGGGTGCGCTGCGCCAGGGGCACTGCATAGCTCAGCCCCAGGCGACGCACCCGCATCACCTGCACAGCGGTCCCGGCAAAGGACAATTTGAACTGGAAGTAACGCCGCGGCCCAGGGAGGAATTCCAGGTCGAGGGCGCTGGTCGCCCCCGCCTCGAAGGGGGTGGACCATGGGCTCCAGTTGGCCGTGTCATAGCGGATCGGACCGCGCTCCAGGGCGCTGAGACTCGCGTATGCGGCTGCGCTCAGTTCTGATTCAGACTGGGTCTCGGGGTCCAGGCGGTGGTAGACCAGGGGGGTCTCGTCTGTCCCATTCCTCAGTTCCAATGTCACCGCAGCCCCTTCCCCACCGCTCCCGACCTGCTCTGTCTCCAGGCGCAAGCTGCCCAGGTTTACCGGCGCGCCGAAGTCTATGAACCTGGACAGGTACTGGGCCCTGGGGACAAATCCTTCTCCGTACACTTCCAGTTCCGCGATCTCGAAGGGATTGGGAGCCAGAATCCTCAGGCTGATGAAGCGCAGGAGCTGCTGCTCAAAGCCGATCTGGGCCCGCGACTCGGCCGTCACCTCCACCCTCCTGATCACCTCGTACACCGGCCGGCCATCCTGACTGAAACTCCTCCCGTCGCTGATGGCCACTTCAAAGGCGCGGACGAAATCCGCCTCCCCTTCACGGCTGGGATAGAAGACAATGCGGTTGACCGGGAAAGAGGCGCCCAGGTCGAAGAAAAAGATCCTCCCTGTCTGGTTGACGCCCGGTTCCTTGAACCGTCCTCCGGTCGAGGTGGCCCGGTCGCCGTCCACGGTGACCAGGTCCGAGACCTTGACTGCCGCATTGTCCCACACCCTGGCCTGCCCCTCGCGGCTGAAATCCTCCGGCGGGCCGTCCTGCCAGTTCAGCGCGGCGGCGATGTTGTCCTGGGGGGCAAACCCGCTGGGCTGGATGAAGCCTGGTCCGCTCAAGTCGAGGGCCGCGGCGATTTCGCCCTGGGAGGCCCAGCTCAACCCTCCCTCCCCCACCTGCCAGACCTGCACCGCACTCCAGCCGGGTGCGGCAGCCAGCTGCAATCCGGTAGCGATCAGCAAGGCGCGGCAGCGCATTACTGCCCCTTTGCGCTCAGCGCCGGCGGCTGGAAACCCCGGTAGACTTCGCGCGCGAAGCCATAGTTCAGTTCCAGGATCTCCACCGGTTCATCGGCGTAGTTGAAGCGGAGGGCCACGTCCTTGAGAGTCACGGAGAACTGCGTCACATCCTCGGCCAGGGGGGGGAAGACGATGTATCCCTGGTCTTCCTGGCCGCTGAAGACCATCTTCTCCTCGTACAGAGTCCGCTTGAGCGCATCCCTTTGCTCGCTGTATTTCCGGTAGGCGTTCCCCGCCCAGGCCAGGGCGTGGGCCCGGTAGTACTCGGACAGTTCCAGAAAGGTCAGGGCCTTGTAGACCCTGCCGCTCTCCGAGCGCAGCGCGACCTCAACGGGGTTCACCCTGACCTTGGGATAGGCGTAGTTCTTCACCTTGAGGAGGAAGACGGCAAAGCGCGGCGGCGTGCGCTCCTCCCCCAGGGGGGTCCAATTGCCATAGGTATAAGGGTTGGTGGATGCGGCGCCCCGGAAGGACTGCTCCGGGAAGGCGCGGTTCAGTTCGGCGTCGGAGAGCGGGCGCAGGCTGAGTTCCAGACGGTCTTGCACATAGGACACCGTGCCATCGTCCTGCACCACCATGCGCTGGGACTGCCGGGATTCTGGCAGCGGGTGCACCGGCCCTGGGAAGTACTGCGCGCACCCCGCTGCAAACAGGGCCAGCAAGGCCAGCCCTCTCTCGAGCGTATGCATCTGTGGACTGCCCCCTCCTCGCGCAACTCGCAGAAAATGAGGGGAGGGAGTCGGCGCGTCCCCCTCCCCTCTGGGCCCGGCGCACCTCTGGTCCGAGGCAGGCGCCGGCAGGCCCTCCTGCCCCTAGCGCAGGAGCGCCTTAATAGCGCCCCATGAACCCGCCTCCACTGCGGTGGCGAACTCGCCGGTCGCCAGCATGGTGAACTCCGAGGTAAAGTCCGAATCGTGGGCCCCGCCCTCCTGGGCATGAGTGGAAATCTGGTCTGTCCTCCCTGTCCCATCGCCCTCGTTCAGGGTGATGCTCATGCCGATGGTCTGGCCGGCGGTGAACACATGGCGCACGCTGGCCGCCTCGCCGTCCGGGGAGTAGGTGTCCCAGGTCGGCATCCTGACCTCGTACCCCACAGTCACGTCCGTGGCCAGGTGCGCTGCCTCTGGTTTCACGTCCACGGCTCCCTGCACCAGGCCCTGGTCGATGGCCCACTGCATCTCAGGGGGCTGGTTGAAGCGCAGGAAAGCCACCTGGGGATATCCGCCCGGGGTGGGCACGTGGAAGGTCCACTGCTGGTGCCCGGTGCGCAGCGCATCGGCCGCCTGATGCCAGCTGCCGTCGTGGTCCGCGTCCATGATGACCTCCATGTCGTCGTCCTGCCAACCGCCGTTCATGTCGGCCACATCGACGTCTAGGGTGTCGTCCACCACCTTGACGAATACGTAGAGCCGATTGTCCGGCTCAGGGGTCCAGGCAGCCCTGATGGCGATATCTATATCGCTCTTGGGGGGTATGGGGTTACCCAGGGTGTTGCACATCTGGTCCGGCCCGACGATGAACTCAGGGTCGAACCAAGACCAGTCTCCCTCCCTGCCGTCCACGTTCACCGAGGCATTGGCAGGCCACTGAAGGGCGAAATAGCCGACTCCGTTGCAGTTTTCGTAGGCCCATGCCCCAGCGGCGCCGATGCTCAGGGCGAACGCTGTAAGCAGCAGTAGAGAGGAGCTTTTTCTCGACATTCGTGCCTCCTTTGGTTAGATGGGGTACATGGACCCGCTGGAACTCCCTGGCCAGAAGCGCTGGAAGCGTCTGCGGATCGGTCTAGTGTGACAGTAAGCTATGAGACTCGCTCTTTTCCCCATCACCTCCTTCCAGGCTATGCGCTTAAGCCAGCCCGTAGGACTTCAACAGCATACGTACGAAGGCCGACCCGCCGCGCAGGGCCAGTTGTCTCGCTGCCCAGCGTTTCAGCAAGGCCAGCCCGCTCTCATCGATGAACTTGACGCCGCCCAGATCCAGAATCAGCTGTTTGGCTTGCCCGTGCCAACGCGCGATCTCCTGGTCCAGCAGTTCCACTTCTTCTTCCATCACCCAGCCATCCACCTCCAACACCACCTCTTCTGGAGTCTGGAATTTCAGCATAATCCTCAGCATCCAACCTCCAACACCACCCTCGGGAGTGCGAATTACTGGGGTGTCCTGGAAATTTTAAAAGAAAATCTTTGCAAATTCCAGGCCCGAAAAACACCCTCGGCGCCAGATGCTTCAAGTGATTGTTTGTAAAAAGGTTGAACTTTTTTGACGGGGGAAAAGGAGCAGCGGTTTTGCAGAGGCAGGCCACCGTATATGGTGGCCCATGGTGCGGGAATTATTATGAGATGAATATTTACAATAGATTAATCAATCATTATTCTTCTCCGCCATATATGGTGCCTCCCACCGTATATGGCGGCGCTTCATCGCTTGATGCCCAGCTTCTTCATGCGATTGCGCAGGGTAGAGGGAGGCAGTCCCAGGATGGCCGCTGCCCCGCGCAGTCCCTCGATCACCCCTTCGGTCCCATCCAGAACCCTGGAGATATAAGACCGCTCGACCTCTTCCAGGGGCCGGAACTCTGCGACAGACTCCGCCTCTGTCTGCACCGCTCCGATGCCCAGGTCTTCTGGGCGGATCGCCGACCCTTGACATACGATTGCGGCCCGCTGTATGGTGTGTTCCAATTCCCGCACGTTCCCCGGCCAATCATAGGCTGTGAGGACCTTGATGGCCTCTGAGGTCAGATGGGTGATCTTCTTTCCCAGATCCCTGGCCATCCGCTCCATGAAATAGAAAGCCAGCAAAGGGATATCCTCCCTTCTCTGGTTGAGGGCCGGCAGATGGATGGGAAAGACCTGCAGGCGGAAGTACAGATCCTCGCGGAACTGGCCGGCTGCCACCATCTGCTCCAGATCCTTGTTGGTGGCGGCAATCATCCGCCCCTCGAATCTCAGGGTTTCGTTGCCGCCCACCCTTTCGAAGGTCCGCTCCTCCAGTAGCCGCAGCAGCTTCACCTGAGCCGCCAGACTCAAGTCGGCGATCTCATCCAGGAACAGGGTTCCGTCGGCCGCCACCTCGGCCTTGCCGATCTTGCGCGAAACCGCCCCGGTGAAAGCGCCGCGCTCGTGGCCGAAAAGTTCGCTCTCCATCAGACTCTCGGGAATAGCGCCGCAGTTGACTTGGATAAAGGGGCCGGATTTGTACTCGCTCATGCGGTGTATGGCGCGCGCCGCCAGGCCCTTGCCCGCTCCGGTCTTGCCCAAAATCAGCACGGTCAGGTCCGTAGGCGCCACCTCGGCGAACTGCAGTTTGACCTTGTGCAGCGCGGCGCTTATGCCGATAAGCCCACTCTCTGGATCGCTGCTGTCCAGCGCCTTGGTCAGGGCCTCGAGATAGGGATCCGGCATGATGAGCAGCTTCACCGAGGCCACCTCGGAATAGTTTATATCCTGGTCGATGGCGCGGACCTGAAAGGTGTACTCGCCCTGCGGCAGGTCCCGGTAATGGGCCCGCATGCTGTTTCCCGCCGGCTGCCACTCCTCCTGGTAACCTTGCAGTCGGTAGAAGTAGAGCATGTTGCGCGGGTGGGTGCGGAAGCTGATCCCTTTGTACTCGAACATGAGCTGCCGGGTCGCCGCGGTGATGGTCACCTTTTCCACGCCCTGGTAAATGCGGTCGGCGATGACACTGTGGATGCGGATCCGGGGAGGGATGCGTGTGGCCATGTAGCAGGTCACGCCATTGCCGGTGGCAAACCAGAACTGGCCGCCGCGGTCTTCGATAATCCGATTGGCCGGACCTAGGCAGGACGCACGGATGGTCTGAAAAATGCTGCCGTCGTAGCGCACCACCCCGCCATCGGTGGCCAGCCAGAGATGGCCCTGGCGGTCTTTGTATACCCCGCGCACGTGGTTGTTGGGCAGGCCGTCCTCCATGGCGAAATGGCGCCAGCTCCCCGCGGCCAGGCAACTCAGCCCTCCCAGGGTGGCGACCCAGAGATTTCCCTGCCCATCCCAGCACAGATCCTCCACCCAGTTGGAGGGCAGTCCGCTGTCGGCCGTGTACCACGACATTCCCTCGGTCTCGTGCCATCGGCAGATCCCCTTCCCCTCCACCAGCGCGCTCCACGATCCCAACGAGAACCAGATCTCCCGCTCTCCCTTCACGGCGATTCCGTTGATACAGTTGCTTCCCTTGTTTTCGCCCGCAAACAGCATCTCAAAGCGCCCGTTGTCGCAGCGGCTCAGCCGCACCTGGCTCCGCTCCGGGTCTAGATGGCCCAGGTACAGGCGGCCCGCGGCATCCTCGGCAATGGCGCTCACCACCTCGCCGGCAAAACCCTCCTCGGTGCCGATCTGCCGCCATTCCTTCCCATCGTACAGGAGCAATTTCGTCCGGGTTCCGAGCCACAGGCGCCCCTGCCGGTCTTCGTGGATGGCCAGGCAGTTGTCCAATTCCAGGCCCTGCTTTCTGCCCCAGATCGTCAGGTTCTGGCCGTCGTAAGAGGCCAGGCTGTCCTCGCCTGGATAGGCCAGGGGAAGCCGGGTCCGGAAGCCCATCCAGATACGCCCCCGGCGATCCTCCAGCAGCGCGCACGCCTCGTGGTGGGGCCGCGCCTCCCGCTCCCCGAAAA
>JACPJE010000182.1 GCA_016187725.1 Candidatus Latescibacterota bacterium
GGACCGCAGTTTCACCCTCACCGAGAGCGGGAAATCCTCTACCCTGGAGTGAGCGATGGGTTTGACGAAGACTGCATCCGGCCGGCTCCGGTCGGGCTTCCTTCTGTTGCTGCTGTGCGCCGCCTGCGCCAAAGGGCCCTCCCCAGAAGCCCAGGCCGCCTTTGAATCCGGCATGAGCCTGCACCAGCAGGGCCGCATGCCCGAGGCCGAAACCGCGTACCGGCGGGCCCTGGAACTGGCTCCCGAGGAGGCGCGCTACCACTACCAGCTGGGCGTCGCCCTCCACGCCCAGGGCCGCTTCCAGGACGCCGAACCCGAACTGCAGCGCGCCGCCGGACTGGACGCCCGGTACCTGCCCCCGCGCATCGCCCTGGGCAAGGTGGCCTACGATGTCAAAGGCGACGCTGCCCTGGCCAGGAAACACCTGCAGGAAGCCCTCGGCATCGACCCCAGATCCGCCGAGGCCCTCTACACCCTGGGGGTGGTCGAGCAGCGGGAAGGGAACTTCCAGGCCGCCATCGAGCATTTCGCCCGCATCGATTCCTCGGCCAGCGCCTATCCCCAGGCCATGGCCCAGCTGGGCCAGTGCTATCTGCAGGCCGGCCAGTTCGACCAGGCTGCCGAGGCCCTCAAGCGGGCCATCCGCCTGGCCCCCCAGGAGCCGGGGCCCTTCATCGCGCTGGGCCAGGTGCTCCTGCGCCAGGGCAAGACCCGCGAAGGCCAGCTGCTCCTGGCCCGGGCCGAACAGCTCAAGCAGCAGTTCGGCCAGCTGCAGCCCTACCTGGAGGCCGTGCGCCGCAACCCGGACCTGGCGCCCCCCCATTACAACCTGGGGGCCATCTACGCCCGTTTCGGCCAGCTGCGCCCGGCCGAGGAGCACTACCTGCGGGCCCTGGCCCTCGATTCGACTTACGCCCTGACCTACCAGGGCCTGGGCAGCCTGTACCAGCGCCAGGGCGAGGAAGAAAAGGCCCTGGGCTACTACCGCCGCGCCCTGGCCAAGGACCCCACCCTGGCCGAGGCCCACAACAACATCGGCCTGATCTGCTACAAGCAGGGCGATCTGGAAGGGGCCGTGCGGGAATACCAGGCCGCCATCCAGCTGGCCCCGGACAAGGGCTTTGTCTATGTCAACCTGGGCAGCGCGTACAAGGACCAGAAGCAACTGGACCAGGCCCGCCAAACCCTGTTGAAAGCCGTCTCCCTCGACTCCACCCTGCTGGGGGGCAGGGAACTGCTGGGCGACGTGCTGGCCCTCCAGGGCCAGGTGGAAGAGGCCATCGCCATCTGGGAGCCGCTGGCCAGGCAGCAGCCCGGACACCAGGCCCTGGGTCTCAAGCTGCAGCGGGCCCGCGACCTGCTCAAGTCGGAGGGCCGGTGAAAACCCTGGCCCTGGCCCTGGCCCTGACCGCCTGCGGGCCGGCCCCCAACCCCGAGCGCGACCGGCTCATGGCCCTGGGCGACGACAGCGCCGCCCACCACCGCTACGCCGAGGCCCAGAGCGCCTACGAACAGACCCTGGCCGTTGACCCGCGCTGGCTGCCGGCTTACTGCGCCCTGGGCAACCTGCTGGCCCAACTGGGGCAGACCACCGCGGCCATCGAGCGCTACCAGCAGGCCCTGGCCCTGGACCCCGACTACACCGAGGTCCAGCACAACCTGGCCCTGCTCTGGGCCGACCAGGGGCAGTACCCCGAAGCCCTGGCCCTGCTCGAAAAGGCCCGGGAACACCGCCCCGAATACCCGCCCGTGCTCCAGAGCCTGGCCCTGCTCTACGCCAAGCAGTCGCGCTACCAGGAGGCCGAGGCCGCCCTCAAACAGGCCCTGGAGGCCGACCCCAGCCTGGTGGAGGCCCGGCTCCAGCTGGGCCGGATCTGCACCCGCCAGGGCCGGTACCCCGAAGCCGAGGAACTGCTCCAGCGCGCCACCCAGCTCGACCCGCGCACCCCGGAAGCCTGGCGCTATCTGGGCTGGTGCTACCTGGAGCAGGGCCGGCCCCAGGAGGCGCTCTCCGCCTTTCAGCAGGTGCTGGAACTGGCCCCCGATCATGTAGAAGGCCACTTCAATCTGTCCACTGCCCTGTCGGCCCTGGGGCGCGAGGCCGAGGCCCGCCAGGCCATGAAGCGCTTTGAGGAACTGAGCGATCACGCCGCCCAGATCGCCCAGCTGCGGCGCACCCTCGACACCACCCCCGAGGACGTGTTCACCCGCCTGGCCCTGGCCCACCAGTATCTGATGTTAGGACAGACCGAGCCGGCCCTGCGCCACTACCACGCCATCCTGGCCCGCGACCCCGACCACCTGGAGACCCTGATCAAGCTGGGCCACCTGTACCTGAAAAATAACCAGAAGCGCGAGGCCGACTCACTCTTCTCCCTGGCCATCGCCTGGCACCCGGCCGACCCCCAGACCGCCCAGGCCTACTTCGCCCTGGGGTACCTGCGCCTGAACGCCGGCCAGCTGGGTCCGGCCAAACAGGCCTTTGAGCAAGCCCTCAAACTCCAGCCCGACTACGCCGAGGCCTGGAACAACCTGGGCAACCTGCACATCCTCCAGGGCGACCAGACCGCCGCCGAGCAGGACTTTCGCCGCGCCCTGCAGGCCGCGCCCCAATCGGCCGAAGCCCATTACAACCTGGGCGGCCTGTACCTGCGGCAGGACCAAAGGCAGGAGGCCGAAGCACAGTACCTGCAGGCCCTGCACGCCGACTCCACCTACGCCCGGGCCCATTTCGCCCTGGGGGCCCTGTACGAGCAGCGCGGGCAGCAGGCCGAGGCCCGCCGCGCCTACCGCGCCTTCCTGGACGGCTGGCAGGGAGATCCCAGCCTGGCCAAAGCCGCCCGCCAGCGCCTCGACGCCCTGCGATGATCCGCATCCTGCTGCCCTGGTGGCTGTGGGCCTGCCTCCAGCAGCCCGAGCCCGCCCTGGTGCAGTTCACCGACGTGGCCGCCCAGAGCGGCCTGCGCTTCACCCAGGTGAACGGCGCCAGCCCGCACAAGTACTTCCCCGAGACCATGGGCGGAGGCGGGGCCTTCATCGACTACGACGGGGACGGAGACCTGGACGTCTTCGCCATCAACGGGGCCTGGATAGAGGGTCCCCCGCCGGGGACCACCCCTCCGGTCGATGCCCTCTTCCGCAACGAGGGGAACGCCGGCTTTGCCGAGGTGGGCAAGTGGGCCGGGGTGGCCCATCCCGGCTTTGGCATGGGCTGCGCGGTGGGCGACTACGACAACGACGGGGACGAGGACCTCTACCTGAGCAGCTACGGCCCCAATGCCCTGTTCCGCAACGAGGGCAAAGGCCGCTTCGCCGAAGTGGGCGCGCGCGCCGGGGTGGATGATCCGCGCTGGAGCACCAGCTGTGCCTTTGGCGACTACGACCGCGACGGGGATCTGGATCTGTTCGTGGCCAACTACGTCGAATACCGGCCGGACCTGCAGCGGGAGGACGCCATCCCGTACATGATCTCCTCCAAGAGCAGCGCCTCCCCCGGGGTCAAAGGGTATCCCCACCCGGCCAATTTCCCCGGGGCCGCCAACCTCCTCTACTGCAACGAGGGGGCTGGCCGCTTCGCAGACTGCACCCGGCAGGCCGGCCTCTACAACGGGCAGGGCAAGGGGCTGGGCGTCGTCTTCCTCGACTACGACGACGACGGCTGGCCAGATCTGTACGTGGCTGAGGACGGGGTGCGCAATTCCCTCTACCACAACCGGGGGAACGGCACCTACGAGGAGCGGGCCGCCGAAGCGGGGGTGGCCTACGGCCAGGACGGCCAGATGGAGGCGGGCATGGGGGTGGATGCGGGCGACTACGACAACGACGGGCGCCAGGACCTGACCGTGACCAATTTCCAGGCCGAGCCCAACGCCCTGTACCACAACCAGGAGAAGGGCTATTTCGCCAATGAGACCTATGCGAGTGGGGTGGGCCTGGTCAGCCTGCCCTTCCTGGGCTTCGGCACCCAGTTCCTCGACTGCGACAACGACGGCTGGCAGGACCTCTTCGTGGCCAATGGCCACGTGCTGGACAATGTAGAACTCTTCGACCAGTCCACCACCTACCCCCAGCGCCGCCTGCTCTTCCACAACGAGGGCTTCAACCAGTACGGCAAGATCGCCTTTGCCGAAGTGGGGATGCAGGCGGGTCCGGGGATGCAGGTGGCCCAGGTGGGGCGGGGCAGCGCCGCGGGGGACTACGACAACGACGGGGACCTGGACCTGCTGATCATCAACCTGGGCCAGCCCCTGGCCCTCTTGCGCAACGAAGGGACCGGGGACCGCCACTGGCTCTCGCTGCGGACCGTGGGCGCCCAGAGCAACCGGGACGGGATCGGGGCACGGGTGAAGGTGGTGGCCGGAGACCTGGTGCAGGTACAGGAGGTGCGCAGCACCCGCAGCTACCTGTCCTCCAGCGACCTGCGCCTGCACTTCGGCCTGGGCGATCACCAACGGGTGGACCAACTGGAGATCCGCTGGCCCAGCGGCCAGCTCCAGCAATTCACCGACGTGGACGCCGACCAATTCCTGGTAGCGCGCGAGGGTGAGGGGCTATCCCGCCAATGATCGGCGCTCAGTGCGCCGCCGCTGCGCGGATGTAGTTCAGCAACTGCTGCCCAAACTCCCGCTGGCCCAGGGCCCCGGTGATCTGCACCACCTGCTGTTCGGCCTCGGCGTGGCGGCCCAGGGCCACCAATTCCTCGGTCAGCAGCGATAGCAGGTCGAAGCTGAAGGTGCGCTGGATGCCCTGGTCAGCGGCGGCCTGCTCCAGCCGGACCGCCGCCTCGGCGCGCCGGCCCAGCAAGTGCAGGGCGTACCCCTCGAAAAAGGCCAGCAGCGCCGGGTCGAAGTCCGGAGCCAGGGCTAGCAGGCGCGCCCTGCCCATCAGCTGCTCCACCTCCTCCCGGGTCCCCGGCTCCAGCCCCCCCTGCAGTTCCTGGCAGCGGCCCCAGCGCAGGGTGGCCCACAGATCCCCCCACACCGTGTACGGTTCCTCGAGGCGGGCGGCCTGGTAATAGGTGCGGGCCAGGGCGAAGTCCCGGTTGGCAAAGGCCTGGTCCGCCACGTTGAGGACCAGCAGTTCCGGTCCCCGGCCCCTGGCCCAGCGCTCGCAGCCAGCCCGCTCGGCCGGGCTGAGTTCGGCCCAGAGTCCTTGGCTCTCCTGCTGCAGCTGCGCCACGTGCTCTGGGCCGCTGGTGTCGAGCGGCGGCTCGCTGAGCAGGGCGATCATGGCCCGGCACACCGCCAGCTTCTCCACCGGCAGGTCGCCCTGCTGGGCGCGGTATTCCCCGTCGCTGCGCAGCCGCGCCTCCTCCTCGGGGGTCAGCAGGGCGTGGGCGATGGTGCGGGCCAGCAGCACCTGGCCGGGCGCCGAAGGGTGCAGATGGTCGGCCATCAGCTCCCAGCCCACCCCCGCCGCCGGGCTGGCCTGGGCAAAAGCCTCCTCCACCTCGGCCAGGCGCGCCCCTTGGGCCTGGGCCACCTGCCGGATGAGCGGGTTGTAGGCCGAGGGCGCCCGCCAGGGCCGGGGATCCTCGTCCCGCGCCTGCACAAAGGCGGCGTGCGCCTGGGCTCCCTCCCCCAGCACCTGCAGGCATTGGCCGCGCTGGAACTGCAGACGGGCGTCAGCGGCATAGAGGGCAACCGCCTCGTCGAGCAGGCCCAGGGCCCGGCGAGCCGCATCGGGTCCCGGTGTGCCTTGCAGCAGGGTACCGGCCTCTTCCAGGCAGCGGGCCCACTCCCCCAACTGCGGCTCGGCAAGCGGCGGCGGGGCCGGGGCCGGGGCAAAACCGGTCTCATTGCTGACCAGGGTACACAGCACTAGCGGGATGTTCGCCTCGCGGCAGCAGCGGGCGATCTGGGCGAGGTTCTCCTCCAGGGTGCGGCTGGCCCGCTGCCGCCGCGGATCGGCCGGGGCCAGGGTGCCGGCCTGGGCCATCACCTGCAGTAGCGAGGCGCGGGCTGGGGACGGGTTGCCCAGCCGGGCCAGCCCCGCCCCCAGCAGCCGGGTCAGCCGGGCCTGCATCAGCTCGTAGTAAATCCCCTTGGTCCACACCGACCCGCCCCCCTGCTTGAGCGAGGCGGCGCCGTACACCCCGTAGAGTTCGTTGTGGCCGGTGTAGACCACCATCAGGTCAGGATGCAGCATTGCCGCGTCCTCCACGGTCCTGGCCACGGCAAAGCTGCTGATTGCGGTGATGCCGGCGTTGAACACCTCCACCTGGCGCTGGGGCCAGGTATCCTGTAACATGGCCTGCAGGTACGCCCCCGCGCTGAGGCGGCGCGGGTGAGGGTAGCCCTGCACCGTGGATTCGCCGGCAAAGACCACCCTGAAGGCCGAGGGCGGGCGGGGCTCCACAAAGGGGTGGGGGGTCATGCGCATGCCCCCGGGAGCGGCCTGGTCTCCCAGCGCCCCGGTGAAGAAGCGGCGCGGATAGGCCGGATTGACCGTCAGCAGGGTGCGCTCCCCCTCGCGGGCCAGTTCGAGGACCAAGGGCGGCGGCGCCAGGCCGGGAAAGAGGCGCAGGCCCCCTTCGAAGGCCAGCACCAATAAAATCCCCAGCCCCAGCGCCAGCAGGCGCTCTTTCATTTGGCTGCTGGGGCCGGCGGCGACTCCAGGCGCGCCAGCGCGTCCTCGAACCACTGCACCTGGCCGGCGTACTGGCGGCGCAGCCCGGCGATGTACTGGTCGAAGGCCGCGGCCTCGCGCTCCTTGCGCAGGCGGTAGAGGATGGGCCGCCGCACCTGCTGCAGGGGCAGGGGCGCGGGGACCACCGGCTGGTCCAGGCGGAAGACGCTGTACTTGTCCTGCACCAGCAGCGGTCCCTGGAGCACGCCCACGTCTTTGGCATTGGCGTCGCCGAAGAAGTCGTGGTAAGGCGAATGGTACATGGGAGAGATGACCATCCTCCCCCTGCCCTTGTAGGTGTGCCCGCCCACCGGTTTCATTTTGGGCCGGCGCGAGTGCTTGTCCGCCAGCACCTCGAGCTTTTCCCCGGCCTGGGCGGCCTGCAGCACCTTGCGGGCCTCGGCCTCACTGTCCACCAGCACCTCGGTCAGCTGCACCTCCCCGGGCAGGACCTCAAACTGATCCTGGTGTTCCTGGTAGTAGCGCTCCACCTCCCCGGGGTCCACCTTCACCTGGGTGGCCACCTGCTCGGCGTAGAGCTGGTCCACGGCCAGTTCCTCCCGCTTCTTCTCCTTCCACTCCAGCATTTCCGGCTGACGGTCACGGCCCTCGGCCCGGCCGGCCAGGGCCATCAGGGTATCGGGCAGCACCCACAGTTCCAGGGTGGTGAAGAGCTCCAGGCTGTCGGCGGGCAGCGGTCCCTTGGTCCATTGGGGCAGGTGTTCGACGCAGACCCCCGCCAGCAAGGCGCCGCCCTGGTAGGAGACCAGCGGCGCCGCCGCCTCCTCTGGGGAAAGCCCGGCCCCCTGGGCGGCCTGCAGCACCGCCTGGGCCTGAACCCCGTGGTAGCGCACCTGGAAACGCTCCTTCAACTCCTGCACGAACTGCTCGCGCCGCGCCGCCCATTTGCGCTTCTTCATCTCCTGCACGATGGTGTCGCGCAGCTTTTCGTAGGGGATGCGCCGCTTGTCGAGCACCTTGACCACCTCGTAGCCATCCTTGGTCTGGAGGGGCTGGCTGATGCCGCCCACCAGCAGTTCAAAGGTGCCCTCCCGCAGCACCGGCACCGCGTCCTCGCTCCCGAAGAACTTGCCCAGATCCCCGCCCCGCTCCGCGTCCTCGGCCAGGGAGCGCTGCCTGGCCAGGCTGGCAAAATCGGCTCCCCCCTCCAGGGCGCGGATCACCTCCTCGGCCTCAGCCCTGGTGGACGAGAGGATGTGGGCCGGCCACACCTGCCAGCCCAGTTCGTAGCGCTCGTACGCCGCCTTCATCTCCTCCTCGGTGGGCGCCTGCTGCTTGCGCTCTATCTCCTCCTCGACCAACTGGTCGATCATTTTCCTGGTGAGCTGCTCCTCCAGGGCCGGCTGCACCGCCTGGTCCAGGCCGCGCCTGCGGGCTTCCAGCACCAGCAGCCGGCGGTCCACCAGGCTCTGCAGATGCTGCCGCCGTCCTTCCGGACCTCCGCCCCGCAGCCGCGCCGGCAGGCCGGCCTCGAAGCGCTGCAACTCCCCGGCGGTGATCGGCTGGTCCCCCACCCTGACCAGCATAGGAGAATCGCCCCCTGGGCCACAGCCGGCCAGCGACAGAACCAGGACCGCAACCGGCCAGTATCTAGTCATCCTCTCCTCTCTCTCCGGTGTACATACGACTGCGCGGCACCGCGTCCGGGACGCGATGCCGCGCAGCAGTTGGCTTGTTCTGTGGGCCCTGCTACTTCTCGCCCATCGCCATTTTGCGGCCATCCGGGTACTGGCGGCCCACCTCGCGGCCGAACTGGGCGGTGATCTCGATGAACTCGCTGGGGTCGCCCTTGTAGTCGAAGCGCACCACCGTGTCGGGAATGTGCGCGGTCAGCTGCTCCACGTCGGGAGCCAGGGGCTTGAAGACGACATATCCCTCCCTCTCCTGGGCGCTGAAGATCTGGTCTTTGGGAAACAGCGTGCGCCGCATCAGGCCGTCCCGCTCCAGCCACTCTTTGTACAGATTGCCCTGCACCCCGCCGTCGGTGGCCGAATCGGCTCCTCCCATGAGGTAGCGCCTAAAGTACACCCGGAGCTGCTCATAGGTCAGGGCATAGTACTTGCGGCCATTGGCAGTGGTCAGATAGAGCTTCGCCGGATCGATGAAGACCTTGGGGTACTCGTAATTCTCCACCTTCAGGCGGAAGACGGTGAAGCGCTGGGGCGTCTGGTCGGTGCGGAAAACCTTGGAATCGCCAAAGGTGTAGGGATTGGTGGAGCGGGCCCCCTCCTGGGAGTTGACGCTGAACTGGCGGTTCAGCTCCTCGTCGGTCAGGGCCCGCAGACTCACTTCGAGACGGCCCTGGGTAAAGGTGACGGTGCCGTCGTCGGCCACGGTCCGACCCGCTCCCTGCTGCTCCTCACCCAGCGGTTTGAGGGGAGTGGCGTAGTAAGTGTAGGCGCAGCCGGCGCCGACCAGCAGGGCAGCCGACAGCAGCGTGAACAAGCAACGCGATCTGACCATACTCTACCTGCCTCCTCTCATCGCTGCAGACCAGCGTAGACGGTGATGAACATGGCGGTCTCGGTGCGCGCCCTGTCGGCGGACTTCTGGTCGATGCGCGAGACGCGGAAACCGATCTGGGTCCACAGGTCATATCCCTGGTAGGCGACGTTGTTGGAAAACTGCAGGGCGTAGACCAACTCGTTGCGGTCGGAGCGGAGCTGGTCGTCCTCCAACTGCTTGCGGAACTGGTTGACAAAGAGGTACTCCACCCCGGTCTCCAGCTCGGTGCGGTTGAGGATGGGCACCCGCACCACCAGCCCCAGCAGCTCGCGCAACTCGGTGGTGGCGACGCGCACCGGGTCCTCGCGCTTGCGCGGGGGCCGGTAGCGCTCGTACTCGCTCTTCCAGCGGGGCTCCAGTTTGAGGAGGCCCAGTTCCTGGGTGTAATCGAGCTTGTTGATCATCCCGAAGAAGGTGGAGGTCTCGCGGATCTCCTGCTGATCGGCGGGCCGCTGGTCGTAGTCGATCTGGCGGGTGATCTCGTGTTTGATGCGGTTCTTGAACTGCATCTTGTCATTCTGGTAATTGTACCCCAGGTACGCGGTATTGGCCCAGGCATCGCGCATGGGCAGCGGGTCTTCGTAGGGCACAAAGGACCCGCGCGAACCCTCGCGCACGATCCATTCGATCACATCGTCGCGGATGTCGTCCTGAACCCGGCGCCAGTTCTCGTACACCTGCACCCGGCCCAGGCGCGGGAAATCCCGGTCATAGGTCAGCAGCAGGTAGTTGCTGGTGTTGTCGCGGTCGTCGGCCAACTGCCGCTCGTCCAGCCGGCCCACGGTGAGCCTGGCCTCTGGACCGAGATGGGAGCCCAGGTAGACGTTATAGCCCTTGCGGTCGCGCTTGTAGAGGTAATCGGGCAGGTTGTCGTTTTCGAAGCGATCGACGATGCCGTTGTTGTTCATATCGACGCCGAAGAGGAACTCCGGGCGGTCGGAATTATAGCGCAGGAAGGGTTCTTCGTAGTCGGGAAAGGCGTTCTCGCGCAACTGGGTGTCGTTCTGGTTGAAGTCGTTGATGAAGTCGTTGTTCTCATCGTAGCCGGGGAAGATCTTGGTGTCATTGACGGAATTGGCCCGCTGCCAGTCGGGGTTGCGGTCCTGGTCGTCGTTGTCTTCGACGAACTCGTACACGTACTGGTTGGAGTTGTCGTAGAAGATGTCGGCGGCGTCGTTCTGGACCCCGGCCAGGAAGGCGCTGGTGCTGTAGTCCGGCTCCACCTGGTAGACCTCGCCGAAGGCGAAGAAGGGATAGGCTCGCTTGTACCCGTTGAGGAACCAGGCGTCGGCGTTCTTGCTGCTGGACTGATGCGTGGTCACGTCGTTCTCGGCGCGGCGCGGGTAGCGGAAGTGCTGGCGGTTGCGGTCGAATTCGCCCGCCAGGTAGAAGCCGCCCACGTTGGTCACATCGAGGGTGACCCCGTAGATCTCGTTGGCCACCGGCAGACCGTAATCGACCTTCACGAAGCGCTGGTTGGAGCCGTCCTGCACGTTGCCGCTGGCGCGCAGGGTGCGCTCGGGGATGCCCTCGGAAAGCAGCACCGGCTGGCCATTGGAGTTGAGCTGGCGGTTGGAGGTCAGGTCGATGCGGTAGTCGTTGGCCAAGAGCAGCACGAACTCGATGCTCTTGATGCGCTCCGTGGCCGGGCCGAAGGCGTTGCGGTACTGGGGGCCTTCGAGGTCGTAGACCAGCACGATCACCTCGTTGCCGTCGGCCGAGATGTAGCCCTCCTGGCGGAAACCGCCCTGTATCGAGGGTTCAAAGTTGAGAATATTGCTGTCCAGGAGACGGCGGTTGCTCTGCCGCTTGCCGTCGATGGTGGTGATGATCAGCTCTTCCTGGAAGAAGGCCGCCCCGGCCTGGCCGTCCTCGGGGGAATCGTCGCTGAGGTGGATCTCGATGCGGCTGACGTCGTTGTTGTTCTGCCCCTCGGTGAGGGTGCCTTTGAAAGGATTGCCCTGGAAGGCCTGGCCCTTGGTCTGGGCGTTGAAGGCGCTCAGGTAGGTGGCGCCCAGCCTGACAAAGTCGCCTAGTTGCACCGTGCCCCTTCCGCCCAGGAGATTGGTATCGTTGGAGCGGAACCGGCCTGTGCCGATGGCAGTGGTGCCGCTGCCGGTGGCCCCGGGCGCGCTGGGCCGCGAGGCGATGATGGTGGCCTGGTACTTATCGGTGGCCAGGTCCAGTTGAATCCCGGAGAAGCGCGGTTTGGAAAAGGTCATCGGCGTCAGGGTGGTGCGGATATTGTCACCGATGGTCAGGGCATAGGCGTACTGGCCCTTGGCATCCGAGGCGATGACCACGCCGCTGAACCAGCTCTGGAAATTGCTGCGCTTGAACAAGTTGCTGCCCGCGGTCTGGGGCGCGGCCACGCTCCAATCGTAGATGAGCACGCCGCGAGTGAGGTAGTTGCCGTACAGATCGTAGAAGTACTCCCCTTCCAGCGCCGTGGACACATAGCGCTGGTAGTAGTTGCGGGCATAGTTGGTGTAGTCCTGCTGCTGCCACTGGTACTCGTTGAACAACTCCTGGGGGATGTACCACTTCTTCACCGCCGGGTCCAGCGCGTCGAAGAGCACGCCCGGCCCCACTGGCTGGTAGGAGACCGCGCCACCCCGCTGGACACCCAGCCGTGAACCGAAGTCTTCCTGGGCATGGGCCGGTAGCCATCCTGCGAGCAGGGCGGCACACGCAAAGATCCTGTAGGCCTTGTTCACAACTCCCTCCCTTGAATCGCTAGTTGGACTCGCCCTGCCCGCCCGAACGGGCAGATTTCAATATACCAGATGGACCAGGTGCATCTGCTCGCTCATCCCCTGGTCTGCATCCACACTGATCCGGCACAGGTAGATCCCCGGAGGCGCCAGCTGCCC
>JACPJE010000183.1:0-1494 GCA_016187725.1 Candidatus Latescibacterota bacterium
GAGGTGGACTGCTGGCTGGAGCAGGGGAGGCGGGTGGAGCTGGAGCTGGAGGGGCTCAAGGCCCTCAACCCGGCTGGCCTGGCGCTAGTGCATAGCTGGCAGGGCCGGCCTGTGGAATTCCGCCGGATGCCGATGCTGATCGCCTCCCTGATCGCGCTGCTCTACGGCCCGCAGAGCTCAGGCGTGCCGGCCGGGGGAGGGCCGCCATGATCACGCTGCACCTGAGTGCCCAGGTCAATGGCCACCAGGTGGAGGTGAAAGGCCGGGCGTCGGTGGCGGACCGCCAGGTGGTGGAGGCCCGGGAGCGGGGGGAGGTGCAGGTGGTGGGCAGCTACCTGTGGCTGTCGATGGCGGAGATCGAGTTCATCGGCCCGGACGGCCAGCGCCTCCAACCAACGGGGCTCAAAGGGGTGCGGCTGCTGCGGGTCAGCGACCTGGAATGCACCCTCAAACCGCTGCCGGAGGGCTGATCATGGCCAACGTTTTGTTTGCTTTCTCTCCGTTTTGTTTGCCTTTCGGGCGCTCAAGCGGACCAAACATAATGTCCATTTTGTTTGGTTGGGCCTGGGGTGGAGGAAAAGTGTGCATCGTTCTCCTGGCTGCTGGCCGGCGCCCCTCGCGCACTACCGGAGGGGTCCGATGAGCCTCGGTGCGCCGGCCCGGCGGCTGCCCAAGACCCTCAGCCCCGACGAGTTGGAGCGCCTGCGCGCGGTGCCCAAGAACCTGCAACCTGACCCTGGAGGCGGTGCACTGGTCCTCCGAAACCCCCTGGCTGCGCTTCACCGGCAAGCGCGGGCGGGAGCGGGTGGTGCCCTTAAACCTCCAGACCCAGGACGCCCTGCGCGCCTGGCTGGAAGCGCGCCAGCCCCAGGATAGCCCGTACGTCTTCTGCCACCTGCACCGCGGGGCGCCCCTCTCCCGGCGCACCCTCTGGGGCGCCCTGCGCCGCTACGCCCAGCAGGCCGGCCTCCGCCCGGTCCATCCCCATATGCTGCGCCACACCTTCGGCACCACCCTGGCCGACCGGCAGGTGCCCATCGAGCGCATCCGCGAGCTGATGGGCCATGCCTCCATCACCACCTCGCAGCTCTACATCAGCGTCAGCAGCGAGCATAAGCGCGAGGCGGTGGAGCGGCTGGACCAGCGCTCCGGCTTCGCCCGCTGGTTTTCCCGCCAGCGCAACCGCTCGTACCGCTTCTTCAGCCGGCCCCTCCACCCGCCGGCCCTGTCCACCCTCCAGACTGTGGGCCGGCAGGAGGAACTCCGCCGGCTGCAGGCCAATCTGGACAAACGGGTGGCCACCCTGCTGGTCGGCCCCACCGGGGTGGGCAAGAGCCATCTGCTGGCGCAACTGACGGGCGAGCGGCTGATCCGCCTGGTCCGGCTCAGCCCGCCCAAGCAGGCCCTGCTGGAAATCGCCGAAGTGCTGCACAGCCAGGGTGTTTTCAACTCAACAACCGGGGCGCCTTCTCTGCCATCGGCGGGGGAGCCAGA
>JACPJE010000183.1:1499-5111 GCA_016187725.1 Candidatus Latescibacterota bacterium
CCCAGGAGGATTTCGAGGCCTTCAAGAAGCAGCACCACCGCACCTCCATCCAGGGCTGGGCCCGGCTGATCGTCGACGCCGTGGAAAAGGACCAGTGGGTGCTGATCGTGGACGAGCTGTCCGACTTGTCCCCGGGCCTGGGCCGGCTGCTGGACCAACTCGGGAAGAAGTTTGCGGTCCTAGGAGCGCTGACCCAGGTGCCCAAGCGCTACGAGCGCCACTTCTGGGCCTTTGAGCGGATTCCCCTCGACCACCTTGCCCCGACCGAAGCCCGGCAACTCATCCGCCAGGGGGCCCAGGACCTGGCCGTGGAGGATTATCAGCTCCTGGAGACCCACATCCTGCAGCAGAGCGCCGGCAACCCGCGCGCCATGGTCCAGAGCCTGGACCGCCTGCGCCGGGAACCCCAGGTCACCCCGGAGGCCGTGCGCGAGCTGGTCCACCCCAACGCCCGCCCCCAGCTCGACCTCACCCCCCTGGTCATCCTGCCGGTGATCCTGCTCGTCGCCTCGCGCTTCGTGGCCCGGGGCCTGGGGGATGCGGAGTTCTACATCCTGGCTGGGGTGGGCACGGCCCTGATGATGGGGGTGCAGTTCGCCCTGTTCCGGATGCGGCGGTAGACGGTGAGAGCCCCCACCCATCTGGCCTTTGGCCTCTTGTGCGCCACCGGGGCCTTTGCCCTGGGATCGCGGCCCCTGCACCAGGACCTGCCGGCCCTGGGCTGCGCCCTGCTGGGCAGTCTGCTGCCCGACCTCGATTCGCCCAAGAGCGGCCTGGGCCGTTTCCTGCCCTTTCTCTCCCAGCCCATTGAGCGGCGCTGGGGGCACCGCACCGTGACCCACTCCTTGCTGGCGCTCCTGGGCCTGGCCGTGGCGATGTTACCCCTGGGGCTGTACCGGGGCACCTGGTACACGGCCCTGCTGATCGGCTACCTCAGCCACCTGGTGATCGACTGCACCACCAAAAGCGGGGCGCCGCTCTTCCATCCCCATCCGGTCCAGTGTGTGATCCCAGGTAATCCGCGCTTCCGCCTGCAGGCCGGCTCCATGGGGGAGTGGGGGTTATTGGGGGTGCTGGTCCTGCTTCTGATCCTGCTCTATCCCGTCGCCCGGGCCGGGGGAGTCTGGCGGATGATGCGCTACCTGGCCGCCACCCCGCCCATGGCTTATCGCGATTACCGGGAGGCCACCACCCAGACCCGGCTCCGCTTCAAGGGGTATTGGCGCGACACCCACCAGCCGGTGCAAGGCGAGGCCCTGGTATTGGATGGCCGCATCGACCGTTTTCTGATCGCCTGGGAGGGCCAGGTGCTCACCTTCGGGGAGTACGGGGATATCCTCCCGGACCAGGCCCGCATCCACGCCCTGGACCAGCCGGTGCAGGTAGACACCCTGCGGGTAGCAGGCCAGCCCTTCGCCCAGGTGTTGGCGCAGCTCCCGGAAGGGGTCTTCCTCTCCGGCCGGCTGGGGAGTGCTATGGCCTTCGATCCCGGTTTCCAGGGCGAGTGGCCCCCCACCCAGCACCAGCCCGTCAAGATCGCCGGCCAGCACCTGGAATTCGACTTCGCCCCGCGCGCCCTGGTGGCCGGTCTCCACCCGCGCCGGCAGCAGGACCCGCAGCATCTCGAAACCCTTCAGCATCAGGTGGCCGCCCAGCAACGCGCCCTGCTCGTCCTGGAGTTGCGCCGGCCTCCGGTGCATTACCTGGAAATCCGCGAAGCGCAGAGCCAACTCCAGGCCGCTCAGCGCGAATTCGAGGAACTCCAGGATCCCGCCGTGCCCTTCAGCGGCGTGCTGTATATGAGAAGGGGCGTGATCAGACTCCTGCTGCTCTTGAGCGCCCTGCCGGCCTGGGCTGAGGATCTCGTCTTCACCGTGCCTCTCGAAGCCGCCCAGACCACGCCCGTCTGCGCTCAGCTCACCGGCACCGTGAAACGCATTGCCGCCCGGGAAGGCCGGATCGTGGCTGCCGGCGACACCCTGGTCTGCCTCGACGACACCGACCTGCGCCTGGCCGCAGAGGAATACCGGCTCGCGTACCTGCGCGCCCAGCGTTTCTTCGATCGGGTCCAGCAACTGCAGCAGCGCTCCCTGCTCTCTGCCCAGGAACTCGAAGACGCCCAGTACCAGGCCCAGACCGCGCAGCTCCGTTTGCAGCGTGCCCAGTTGGATCTGTCCCGCACGGTGGTCCTCGCCCCCATGGCCGGCCAGGTCGCTGACCTCCAGGTACAAATCGGCAGCCTGGTCAGCCCGCGCCAGGTCCTCTGCCAGCTCCTCCAGGCCCAGGACCTCAAAGCCGCGCTCTTCATCCCGGTGGACCAAGTTGCCCAGTTGCGCCTGCACCAGCCGGTCACCGCCTGGCCCGCCTCAGCGCCGCAGGAGCGCCTCCAGCGCCTGCTGGTGCTCCAAGGCCACCTGGTGCGCCTCAGTCCCGTGGTGGACCCCCAGAGCGGCTCCTGCCGCACCGAGGCCCTTTTCCCCGGCGCCGGCAAACGCTTCAAACCCGGCACCATCGTCCCGGTGAAACTGCGATGAGCACGATCCGAGCACCCCGCAGGTACCCCTGTCGCGGCCCCCCCAACCCCGGGGGAGCGCATCAACCCGCAGACCGGAAAATCACCACACCGACCCAGCGCCACACCCAAGGGAGGGACCCAGTGACCTGGAACGACACCGTACTCGCCCATCCACACCTCAGCCCCACCGACAAACTGGTCTTCCACCTGCTGGGGCGCCTGGGCGGAGACACCCCGGCCGTGCGCCAGCAACTCACCGCTCTGCTGCGTCTCAGCGACCGCCAACTGCGCCGCATCAGCGCCAGACTCCAGCAGTGCGAGGCTGTGGATAACTCCCCCGCGCCAGCGGCCAGTGTGGATAACTCGCGGACATTAATGTCCGCTGCGGACATAGATGTCCGCTCGGCGGACACCAATGTCCGCTCCCTCAACGCGCCCACCCGAACATTATGGTCTTCTTCTAGCGAAGAAGACGTACAAGAAAAAAACCAGTACCCCTCCCCCCCGCCCCCGGGGGGTGCAGGGGGGGAGGAGATCCCGGATGAATTTTTGGGGGAGATGAGCCGCCTGTGGAAAACCATCGCCCCCCAGGAGTGCGAAGAACCACGGGACTGGTTCCTCACCCTGCACCGGGAATTCGGCCCCCAGATCCCGCTGAGGGTGATGCGGCAGTTTGCCCACGCTCAGCGCACCCTGAGCCATTTGCGCCATCCGCCCAGCTACAAGAGCTACTTCGTCCGCTGCTGTCGCCGGGCGCAGGAGGAAGCGTTGACCCTGCCTGGGCACCGTCCACCCGCCCCGGAGGAGCATCGACCCCTCACCACGGCGGACTACGACCTGAACGATTTCTGAGCCGACGACCTGCCCACCACTGGGCCAACCGAGAAAGGAGACCCCCATGATCGCCACCCCGTCCCAGGACGCCCTCCAGGCCCAGTACTGGGCGCGCCTGAGCCCAGAGCAGATCCAGCAGCGCATCGGCGCCCAGCTCCAGCAGGCCCGGATCCCGTCCCTGTACCGCACTTGCACCTTCCAGACCCTGGACCCCTCCCAGGACCCCGAAGCCTTCCAGGTCTGCCAGGACTACGCCGAGCAGG
>JACPJE010000184.1 GCA_016187725.1 Candidatus Latescibacterota bacterium
CTTTCATCTCACCCAGGTGCTCCCTGCCGATAGTGTCGGGGCCGATGGGGATCTGCTGGCCGAAGAGCAGGGTGGCGGTCTGCCGCCGGATACCCCCGTACTCGAAGTCCACGAAGGGATGGTGGGGCCACAGGCACAGGTTAGCAGGAACCACTGTACAGCCACAGGGCCTCACCTCCTCGTCGCCCTTGCGGTACTATTGCATTCTGCCCCCGAGACACTGGGGATCCATGCCTCCAGGTTCGAGGTACAACCGCCCGCCGAGTTCCAGATTCATCGCTCCCCTCCTTGATCCGAAGCGGAAAAATGCGGTTAATAGAAATATCCGCAACCGACCGCGTCCAGACCAATCAGGAGCCCCTCCCATGTCCCGGCGTCTCGTCTATTTCAACGGCGAATTCGTCCCCGAGCAGGCAGCCCGCATCTCCATCTTCGACTGCGCCCTGATGTACGGCGACATGGCCTTCGAGATGACCCGCTCCTTCGGCCAGAAGCCCTACCGCCTGCGCGAACACCTGGAGCGGCTCTACGCCTCGCTGCGCTACGCCGAGATCGACTGCGGCCTCAGCATCGACCAGATGGAAGCAGCCACCCACCAGACCATCGCGCGCAACCTGCCGGCCCTGGACGGATTCGACTTCCAGATCATGCACGACGTGACCCGTGGCGCCCTGCCCCTGTACGACACCCTGGTGCAGGAGGGCACGCGGCCCATCGTCACCATCAACCTCTTTCCCCTGGTGCGGCATATCGGCGGCATGGCCGCCAAATACGCGGAGGGCGCGCATTTCGTCATCACCCCGCAACAATCGGTGCCGGCCCGCTTTCTCGACCCCAAGGCCAAGACCCGCAGCCGGCTCCACTACAAGGTGGCCGAGCTGCAGGCCGCCCACATGGAAAAGGGGGCCCTGGCCCTGCTCACCGACGAACACGGCTTCATCACCGAAGGCACGGGCAACAATTTCTTCATGGTGCGCCAGGGCGAAATCCTCACCCCCAAACCGCGCGATATCCTGCGCGGGGTCTCGCGCGGGGTCTGCCTGGAACTGGCCACCAAACTGGGGCTAAAGGCCCACGAGACCGACATCGAGCCCTACGACCTGCGCCAGGCCGACGAGGCGTGGTTCACCAGCACCACCATCTGTATGATCCCCATCACCCGCTTCAACTTCCAACCGGTGGGCAGCGGCAAACCCGGTCCCTTCTACCGCCGGCTGCTGGACACCTGGTCCGCCGAGGTAGGCCTCGACATCCCCGGCCAGGCACGCCAGTACGCCGAGCTGGCCAAGACCTGGAACCCCTGAGCCGATCCATGGACGCTCCGCTCACCGGCCGGGACCTGGACGCCGGCCTCCGCCAGTTGGGCATTGTCCCGGGCGAGGTGGTGCTGGTCCACAGTTCCCTCAAATCCTTCGGCCGCCTCGAAGGCGGGGCCCGCACCGTGGTCCAGACCCTGCTCGACCTGCTGGGCGAGTCCGGCACCCTGGTGGTGCCCACCTTCCACCACACCTTCTTCTGGGGCGGCCCGCAGCAGGTATGGGACCGCGAGCAGACCCCCTCGTACATGGGGCTGATCAGCGAGACGGCCCGCACCTGGCCCGGCGCCCGGCGCAGCCGCCACGCCCCCCACCCGCTGGCGGCCATCGGCGCCCACGCCGCCGACCTCGCTGGCCGGCACAACACCTCCGATTATGCCTTCGACAGCCCCTTTTACCGCCTGCTCGAACTGGACGCCTGGGTATTGCTGATGGGGGTGGACTTCAATGTCTGCACCCTCCTGCACATGGTCGAGGAACTCGCCGAGATCCCGTACCGGCACTGGGCCGAACTGAGCGGCATCGTGGTCGTCGCGGGGCAGCCCTCCTTCCGCACCTTTCCCTTCCTCAGGCGGTACCCCGGAGTGGAGAACGACTTCCTCCGCTGCGGCCGCGAACTGGAGCGGCAGGGCCTGGTGCAGGTGGTCCGGGTGGGCCAGAGCACGCTGCGGGCGCTGCGGGTGCGCCGGCTCTGCGACTACGTCCTGGGCCGGGTGCGGCAGGACCCCCTCTTCCTGGTGAGCGCCGAGACCCGCAGGGAAGCCAGCCGATATCTTCCCCGCTGGGGCGAGTTGCAGGAAGTGCAGGTGCGTCGCCCTCTGCCAGTGCACCACAGCTCCCATCCCGTAGGTGAAAAACTCGCCCAGAAGCTGCATATTCCCAGAGCGCCCCAGGTAGGGGTGGAGCCGCGTCGCCGCTGGGAAACCCGCGACGGGCTGGTGCTGGAGGAGATGCGGTTCCAGGGCGGGATTCATCCCTTCGTCCCCGCGCTCCTGGCCTATCCCCGGAATCGCCCTGGCCCTCTGCCCGCGGTCCTGTGCCTGCACGGGACCGGGGAGAATTGGCAGTGGCTGATGGAGGAACCCCTCAGCGCCGACGGGGTGCGGCTGCGCGGCTGGGCCCGGGAACTGGCCCGCCGGGGGTACGCCACTCTGGCCCTCACCCAATACGCCCATCCGCCCCGGCCCGAGCCCTGGGACTGGTCGTGGTCCCACAGCCTGCCCCTCTTCGGCCACACCAGCATGGGCCGGCTGGTGAGCGACGCGCTGCTGGCCGTGGATTTCCTCTGCACCCGCCCCGAGGTGGATGCCTCGCGCCTGGCCCTCACTGGCTTCTCCCTGGGTGGCATCGTCTCCTTCTACAGCATGGCGGTGGACCCCAGGATCGCCGCCGGCGCCACCTTCTGCGGCGGGGTGGGTTCCGTGCGCCACCTGCTGCGCGAGGGCAGCCCCACCTTCCACAGCGCCTACTTCTATCCGCACGGCCTGTTGGCCGAGGGCCTGGACCACCCTCAACTGCTGCCGGCCCTGGCCCCGCGCCCCCTGCTGCTGTGCGCCGCCACTGAGGACCCCGGCATGCCCCTGGCTGGCGTGCAGGCCTTTGCCGAGGCGGCCCGCGCCGAGTACGCCGCCCAGGGTCGGACCGATGCTTTTGGCTTATTCGTGGAGGAGGGCGACCACGCCCTGACCCTGGCCGGCCTCGAACACACAGTTGCCTTCCTCGACCGGCACCTGAAGGGCCAAGCGGTGTGAAGAACCGGGATGGTGGTATTGGAGCGGAGGGACGCCGGGATGTACGCCATCGGAACCCAGAAGCAGCTGTTCATCGAGGAGCGCTTCCTCGCGGCCAGACGCGGCGTGGCGCTGACCGTCAATCCGTCAGTGAAGGCCGGCGCGATAGCCGTCGAAGCCTCGACGGCGCCATGCATCGTCGAGCATGAAGGCACCTGCTATCTCTACCAGGGACTCAACGGCGCCACCTCGGTGTGGACGAGCGCAGATGGTCTCGACTGGGAAGCACACGGGCGGCTCAGGGGCGTTGACGACGCGGCCGGCCTGTTCACCAGCATCAACAGCGTGTTCATCGACCCGAAGGATACCGCGTACCCCTTCAAGGGATTGCACGAGTTCATCCGGCAAGCCGGGCCAGGGCCAACCGAAGCGGGTGGGGCGACGCAGGCGGTGCAGCCGGGCGGGCTCCATCTGTGCCGCTCGCGCGACGGTCTGGACTGGGAGTACCTGCCGCAGATCGCCATTCCCTTTCTCTGCGACACCCAGAACCAGATGCTCTACGACCCGCGGCGCGACCGGTACGCGGCCTATGTCCGGGCCTTTCCCGAGGTCGGCGGCCCGTACCATTTCAAGCGCTGCGTCGGCCGCACCGAGACGGATGATCCCTACTCCATGCCCTGGCCGCACGGGGTCAACCCGGCGAACGTGAAACCGGCCGGATACGACTTCCCCTATATTGACGACGAACTGGAGATCGTCCTCGGCCCCGATGGGGACGACCCGCCGATGACCGATCTCTACAACCCCTGCACACATGTGTACCCGGGGGCGCAGGACGTGTACCTGGCCTTTCCCTCGATGTACCGCTGCTGGGGGTATGGCCAGAGCAATATCTCCGCCGGCCGGGACCATCGCGGGACCTTTGCCAACGACGGTCTCTTCGAGACGCAACTGGCGGTCAGCCGCGACGGCGTGCAATTCACCCGCTACCGCGTGCCGTACCTGCACGCCGGCCTGGTCCGCAACCGGGCCGGCAGCGAGGGGGACCTCGACTGCGGCCTGATGATGATGGGTATCGGCATGCTCTGCCGCGGCGACGAGATCTGGCAGTACTACTTTGCCGGTCGCCGCACCCACGAGGCGAAGGAGCAGGCGCAGAAAAACGGCCGCCGCGGCGAGGGCCTCTTCCGCGCCGTGCAGCGCCTGGACGGGTTCGTCTCGGTGGACGCCGGGCAAGGGGGCGGCGAATTCACCACCCCGCCGTTGGTCTTCGCCGGCAACCGTCTGGTGCTCAACGCCGCCTGCCACGGCCTGGGCGAGATCTGGGTCGAAATCCAGGACGAAAGCGGCGCGCCGGTCCCCGGTTTCACCCGCGCCGACAGCATCTCTATCGACCGCAACGGCACCGCCCAGGAGGTGTGGTGGAAAGGCGGCCCGGATCTCTCCAGTCTGGTGGGCCGGCCGGTGCGCCTGCGCTTCGTCCTGCGCTCGGCCAAGCTCTTCGCGTTTCAGTTCGCGCTTCAGTAAAAGGTGATTCCGCGCCTGACGAAATCCCGGAAGGGGTCACTCCCCGCCACACCCCTGGAGAAACACCACCGTCGCGCCCCAGCCGCCCTCGCCGGCATTGCCCGGACGGAAGGACTCGACCTGGGGCAGGCGCCCCAGGACCGCGTGGACCCCGCGCCGCAGGGCGCCACTGCCCTTGCCGTGGACGATGCGCACCCGCAGGATGCCCCGCTGCCGGCAGGCCTCCAGATAATCGGGGATCAGTTCGCCGATCTCGCCGGGCCGGAAGGTATGCAGGTCCAGTTCCCCGTCGATGGGCACTTCGACGGGATCGAGTAGGTCGCCGTCTTCCTCTGATACGCCTTCCACACGCTCTCCTCCATCCTCTCCAGCTTGGGCAGCGACGCCGCATAACAACACAGGTGGACCAGAAAGGTCAACCGCGAGATTGGCTGCATCTTGTTCGCCTTCCAAACACCGGGGTGAGTGGGAGTGGCCGGCTGACCCGGAATATCGAATATTAACCTTCTAGACGACAACCGCGGAGGCTGTTATGAAACGCGCCCAGCAGCACCAGGTCCTCGAATGGTCCTTCAGCTCCGAACAAGTCCACACCGATCCCTTCAACACCGTCCAGGTCGACGTGCTCTTCACCGAACCCGAGGGCCGCGAGTTGCTCCTGCCCGCCTTCTGGGCCGGCGACCAAACCTGGAAGGTGCGCTACTCCTCTTCGCAACTGGGTGTACATCGCTACCAGAGCCGCTGCTCCGCTGTCGGGGACACGGGTCTGCACGGCCAAACGGGCACCCTGGAGATCCTCCCCTACACCGGTGAAAACCCGCTCCTGCGCCACGGCCCCCTACACCTGGCTGCCTCGCGCCGCCACCTGGAGCACCGCGATGGCACCCCCTTCTTCTGGCTGGGCGACACCTGGTGGATGGGCCTGTGCGAACGGCTGTGCTGGCCCGAGGATTTCCAGGAATTGACCGCCGACCGGGTGAAGAAGGGGTTCAGCGTGGTGCAGATCGTCGCCGGCCTCTATCCTGACATGGAGCCCTTTGACCCGCGCGGCCGCAACGAGGCCGGCTTCCCCTGGGAGCGCGACTTCTCCCGCATCAACCCCGCGTACTTCGACCTGGCTGACCTGCGCCTGGCCCACCTGGTGCGCGCCGGGTTGGTGCCCTGCATCGTCGGTTCCTGGGGTTACTTCATGGATTTTGCCGGCCCCGAGGTGCTCGAAAAACACTGGCGCAACCTGGTGGCCCGGTACGGGGCGTACCCGGTGGTGTGGTGCGTGGCCGGCGAGGCGCTGATGTTCTACTACCTCAAGCCCAAGAGCCAGGAGGAAGCAGAGGCCTACCGCCACCAACTGCGCGCCAAATGGGGCGACCTGGCCCGCCAGATCCGCACCCTCGACGCCAACCGCAACCCCCTCACCATCCACCCCACCCAGCGGGGTCACGACCAGGTGGACGATCCGGGCATCCTCGACCTGGACATGCTGCAGACCGGCCATTCCGGGTACTCCTCGCTGGGGCCCACGGTGCAGGTGCTGGAGCAGTCCCTGGCCCACGAGCCCAAGCTGCCGGTGCTGGTGAGCGAGGTGAACTACGAGGGCATCATGGAATCCAGCCGCGAGGAGGTGCAGCGCTTCGTGTTCTGGTCCTGCCTGCTCTCGGGGGCTGCCGGCCACACCTACGGGGCCAATGGCCTGTGGCAGGTCAACACCGCGGCCAAAGCCTACGGCCTCTCGCCCCACGGCAGCTCCTGGGGGGATATCCCCTGGGATCAGGCGTACAAGCTGCCCGGATCGGGACAACTCGGTATCGGCAAGCGCCTGCTGGAGCGGTTCCGCTGGTGGGAATTTGCGCCCCACCCCGAGTGGGTGGAGCCACACCAGTCGCCCGAACGCCGCGTGGCGTGTTACGCCGCCGGCATCCCCGGCCAGGTGCGGCTGATCTTCATCCCGGCGGAGACCAGTTGGGCTGCCTGGGCTGGGAATCTCAAGATCAAAGGGCTGGAACGCCCGTACCGCGCCTTCTACTTCGACCCCAAGACCGGCCGCGAGTACCCTCTGGGCCAGGCCGAGGGCGAGTGGCCCGCCCCCAAGCCCCCGGTCTTCCAGGACTGGGTGCTGGTGCTGGAGGCCCAGCCGTGAATGAATCCCATATCTCCCGGCTGGGCGCAGTGCAGGCCCTCACACACCCCGCGGCAACCGCCGCCTCTGGAACCCCGCGGCGCCGCTTCCTCGACTTTGTGCGGGGCCCCCGCGACCATCGCCCCCCGGTCTCCCCCTTTCTGCCCTACCCGGACGTGGTCGAGGCCACCCTGCGCCACCTGGAGTTGCCGGTCTGCAACGACGCCGTCAATGACCAGATCGCCCTGGCCAGGGCCCTCGACTACGAGCCGATGTTCATGGTGGGCTGCACCCAGTTCATCTTTCCCTGGACCGCCGACGAGGAAGCTAGCGACCAGCACTCCGTCCTCTACACCCTGCCCACCTCGGCCGGCACCTGGACCCGCCGCGTGCCCCGGGGTCTGGGCCTGGGCTCCTGCGAGGCCAGCTTCCCGGTGCAGACCGCCGAGGACCACGCTTATTTCCAGGCCGCCTGTCGCGACCTGGAGGGCCGCCAGGGCCAGATGCGCGCCTTCTTCCGCCAGTGGCGCGCCAAGGTGGGCGACGAGGGGGTGATCGTCATCGGCCACGTCAATCCCTACTGGCTGGCCCACCAGGTGGGTCAGGCCACCCTCTTCTTGCACTGGCACGATCTGGAGGACACCTACCGGCAGAGCATGCGGGCCGTGTACGAGGCCTCGCTGACCATCTTTGCCGTGGCCATGGAGGAGGGCTTCGACTTCATGAGCGCCTCGGGCCTGGGCCTGGAGATGACCTCCCCTGCGCTCTTTTCCATCATGGACGTGCCCTGCCTGCGCGACTACGCCCGCTGGACCCACGAGCGGGGCGGCCTCTTCTGGTACCACAACTGCGGCCGCACCCAGCATTTCTTCGCCAACGGGCAGTTCGACGCCTTTGAGGCCGACCTCATCGAGACCGTGGCCCCGCCCCCGGCCGGCGACAACGACCTGGCCACTGCCCGCCGGCGCCTGCGGCCGGGCTCCTGCACCAAGGGCAATCTGGATCTGGGATTGCTGCGCGAGGGCAAACCGGAGGAGGTCGCCGCCGCCACCCGGGCCATGGTGGAGGCCACCCGCGACACCCCCCACATCCACTCCACTGCCGACGCCGTGCTGCCGGGCACCCCGCCCGAGAACTTCCTGGCCCACCTGCGCACCGCCCGCCAGCTGTGCCGCTGACAGCGCCTCAATTCTGCCGCGCCCCTTCGAGGATCAGCGCCAGGGCGTAGGGCTGGATATTGAAGAGGAAGACCCCGTCGCTGGTGGCCGCAATCTGGCGGATCACCGACTCAGCCTCGCGCAGGCGCTCAGGTTCGGGCAGCTCCCAGGCATTGTCGATCTCCCCCAGGATGCGGGTGCGGCTGCCCCGGGCCTGCTCTACCCAGGGAGCCAGCTCCACCGGCATCCCCCGCCGCCCCGGCCCCCCGGACCAGGCGCTGAGCATCAGCCGGTCCACCAGCCCCTCGCTGATCCAGGTGGGGATGTCGATACCGTGGAATTCCAGTTCGCAGAACTCCGGGGGGAAGATCCCCTTGCGGATCACCCGGTAGTTCTGGGGCGTGCCCGACCAGATGGAAAGCTCCAGGTGGCAGCCCCGCTGCCGGCCGATGCGGTCCAGTTCCCATCGCAGCTGGCGCAGGAACTCGTTGAGATAGGCTGCCTTGTCCTCCTGCCCGCGCTCGAAGAAGGGGATGGCGCGCATGAACTCCAGGTGCAGCCCCTGCACCTCGTACCGCTCCACCACGTCGATGGAGTGTTCGACGAAATGCCGGCGCACCTCGGGCCGGGCCAGGTCCACGCTGTACTGGTGGGGGTTGAGCGGGCAACTGGCCGGCGAGAGCACGAACTGGGGATTGTCCTCGTACCAGGACTCCACCCCGTAGATCTGGAAGAAGCGGTTGAGGCGGAAGCCGGCCAGCACCGGCAGGTGATGCATCCGAGCCCGCTCCAGCACCACGGCCAGGGGGTCAGTGCCGGCGTCGAGCCACTGGCGCTGCCGCTCGGCAAGCTGCCGGAGGTTTTCCTCCCGGCGCGGCACCCGGTCGCACCAGGCTTCCTGCACCCGGGGGGTATAACTCCAGGCCAGGTTGTTGCCGCAGCCCCACACCAGGGCCCAGGCCCCGACCTGGGCGTACTGATCCACCATGCGGCGGATCATGTGGGACCCCTCGCCCCAAGGGTCGCCCCAGTCCCACAGGCCGTCGTTGTCGTAGACCAGTTCAAGGGCCTGGAGGGCCCCCTGGTGCTTGTGCAGGGCCTCCTGAGCCTGGGTGTCCCCGAAGGACCAGCGGAACTGCGCTCCCCAATCTCCGGGAGGAATATTCATCCAAAACCCTCTCTTCAGAAAGTGCGGCTGAACCGCAGGGCCAGCGCCCAGTCCCGCTCAGCCCCGTCCAAGGGCCGGGCCAGGTACAGGCGGGCGCTCTCGCACTGCAGGGCAAACCCCAGACTCTTCTTCACCTCCAGGTCCCCGGTGTCGAAGGGATCGCCCTGGTCCCCGGCGAACCAGGCACTGCCGGCGTCGAAGAAAAGGCCCACCGACAGATCGTCCACCGGCAGGTCCCCCGGCCACTGCGCCTCCCCGTTCACCCAGTACTCGGCGCTGAAGAGGCCCATGCGGTCGCCGCTGAATTGCTTGAACCCGTACCCGCGCAGCGAGGCAAAGCCCCCCAGGTCGTACAGGTACTGGGTCGGCAGGCCTCCCTTGGCCGTGCCCAGGCGCAGGCGCAGGTCCACCCTGGAGCTGTGGCCCACCGGCTGGTAGCGCCGCACATCCCCCAGGTAACGCTTGAAGCGGGCTTCCCCCCCGAGAAAACCGCCGGCTCTCTCGAAGAGGGCATTGGCGAACCAGCCCCGGTGCGGCTCGTCGATACGGTTGCGGGTGTCGAACTGCAGATCGGCCCGGATGCTGGCCACCTCCACCTCGTCCACCGGCGGATTGGGGCGGAAGGCCTCGCGGGCAAAGCGGCTCTCGAAGAGCCCCCACTCCACCTCGTTCTCCAGCGAGCCGAACTCGTCCCGGGCATAGCGCCCGGTCAGCTGCAGCACCCCGCCCAGGTTGTGGGAGGAGTACAGGCTCCACCCGGCCCGGCGGTAGTAGTCGCGGAAATCGCGGTGGAAGAGCAGGGCGTCCACGGAGTTCTCCTCCTCGGAGAGCAGCCAGCCGTCCTGGGTGTCGGTCAGGTCGTGGACCTCGGCGCCCATGGCCACCAGGTTGTCGCGAGACTGGGGCGGGCTGTAGAAAGAGAAGACCTCGGCCCCGGCCTGGTAGCTCAATTCCCTGGCATTCAGGCTGTAACCCACGGCCCCGTAATTGGTCAGCCCCTGCCCGGGGTGGTAGTTGCGCGGCAGGCGCCAGCCCCCGTACACCCCTTCGACCCGGTTGTAGCGCAGGACCATGCCCTCGGGCTGCATCTCCCAGTCGGCGGGCCTGGGTGCGTACCAGTACCTATCCCAGTCCCGGTACCGCTCAGGAGCCCATGGATCGCGGGACGGCGGGGCTGCCGGACCCGGCGGCACCGCCGCCAAAGGGCCACTGGACCGGGCCAGGATGGCTGCCGCCTCCCGGCGGACCGCAAAATCATTGCTCTGCAGGGCAGTGGTGATGACGCGGGAAAACCCGTCCTCGCTCATGGCCCCCAGCGAGCCGGCTTCGCGCCGCTGCCTGGCGATCTGGATGGCCCGCCGGCGCACGGCGAAGTCGTCGTTGACCAGGGCCTCCACCGCCACCCGGTCGAAATCCTCAGGCGCCACCCGCTGCAACCCCTCGACCGCTGTGCGCCGCACCGCATAGTCGGTGCTGCGAAAGGCGAAGATCAGTGCACTCGCCTCGCTGCCCCGCAGCTGGTCGCCCGCCACCACCGGCGAGGCCGCCGAATCCACCAGCGCCGAATCGGGCGCCACCGCCGCCAGCAGCACGTTCCCCGGCCAGTCCGCCAGGTGTGCCCCGCCCTGGAGTACCCCGACGTGGCCCTTGCCCGTGAGGTCCGGCACCATGCCCGCCGCGTCCAGTTCGTCAAAGGTGTACCAGGCCACCAGCCCTTCCTCGTTCCCCTGCGGGGAATGCTCGCGGCCCTGCTGGATTTCCTCCACCCCGAGTGCCCGGCTCCAGATGGCCACCTCCTCGATGGCCCCCTGGAAATAGTCGCGGTCGGGGATACTGCCCAGGCGCAGCGGCCCGCTGGTGTCGTAGGTCCCGCTGCCCTCGAAGGGCACCTCGATCACCTGCTGCCCGTCGAGGTACAGGCGCACGTAGTTCCCGGGGCCGCTGATCACCAGCGCGAAGTGGCGCCACTTCCCCACCTGCACCAACCCCTCCGACGTACTGGGCATGAGGGCCCCCCGGCCTTTGGGAGTGGTGGTGATATGCAGCCGGCCCTCGCGGTTCAGCCACAGCCCGTATTCGCGGTTTTCATAGGGCGGATCGGGTTCGTTCCCTTTCCAAAAGAGGGCCTGCCAGCTGCCGAACTCCCAGAACTCCAAGCGGTCCGCCCGGAACCAGCCGGTCACACTCAACTCGGAGCCCAGGTGCAGGTCGGGCGCGTCGGCCACCTCCATCCACTCCCGGTCCCCACTCAGCCGCAACACCCTGCCCCCCACGGCCTCGCCCGGGCGGGGCGACAGCGCCAGCAATCCGCACAACAACGCGAAAAACAGCCTCTTGTCCATGGTCCACCTCCTCGGCGGGAAGGTGCAGCGCCCCCCAGGGCGGCGCAACGGGCGTATCAGTACCTAATCTCCGAAAGTACCTGCTCCTGATCAAAGGGAATCCATTACCTCTTCAGCGCCACCCCCACCACCACAAACCGCACCGCCAACACCCCGTCCTCCCGCCCCCGCAACTCCGATTCCCACACCCCCGTCGCCGCCCCATAGGCGGAGACCCACTTCCCAGCCGGCCCTTCCACCTTCAGCGCCGTATTGGGCCGGTCGCGCAGCAACCCCAACAGGACACGAGCACTCTCCTCCCCCACCGGCGCCCAGGACCCGTCTGGGTGCAGGTCCGCTGACCGCCAGGAGCACCGACTTTTGCCATCCTCATAACTGACGTGTGCCACACAATGCACCCGTAGGCACGGCGCTGCCTCCCTGGTGCCGGCAAGGTCAGTTAATGCGCCCGCGAAGTCGTCCTTCTGGAGTTCGGTGAACAGGGCATCGATCAAGGGATGGCCGGTGCCCAGGAGGCGGGCCTGTTTGCGCCGCATGGCCAGCTTGCGGTCAAAGGTCGCGTGGTGGTAGGTGTGCTCGATGCGCGGGTAGTCCCGGAGTTGGGGAGGGGTGTCGATGCGGTAGAACTCCCCGTCCGGCAACATGGACCCACCCAGCCGGGGCAGCGCCACCTGGCAGAAATCGCGCAGATCCTCCAGGGTGAACTGCCCCCGCAGGGTCGCGTAGTGGGCCAGGTTGAAGCCCTCCAGGTCCTGGGCCATGGTGCGCAGGGCTTCGCTGGCCTGGCAGGCGCGCTCCAGGGCCTCGGCGATCTCCCGCTCGGTGCGCTGGTAGTCGCGGTCGAGGAGCGCCTTTTTGTAGAGGTCCTGGTTATTGGGTGAAGCGCCCAGGCCGCCCAGGACCTCGGAGCGGAAATCCTCGGTGACCTGGCCAGTGAGCGAGTCC
>JACPJE010000185.1 GCA_016187725.1 Candidatus Latescibacterota bacterium
CCTGGACGCGCAGCATCTGCGCCCAGGACGCCGAAGCCATCCGGCGTCTGATCGAAGGTCGCCCCTGGGATTTACAGGATAGGCGCCAACTCCTCAACCTGCAGCGCCTGATCGACGGTTGCTACGAGTCAGCCCAGCTCGGCCGCCCAGTCGGGCTGGCGCCCGCCTGAGCAGCTAGGGGCCAGCTCACGGGATGGGACCAGGCAGTGCTGGCTACGGGTAAAGGAACTCCACCCCGCAGCGAGGCGCTGAACCTGGCGCAGCGTTTCAAAGAATATGGAGAAGCCTGCTTCCGGTCTGTCACCACCCCAGGCATTGGACCGACCAACAACCTGGCCGAGAAAGCCATTCATTTTGTGGTCACTGACTGCAAGATTACGCAGGGAACACGGAGCCAAGCTGGAAGAAAATGGTGTGAGGGCATCTGGATGGTGATCACCACCCGGAGAAGGAGCGCGGGGTCTGCCGTTACGCGCCGGCTGCCAGGTTCACCCACGTGGATCGCTTCCGCTACTTCGGACGGCCAACCGGGAAACCCTCGTGGTTGCCATGAAAAACATCGTTATGTCGCCGCGCGCGACAAGTGGAGGAAAAGCATGATCGCGGTTGATTTTTCGGGTGGAGGAAAAGCATGATCGCGGTTGATTTTTCGGGGCACCAGGTCGAGGTCGAATACACCTTGAATGGCGCAAAGGTACCTGAATGGCGCATGGTGAGCGAGAAGAAGGGGAAGGAGGCACTTCAGCGGGAATACCAGGCGGGCGGTTTCACGGTGCACCTCTCGGTCGCGGAAAGGTCTCCGGACGTCCATCTCCTGTCCCTATCCGTGGAGAAGGGCGGAGAGGAGTTCGACCTGGACGCGTTCACGGTCCGGCTTCGGAGCCCGCTCCTGGACCTCCACCGGGTGTGGATGCCCCAGCTGCTGGGGGAAGCGCAGGTTGAGCGGCTAAGCCTCCAGATGTGGGGATTCGGCTACCTTACCGCCGCCAACCGGTGTATGCCCTTTGTCGAGTTTCTGAACCGGGAAGGGAGGAACAAGGCGAGTATCGGCCTTGTCGATCAGACCACGGAAACGGTGGTCCGGGGTTGCGGCAACGACGCAGAGCCTCGGGCCGTGGTCGAAATGACCCGGCCCATCGAGGGGGTGACGATCAGGACTCGGAAGCACGCTGAGCAAGTCTACCTGAGCTGCGCGGAGGGGTCGTGGTTCGACGCCATGGGAGATTTCGCCAGGACGCAGGCGGAGCTCACCGGCACCCGGCTTCACACCCTCCATCCCAATGCCGCCGACCCCCTGTATTGCACCTGGTATGCACACGGCCCGATGGTCAACCAGGAGAAGATCATGGCGGGGCTGGATCTCGTGCGCGATCTCGGGTTCCGCAACTACGTGATCGATGAGGGCTGGTTCGGCAGTGGGCCCGACGCGTCGGAGTATCGGGGTGACTATGCGCCGAACCCGGTGAAGTTCCCCGACATGCGAAAGCTCGTCGATGAGGTGCACAAGCGGGGGATGAACATCATGCTCTGGGTGTCCCCGTTCCAGATCGCGAAGAAGAGCGCCAGGTACCCGTCCATGAAAGGCTACCTGAACAAGCGCGACCGGATGGGAGAACTGTCCACCTTCATGTCGATAATGTCACCGTGGGTCACGGGAAAGATCACGGAACCGGACGTCGAAGAGCGTATGGAACTCTGCCCCCGCACGGGGATCACCGAGATCTACGTGCCGGAGCTCGTGGCCGGCCTGATCCGGGACTACAATCTGGACGGGCTGAAGATCGACTTCATCGACCAGGTGAGCGTGCTTCCCTGCCTGGCTGACCACAAGCATGTGTACGCCACAGTGGGGGAGGCGATGGATCGCACCATGAGGGCCTTTGACGCGGCAATCCGGGCCGTGAAGAAGGACGCGATCATCGAGTTCCGGCTCCCCTACGCGAACCTCTACTTGCGGCCGTACGCGACCTACTATCGCGCCCAGGACTGCCCCTGGGACTTTGATCAGAACCGCCGGTACTGCGCGTGGATCAAGTCGTTCACCCCCGGCTCCCAGCCCCTGGCGGAGGCGGATTACATTTCCTGGCGGCCGGACGAGAGCGTTCAGAACGTTGCCAAGGCAGTGGCGTCCTCGGTGCTGTATTGTGTTCCCGCGGTTGGGATGGATTTCCGCAGGCTTCCGGACAGCCATTTGAGGATCGTCAAGCGGTGGCTACAATTCTACCAGGAGCACAAAGAGGCCATCAGCCAGGGTCGGTGGCAGCCGCTGGAGTTCGACCCGTACACCTCGAGCTTCGCCATCTCCGGCGCCCGGGAGACGTTCGTAGGTCTTTTCAAAGACGTCCTGGGGACGATCACGCTGGAGGGTGCCGCGCCGATACCACACGTCTACCTTTTCAACGGGACGGGAAGCGCATACATACACACCCGGCTCGCGCCTGCGGAGGGGTCTTACGAGCTTGTTGTCCGCGATCTCTACCTGGAGGAGATCAGCCGATCCATAACAAAGGCTACGGACGGCGGGCTCAACGTGAGCCTTGCAGTACCGGAGGCGGGGCTGCTCGAACTCATCCACCGGGCGTGAAGCTTCCGACTGCTCCTCGAACCTCCAGAGCATCGCTGATCTCGAGCGACTGGAGATAAGCTACCCAACCAAGGAGACGCCATGAACGCACCATCCACCACCGGTTGGCAGCCCGGAAACCCGATCCCCTACATCCGCCAGCAGATTCCGCCCTTTGCCGTGCCGCCCTACGCCGGGGAGCGATACCCGGCCATGGTGCCGGCCACCCTGGATATCCAGGAGCGGGCGGCCCTGGCGGTCAACGGGTTGACCGGGCCGCTGGACCCCGACAAGGACTACATGCTCTACTTCAACGCCAACTTCCGGACCCATCCGCCCTCCATGCGCCACCGCGGGTCCGATATCTGCGTGACCAAGTTTCAGGAGGCTCTCCCCCTGATGCGACTGGCCAGCGGCAGCAGTCTGAACGACCAGGTGGATCCGGTGTGGATGGCCAGCGCCCTGCGCCAGATCGGGCCGGACGGCCTGGTGTATTGGCCCTTCTTCCCGTGGGTGAAGGTGCCGGACTGGGGCCTCGGTTACGCCGAGGAGGGCCGTGCCGCGCTCCCGAGAGCGGGGTTCTACTCAGTCCCGCTCTTCACCGGCCGGCGCCTCGGCGCCATGACCCTGTACCGGCAGCGCGACCCGTCCGGTCCCTGGGACGCGGAGATCCGCCGCATCGTCGACGGGCTGCGGGGGGTGGCCATCGACCGGGGCGACTACGCCTACTTCCCCCAGGGGGAGTTCTACCCGGACCAGCCGCGCGTCCGGGACGCCGCCCTGCCGGTGGGGATCTGGTCGAGCCTGGTCGGCTGGACCATCCAGGGCCTGGCCCAGTACCACCGGGTCAGCGGGTACCAGCCGGCCGTGGACCTGGCCGGCAAGCTGGCGCGCTACCTGGTCCACCACGGCCGGTACTACGGTCTCGATGGGGAGTTCCTGCCCAACTACGCCGGGGAGGACGGCGGCCGGGTGCCGGCCCGGGAAGGCGTGCCGGGATTCGAACCCGGGCCAGTGACCTGGAAGGAATACATCCACTTCCAGCACCACATGGTGCCGCTGCTGGGCACCCTGGACCACGCCCTGGCGGTCGGGGATGGCGAGCTGGCCGAGTTCGTGCGGCGGGCCTTTGAGCGAGCCCGGGGCAAGGGCAATCCCCTGGTCGGGTACTTCCCCGAGAACATCGACCGCCCCGACCTGCAGACCTCGGAGTTGTGCGAGGTGGCGGCCATGGTCGGACTGGCCCTCAAACTCAGCGCCGCCAGGTTGGGCGATTACTGGGACGACGCCGACCGGTGGATTCGCAACCAGTTCGCCGAGGGCCAACTGCGCCGTGCTGACTGGGCCTACCGTCTGGGCGAGCAGGGGCCGGCCATCCCCGGCTTCGATCCGGCGACCGAGTGCTGCGACCACGTGCCCGAGCGCAACCTGGGCGCCTTTGCCGGGTGGCCCTCGGCCAATGACTGGGGGTGGGGGATCATGCACTGCTGCACCGGCAACGCCACCCGGGCGCTCTACTATGTCTGGGAGCATATCCTCACCTACCGAGGCGGCCGGCTGCGGGTAAATCTGTTACTGAACCGGGCCTCGCCCTGGGTCGACGTGGACAGCCACCTCCCGTACACCGGCCAGGTGGATATCAGCGTCAAGCAGCCGGTGGAACTGGCCGTGCGCCTGCCGGAGTGGGTGCAGCCCGCACAGGTCCGGGTACGGGTCAAGGGCAAGGGGCGCGAGGCCGGCTTCGAGGGGCGGTACGCCCGGGTGGGCCGGGTCGTGCCAGGGGACGTCGTCCGCCTCGATTTTCCCATCGCCGAGCGGCGGGATGAAGCGTGGATCGAGAAGGACCGGTACACGTTGATCCGGCGGGGGAACGAGGTGGTCCTCATCCAGCCCCAGGGGGTGAACTGCCCCTTGTACCAGCGCGACCACTACCGGGATGGTACCACCCTGTGGCGACAGGTGGAGCGCTTTGTCCCGGAGCAGCAGATCGAGTGGTAGCCCCGAACCTCACCTCATCGCCGCATGGAGAATAGATGAAGGACAAGAGGGCTTTCGGTTTTCCGCCGGGTCAGCGGCAGTTGTTTCTGGACGATTACGGCATCGCCCGGTTGGACC
>JACPJE010000218.1 GCA_016187725.1 Candidatus Latescibacterota bacterium
GATTCTCGTGAGACAATTGGATTTGGCCGCCGCCGCTGCCAAACCCGCCAACTTCCACTCCCGCCGCTGCCCGCGCCAGGTCATGGAGCGGGCCATCCTCTTTGTCAGGCAGACCGGCCTCAACGCCCAGCTCCACTGGTTCACCCACTCGCGCAAGCTGATCCGCCAGTGCAACGAGGCAGGGATCTACGTCTCAGTGGGGCCCATGGTGGTGGACGACCCGCAGACCCAGGAGGTGGCCCTGGCCATCGCCGACGACTTTCTGCTGATCGAGACCGACGCCCCCGTGCCCATCGGCGGCCAGCCCAACCAGCCCTCCCGCGCCCGGGCCGTGGCCGAAAAACTGGCCGCCCTCAAGCAGCGCAGCCTCGCAGAGGTCGCCGCCCTCACCACCGCCAACTTCCGCCGCTATCTGGCCCTTCCTCCCCCGGCCCCTTCGCCCTATATTTTATAGTCTGTCCTTTACCTGCGAGGAATCCTGCCCATATGAGATCCATCTGCGTAATGGGGACCGGGTACGTCGGCCTGGTAACCGGCGCCTGCCTGTCTGACTTTGGCAATGCCGTCACCTGCGTCGACATCGACGCCCAGCGCGTCGCCCGCCTCAAATCCGGCCAGGTGCCCATCTACGAGCCCGGCCTCGAAGAGATGATGGCCCGCAACACCGCCCGGGGCCGGCTCACCTTCTCCACCGAGATCCCCTTTGCCATCAAAGCCTCCCAGCTCATCTTCATCGCCGTGGGCACCCCCTCCCTGCCAGACGGCGACGTGGACATGTCTCACGTCTTCGAGGCGGCCCGCACCATCAGCCAGTACATGGAGGACTACAAGATCATCGTCAACAAGAGCACCGTGCCAGTGGGCACCGGGGTGCAGGTGGCCGACCTGATCCGCCAGACCCAGCCCGGGGTCGATTTCGACATCGTCTCCAATCCCGAATTCCTGCGCGAAGGCTCGGCCATCGAGGACTTCATGCACCCCGACCGCCTGGTCATCGGCGCCGGCAACCAGCGCTCCCTCGAAGCGGTGGTGGACGTGTACCGCCCCCTGTACCAGAACGACGTGCCCATGGTGCTCACCGACGTGGAGAGCGCCGAGATGATCAAGTACGCGGCCAATGCCCTCCTGGCCACCAAGATCTCCTTCATCAACGAGATCGCCAACATCTGCGAGGCGTACGGGGCCGATGTCACTGCCGTGGCCCGGGGCATGGGCCTGGACCAGCGCATCGGCCCGCGCAACCTCAGCGCCGGGGCCGGGTACGGGGGCAGTTGCTTCCCCAAGGACGTGGCTGGTCTGGCCGCCAGCGCCCGCCGGGGCCAGGTGGACTCGCCGCTGATCCAGTCCATCAACCCCAGCAACGCCCGCCAGCGCCAGCGCATGATCGCCAAGCTGCGCGAGCTGGTAGGCCCCTTCGCCGGCCGCACCATCTGCCTGCTGGGGCTCTCCTTCAAGCCAGACACCGACGATTTGCGCGAAGCCCCGGCCCTGGAGATGATCGAAGCCCTGCAGGCCGAGGGCGCAAAGGTGCGGGCCTACGACCCGGCGGCCATGGAAAAGGCCCAGGAAATCTACCCCCAGCTGGTCTGCTGCGAGAGCCCGTACCGGGCCGCCGAGGGCGCCGATGCCCTGGTGCTGATGACCGAGTGGAACGAGTTCCGCAACATCGACCTGGCCGTGCTGCACAGCGCCCTCAAGACCCCCAAGATCCTCGACTGCCGCAACATCTACCACCCGCGCCAGATGCAGGAGATGGGCTTCGAGTACCTCAGCGTGGGCCGGCCGCCGCGCCGGCCCGGGCAGGAGACCCAGGAGAAGACCTCGGACTGGCTCCTGGGCGGCTACCCCCTGCGGCGCTGATGAACTGCACCCTGTAAAACAGGAGGAAGTATGACACCGAGGTACCGGCCCCTGCTGGCGGCCCTGGCCCTGCTGGCGGCCAGCGCCCTGCCCCTTTTGGCCCAGACCCAGAGCGAACTGGAACAGCTGATCGAGGAAGGGCAGGCAGAGGAGGAAAAACTCCAGCAGTTGCCCGGCATGGAAATCCCAGGCCTGAGCGAGGCGGCCCTTTCCGCCCGCGCCCGCCTGCCCAAAGGGGAAGAAGTGGAGCGCCTGCGCATCAGCCAGGACCAGCAGGTGGACCCCGCCACCTACCTGGTAGGTCCCGGGGACGTGTTCGAACTCTACATCTGGGGGGAGTGGAACCGCTCCTACCTGGTGCAGGTGGACCCCGAGGGCAACGCCATCGTCCCCACGGTGGGCAGTTTCCACGCCGCCTCCCAGAAGCTGGCCCAGGTCAAGGAACAGATCCTGGACCGGACCCGCGAAAAATACCCCCGGGTGGAGATCACCCTCACCCTGACCAGCATGCGCTACTTCACCGTGTACCTGACCGGCGCCGTGGTGGACGAGGGCAGCCTCATCGCCCATCCCAACACCCGGGTCTCCGACCTGATCGAGCGGGGCGGCGGCTTTCTAGACGACCTGAAGGGCACCATCGAGGAGACGGTGGCCGGCAAGAAGGTCACCCGCACCACCCAGCTCCAACCCCAGCCCACGGCCCGGCGCTCCATCCAGTTGCTCCACCGCGACGGCACCCAGGAGGCAGTGGATCTGGAGATGTACCGCGCCACCGGCGAGGTGCGCTTCAACCCCTATGTGCGCATGGGCGACATGGTGCACGTCGAGTACCGGCAGCAGGACATCTTCGCCTACGGCTCGGTGAACAAGGAAGGGGTGCAGGAATACCGCCCCGGCGATACGGTGGGCACCCTGCTCTCCCTGGCCGGGGGCGTGAGCGGCGATGCCCCCCTGGAGGTGGCCGAGATCTGGCGCTTCAGACCCGACGGCCGCACCAACGACATCATCCCCCTGATCAGTGCCGAGGACGTGGCCCGCCAGGTCAGGGCCGCCGACATCAGCGGCGTGCCCCTGCAGCCCAAGGACATGCTCTTCATCCGCTCTCGCTCCGACTGGCAGCAGACCCCCACCATCTACGTCCAGGGCGAGGTCAAGTACCGCGGCCGCTACCGCATCGTCCAGGGCCAGACCCGGCTGCGCGACATCATCGGGCAGGCCGGCGGCTTCACCGAGCGGGCCTCCCTGCCCGAGGCCCGGCTGCTGCGCGCCAAGGCCCGGGCCATCAAGGACCCCGAATACCAGCGCCTCCAGCTTTTGCAGGCCGTCAGCGGCCTGGCCGACATGAGCCCCGAGGACAAGGCTTACCTCAAGAGCAAGGGCCGCGAGGAGAGAGGCCGCCTGGCGGTGGACTTCGAGCGCCTTTTCAGGGACGGCGAAGAGACCCACAATGTCCTGATCGAAGGGGGCGACGTCATCTTTGTACCGGAGCGGCGCCGCACGGTCAGCCTCAGCGGCCAGCTGAAAAAGCCCGGACTGCTCAAATTCGAAGAAGGCCGCCGGGTGGGTTACTATCTGGACCAGGCCGGCGGCTTCTCGTGGAGCGCCAACCAGGGCGGGGCGCGACTGCTCCGGGCCCGCACCGGGGAGCGGGAACAGCTCGACAAAAATCTGCTGGTCGAGGCCGGCGACGAGATCTGGGTCCCCGAAAAGGAATACCGCAACTGGTGGGAGTTTACCCAGACCACCATGCGCACCGTCGCCGAGACCCTGACCCTGATCCTGCTGGTCCGCGCCTTCTAAGTGCCCGCCAGGAGATCGGCGTCGCAACCCAGACTGGCTGCCGCGGCGACCAGGAAAGACGCATTGACCCATTTGACTCGCCGCGAGGCCTAACCCGAGGAACCCGGTACATGAACGAGAAACAGGTCGATGTGATCACCCTGCTGGCCGCCCTCAATGCCGGCAAGCGCCGGATCCTGGGCGGCACCTTGGCGCTCTGCCTGCTGGCCGCCGGCGTGAGCCTCTTGCTGCCCGACGAATACGAGGCCCAGGTCCAGCTCCTGCCCCCCAAGGAGCAGAAGCAGGGCTTCGGCTTTGCCGATCTGCTCTCCTCCCTGCCCATCCCCTCGCTGCGCCTGGGCGAAAAGGGGACCCCGGCCGACATCTTCATCGCCACCCTCAAGAGCGAGACCATGCGCCGGCAGATGGTCGAGCACTTCCAGCTGATGGCGCTCTACGAGGCCGACACCATGGCTGAGGCGCTCGAGACCCTCAAGCAGCAGACCATCATCGGCAAGAGCGAGGAAGGGACGATCATGATCTCGGTCTTCGACCAGAGCCCGCAGCGGGCCGCGGACATGGCCAACTACTACGTGGCCCTGCTGGACGACACCAACCGCCGGCTCTCGCACGAATCGGCCCAGGACCGCTATACCTTCATCTCCGGCCTGCTGGACAGGGAGAGCGTCAAGCTCGACGGGTTCATGGGCAACCTCAAGGACTTCCAGGCCGAGCACAACGCCATCTCCCTCGAAGACCAGGCCAGGGCCGTGATCCGCGCCGCCGCCTCGATGCAGATGGCCACCATGGAGCTGGAGATCAGCCGCAAGAGCCTGCTGGCCTCGGGTTTCTCCTCCGACCACCCCGAGGTGCAGAAGCTGGACCAGGAACGGCTGCTGCGGCAGCAGGCCCTAGTCCTGTTGAGGGACGGCTCCAACAGCGAGAGCAGCTCTGGCAGTCTCACCCTGCACCTGGACGAAAACCTCTTTCTGCCCCTGCGCGAGATCCCCCAGGTGGCCCAGGATTACGCCAAGATCGAGAAGGACGTGCTGGTGCAGACGGCACTGATGAAGATGTTGCTGGAGCAGAAGGCCGAGTCGCTTATCGAAGCCAGCAACACCACCTCCACCGTGCAGGCCCTGGACCGGGCCACCGTCCCGGAAAAGAAGGCCAGGCCCCAGCGTTCCCTGATCGTCTTTGTCACCGCCATCCTCGGCCTCTTCGCCACCTCCTGCTACGTGTTGGGCGCCGGGTACGTGCGCCTCCTACAAGACCGGTGGCAGGCCGGGTATTCCGCCCAGGAGGGATGAGTGGAAATCCAGGTCCGCTTCGCCAAACCCGCGCGGGTTCCCCTGCCGGCCTACCAGACCTCCGCCAGCGCCGGCATGGACCTGCGCGCCGCCCTAGATGCCCCCCTGGTGCTCGAAGCGGGGACCCGCAGCCTGATCCCCACCGGCCTGCGCCTGGAGATTCCCCCCGGGTACGAGGGCCAGGTGCGGCCCCGCAGCGGTCTGGCCCTCAAACGCGGCCTGACCGTGCTCAATGCCCCCGGCACCATCGACGCCGACTACCGCGGCGAGGTGGGGGTGATCCTGATCAATCTCTCCCGGGAACCGCAGCGCATCGAGCCGGGTGAGCGCATCGCCCAGCTGGTCTTCGCCCCCGTGGCCAGAGCGGTGCTGGTCGAGGCTGAATCCCTGGCCGACTCGGAGCGGGGCGCCGGGGGTTTTGGCTCCACAGGTGTCAGATGACGATCAAAACTGCCTCCCACACCCTCGTCTTATTGCTCCTGGCAGCCTATGGCCAGGCCGCTGACCTGAGCGGCTTTGTGCGCGACCAGGCCAGCGGCGAGAGCCTGCCCTTCGCCAATGTGTACCTCAAGGGCGAGAATCGGGGCACCACCACCAACGAGAGCGGGTACTATGCCATCGCCCGCCTGGCGCCCGGCGCCCACACCCTGGTGGCCTCCCTGGTGGGGTACCGCAGCTTCGAGAAAGCCATCCGGGCGGGCGACCAGAATCTGGTGGTCAATATCAGCCTGCAGGAGGAGTCCATCCAACTGGAGACCACCACCGTCGAGGCCCGGCGGGACGAGATCGAGAGCTTCGACATCAGCCCTGGGCGCACCACCCTGCAGGTCAAGGAACTGAAGACCGCACCGGCCGCCATCGAGGCCGACCCCATCCGCACCATCCAGACCCTCCCCGGGGTCAGCGCCCTGTCCGACTTTTCCGTCGGCCTGTACGTGCGCGGCGGCACCCCGGACCAGAACCTGGTCCTGCTGGACGGCACCGACGTGTACAATGCCTCCCACCTCTTCGGCCTGTTCAGCACCTTCCCGGCCGATGCGGCCAAGAGCACCGAACTTTTGCGCGGCGGGTATCCGGCCAAGTACGGCGACCGTCTCTCCTCGGTGCTCAACGTCATCACCAACGAGGGCAACAAGGAGGAATTCGAGGCTCAGGGCGGGCTCAGCCTGCTCAGTTCGCGCCTCACCCTCCAGGGGCCGGTGGCCAAGGGCTCGTGGCTGCTCTCGGGCCGGCGCACCCATCTGGACCTGGTCATCGGTCTGGCCAAGAACGCCCTCGATGCCAAAAAATTCGCCTACAATTTCTACGACCTGCAGGGCAAGACCCACCAGATCTTCTCCCATGCGGATCAGTTCACCCTGGCCGGGTACACCGGACAGGACGCCCTGGAGTACCGCTTCGACGAGTTCGACATCGACCTGGAATGGGGCAACCGCACCATCAGCTCCAAGTGGACCCACGTCTTCGACAGCTCGCTCTTTGGCAACTTTCTCTTCACCGGCAGCCGCTTTGAGGCCGGCACCCTCTTCAACTCCGAGGACGTCGAACTCAAGGAGTTCAACCGCCTCACCGACCTGTCGCTCAAGGGCGATCTGAACTATTTCCCGGCCAGCGGCCACGCCGTGGAGGCCGGTTTCCTGCTCAAACGCATGTCCATGGAATACCGCTTCGGCGAGGCCGATCAGAACTGGGTGGACGTGGACACCGAGGGCTTCCACCACGCTCTCTATGTGCAGGACAACTGGTCCGCCACCCCGCGCCTCACCCTGCAGCCGGGGCTGCGCTTCAGCTATTTCACCAACGGCAGGTACTCGGGGGTGGCCCCGCGCCTGGCCGCCCGCTACCAGTTGGGAGTGGACACCTTCGTCAAGGGGGCCGCCGGCCGCTACCACCAGTACATCTTCCGCCTGGCCCGCGAATTCCAGGGCATCTCGATCCTGTCCAATGTCTGGGCCCTGGCCGACTCCACCGCCGAACCCAGCGAGGCTCTTCACTATATCGTCGGGGCCGAGACCCGCTGGCTGGGCATCGCCGTGGATGCCGAGGCGTACTACAAGGACTACGGCGGCCTGTACGAACTCAACTACGACGAGCAGCACTCCATCGAGATCGCCGACATCTTACGACGAGGGGATGGCCGGGCCTACGGCTTCGACCTGCTCTTCAAAAGGAACGAGGGCAAACACACCGGCTGGCTCTCCTTCTCCACCGGCCTGAGCGAGCGCACCATCGAGGGCCTGAACCAGGATGCCCAGAGCCGCGAACAATCCTTCAAGTCCAAGTTCGACCGGCGCCTGTCCGTGGACCTGATCCACTCCTGGCGCTTCCGCAGGCGATGGACCCTCAACACCGCCCTGGCCTATGCCTCCGGGCAGCCCTACACCCAGATCCTGGGCCGCGGCGAACTGGTGCTGCCCTCAGATCTGCGCTTCGAGATCCAGCGCAAGGGGGAACTCAACGGGGTGCGCCTGCCCTCGTACCAGCGCCTCGACGTGGCGGTGGAAAGGCAGCTCAAGTTCCGCGCCTGGGAGATGAAGCTCTTCTTCCAGATCGTCAATCTCACCAACCGCAAGAACATCTTCAACTACTTCTGGAGCGAGGGCAAACCCGAGAAGCGCCAGCCGGCCAAGCGCCGCCAGATCCCCATGCTGCCTCTGCTGCCCAGCTTTGGGCTGGACTTCAATTTCTAGGAGGAGGGCCCCATGACCAAGTACTTGCTCTTCCTGGCGCTGCTGCCCTTTGGCTGCAGCAACCCCACCGAGGTCGAAA
>JACPJE010000219.1 GCA_016187725.1 Candidatus Latescibacterota bacterium
CCACCCAGGACCAGCACCTGCGCGCCCAGACCGACGCGCTGAAGAAGGCCGGCTGTGAGAAGATCTACACCGACCAGCTCAGCGGCGCCAGCCGGGAACGGCCGGGGCTGAGCCAGGCTCTGGAGATCCTGCGCAAGGGCGATACCCTGGTGGTGTGGAAGCTCGACCGGCTGGGCCGCTCCCTGCCCCACCTGGTCGAACTGGTCAATGAGCTGACGGAAAAGGGCGTGGGCTTCCGCAGCCTGCAGGAGAACCTGGACACCACCTCCGGCACCGGGAAGCTGGTCTTCCACCTGTTTGCATCGCTGGCGGAGTTCGAGCGGGATCTGATCCGGGAACGGACCATGGCGGGCCTGGCCGCGGCCCGGGCTCGCGGCCGCAAAGGCGGCCGGCCCCGGTCCCTGGAAGACAAACAGGTGACCCTGGCCAAGGCCATGTATCAGGACAAGAGCAATTCGGTGAAGGATATCTGCGCCACTCTGCGCATCGGCAAGAGCACCTTCTACCGCTACCTCAAGGGTGCAAAGCCAGCAGCGGAAGCCCTCCCTGCCGCCGAAATTGCAGCGCCGGTGGACCGGTGGAGGTGCCAGCGAAGGTGGCGAGCGGGACGAAGGTGGCCAAAGGGAAAGGTGACCGCGAGGCCCAGGATCGGGAGATCCTCAAGCGCAAGGCCGCGAAACTGAACAAAGAGGCCCGAGACGTACTCAACTACCAGGCGAAGCGGTGAAGCCGACTACGGAACGCGGATTTCTCGGATGCGCTTATTTGCGCCGGCCTCGGGGGCTGATCCGGTCGTGCTTCTCTGGCGGGACATCGGGCACCTCGGCCAGGGCCTGCAGGAAGGCCCCTTGGTCAAAGCCGGCAGCCCGGCGCTGGAAAAAGGCGTGGGTTTCCTGCTGGATCTGCACCGGGGAACGCCGCTTCCGCTTCATCGGGTTATCGCCTCTACTGATGCCGGACCGCGTAATGATCCAGCAGCCGGCGGATCATCTTCTGGTACGGGGTGTGGTGCTTGTGGGACTCGCGCTTGAAGAAGTCCACGCTCTTTTTGCTCAGTGAGAGGGTGACCTTGACCGACTCCTCCTTGAAGGCCAGGGCCTCGGGCGGCGGGAGGAAATCCTCGACCACCTTCAGTTCGCCCAGGGGTTCGTCAGTGTATTTGATGCGCTTTTTCATAGATTTCCTTCCCTTTGCGCCAGTAGCCGGCGCCAAAAATGCGGATCACCTGGTTGCGGTAGGTGAACCGCACGGTCAGAATGCCCTCTTCCACCTTGCCGAAGCAGTAGTAGCGTTTCTCGGTCTGGCTGTGGCCCAGGTCCTCGGCAATCACGCGCCGGGGATCGGCAAAGGCGTGCTGGGCCAGTTCAAAAGGAACGCCATGCTTGGCCTGGTTCTCCCGGTTCTTGCGCTCGTCCCACTCGAAATGGGTCACACCGCCTGCCTCAGCTCAGGGTACGCTACAGGTGCCATATAAATATACATAAAAAAGTATGGACATCAACATCCCTTCCCTGGCACAGCCAGACTCCCCGTAGAGAGGTGCCCCTATGCACTCCCCCGATGGCTCCCCCGGAGACCCCATCTACCTGCGCTGGGAAAATACCGCGCCTCCGCACCGAAAGTTTTACGAGGTGGAACTGGAACTCTCCCTCTTCTACCCCAAGCTGCTGGTCCGGCGCTGGGGCCGGATCGGGACCAGGCGGGCTCGGAGCATCAAACTGGTGCTGGAGGACGCGGAGACAGTGTGGCGGGAGGTGAGGGAGATCAGCCGGCTGCGGGGCCAGCATGGGTATGGGCTGGTTAGGGAGGCCCGGGAGGCGGCGATTGGGGCGGAGGCGGCGTAAGAGGTGCTCGGAGTTGGTTAAGGAGGACGTCGACTAGAGGAATCCCCCCGATCGTGCTACTGCATGTTTCAATCCACGCCACATCCAAGAAGGGACGACAACGATGGGCAAAGCACCGGTCGACCTCGACAAGCTTCACACCCAATTGCACGCGCTCTCCAGAGGCGCGCTGCTCGATCTCCTCGAGAAAGCCATCGACTTGCTACCCAAGAGTCGGCTCAGCCAACTCATCGTGGGCACCCTCGATCTGGATAAACTCCGTCCAGACCCACCGGGCGCAGGACGCCTCCTCGACTTAGTGCTGGAGTTTCACCAAGCCAGTCTGCGGAGAGAGTACTATGAGGACTTCAATGTCAACTCCAAGAACTACCGGGAGGTCTCGCGCGGCACCCAGACCTGGATCGCCGAATGCAATCGGATCCTCAGCCGCCTCGTCCAAGCCGCGCCGACCGGTGCCGCTGGCGAGGTTCGAGAAGGGTTCGAGAAGATCTTTGAACTGCTTAGGCTCATCGACGAGGGCAACGACCAGGTGGTATTCTTCGCAGACGAGGGGGGCTCCTGGCAGGTCGGGGTAGAGTGGGACAAGGTCATACCTGCCTGGCTTAGGACCCTCGCGCCAACAGCCACAGCCGAGGAGTTCACGCAGCAGGCCGTGCGCATCATCGACGAGTTCCAAGAGTATCGCCGGGAGCAGCACCTGAAGGAAGCACTCAAGCTAGCCGATCCCGCGCAGAAGAAGGCGCTCAAGGAGGTCAGTTCTCGATAAGCGGTCAGGGCGCCACTTTTCTATTCCGCTGCTCCCCAAGTCGCTACTGGGCCAAACCCTACTCCACCTCAAACCCCTGGCTGGTGAACTTCAAGGTCCGGCCGTTCTCCGTGACCGTCCGCACTACCTGGGCCGGCGCACCGCTGGGGATCTCCGCCTCGATCTCCAAGGTCACCTTCACCTTGGCGCCGACCAGCCCGGACAGGTGGGAAAGCACCTCATCGGCGATCCGGCTGGCGTCCCGGCCGACGCGAGCCGGGTCGAGTTCCACGGTGCCGTGGAAGCGCTTGGGCAGGGAGGCCTCTGCCGGCGCTGTTGAGCCCTCTCCCCCGCTGGTGGCGGGACCCGGCGCTGAGGAGATCCTGGCCTCTCCCGTTCCGGTGGCGGTCCCGCCCGGGATTTCGCCAGCACTGGCCGGCAACTCTGCGGCCTGCTGCTGGCGCGCTACCGCCGGCTGCACCAGCAGCCCTGAATCGTCCTCCGTGACGGCCACGTGTTGGCCAAAACGCAATCCGCGGTACCGTCCGCCGCCTTCGTCGTAACTGTCCGCATAGGCAAATGCGTCCTGCTCCCAGGTGAGCAGGCCAAGCCCCTCGCGTACTGTGCCCAACAACACGGACGCATCCCTGAGTCTGGGCAGGTAAAGATACCGAGCAAAATCCTCGACTAACTGCCTGACCGCCACGTGGTTGCCGCGCCAGAGGGGAATCCGGTCCAGCTCCATACGCAGCCGAGTAGGGGCAAAGCCGGTGATCAGCAGCTCCTCGCTGCGCAGCTTCTTGCTGGCGCGCACCGCCAGGGCGTCCTGGCCTGCGAGCCGTATGCCCTGCCACTCGACCGCAGCCTGGGGGGAGGACTGTGTCGGCACCAGGAGCCACTGGTAGGTCTCTGGCAGGCGGGCGGTCACCGTCCCATCAGCGGCGTTTTTCTGGGTCTCGGCCTGCCGCACCTGGTGCGGCGACAGGTCCAGCACTTCCTTTTCGAGCAGGATCGACTCCCAGGCCAGGTAACGCCGGGCCGCCTCGTCGAGGTCCTGCAACCGGGTCTTGTCCGCAGCGAGGAAAACGAGGGTATTGCGGAAGAGCCGCGGCGCGCTGCCCCGCGTTTCGAGGATGGCCCGGGCAGCCGCTTCGGCAGCGTTGCCCGTTTCCTTGCTGTACGGATGATCCAGCCCGAGGACCACCAGCCGGGCATCCAGGTCATCTGGGACATCCTGCCCTGAGGACTGAGGCAGCGGGTGGATGCGGCTGAAATCCCCTGCCTGGCGCAGGTCGGCCCGCAGGCGTTGGCCGATCTCCGGCACCACCTTGTCGGAATCGCGCTTGAGCTGCTCGGCGCGGTCCTCCGCCAGTTTGGTGACCGTGGGTTGGGTCGAATACCAATAACGCGGGCCATCCTGGTACAGGTAGGTAGCTGCCCCGGCCAA
>JACPJE010000220.1 GCA_016187725.1 Candidatus Latescibacterota bacterium
AAATCCCGAGTCCGCCCTCTGGGCATCCCGAATGGTTGAGGCTGCAAGTGACCCCGTCATAACACCCGCTGTATGGCCGGCGCACATTCCTTCAGCGCCGCGCAGCCAAAGTTGCCCTCGTGTCTGGCCAGGGCGCGGGCGATGGCCTGCTCGACCCCACCTTCCTGCAGCAACTGGGCAAAGCGCATGACGACGTACTCGTCCATGACCTCCATGGGGAGGTTCACACCACTGGCGGTTCCGGTGTCTTTGGCGTGCTCGCCCCAGCCGGACTGATCCCATTCGTCATAGCCATCCGCCACCCATACATGCAGATGGCTCTCGTCACGCCACAGATAGGTCTGCCCACGCATGAAAGCCATGTTCCTTCTCTCCTTCTGCCGTCCGCTGCCTGGCGGAGCCGGCTGTTCGGCTCTTCACGGATACGGTACGAAAAAACCTCCGTGTCGTCTGCAATGCGATCTAATCGTCGGGGCTTGCATATAATCCCCTGCGTTTTGTAACTTTGCCTCATCATGACTATCTGGCGCAACGACCAAATCCTGCACCTCATTGAACAGTTGGGAATTGTCCGCCCCGCCGAACTGGTGGTTCGCGGCATCCCGAGGACACAGCTGTACCGTCTCGTCCGGAAGGGCATGGTCGAGCGGCAGGCTCGGGGTATTTATGTAGCGAGCCAGCACCCTATCACCGCGCACCATACGCTGGCGCAGGTGGCCAAGCGGGTGCCGGCAGGGGTCTTCTGCCTGCTCACCGCACTGCGTTTCCACGGGCTGACGACCCAGGCGCCGGCCGAGGTCTGGATTGCGCTCCCTGAGAAAGCGCGAAAGCCGTGGATCGATTACCCGCGCCTGCGCGTCGCCCGTTTCTCCGGGCTGGCTCTGTCTGAAGGTATTGAGATTCATCGGTTGGAGAAGGTCGAGGTGCGCATATACTCGGCTGCCAAGACCGTCGCTGACTGCTTCAAGTACCGCAACAAGGTCGGCATCGATGTGGCGATAGAAGCACTGCGCGACTTCAGCCGGCTGAATCGCGGTCAGGCCACTGAGCTGGCGCGGTTTGCCCAAATCTGTCGGGTTACCCGGGTGATGCAGCCCTACCTGGACGCCGTCACGTGACTGGTGGGAAGCGCAACCTCCCCGCCTCGGTCGCCGCGCGGCTGCTCAGCTGTGCCAAGCGGTCCGGCGATGACTACCAGACCATCCTCACCCACTTCTGCTTCGAGCGTTTCCTCTACCGCCTCGGCGCTTCCGGCCTGCGGGAGCGCTTTGTGCTCAAAGGCGCGATGCTCCTTCGCGTGTGGTCCGACCAACCCTACCGTGCCACGCGTGACCTCGACCTCCTGTGCCGGGGAGACGGGCCCTTCGAGGCGATCCGCGCCGACCTTCAGGCCGTTTGTGCAACCAAGGTGTCCCCCGATGCCGTCGTTTTCGACGCCGACGCGATCCGCATCGAAGAGGTGCGCGCCGAGGACGAGTACGCCGCAGTACGGGTGACGCTACCGGCGCACTGCGGTACAGCGCACCTGATGTTGCAGATCGACCTAGGGTTTGGCGATGCAGTGTGGCCTGCGCCGAAGTCGTGTAGCTATCCGTCGCTACTCGACTTTCCCGCACCCGAAGTGCTTGCTTACCCGCGTGAGGCCGTCGTCGCCGAGAAGCTCGAAGCGCTGGTGGTCCTCGGGGACCGCAACAGCCGGATCAAGGACTTCTTCGACCTATATCACCTGGCGACTCGGTTCGAGTTTGACCGCGCGGACCTTGCGGAGGCGGTCCGCAGGACTTTTGCACGACGCCGCACCCCGATCCCGCTGGACGAACCGCTCGGGTTGACGCCCGCCTACTGGCAGAATCCCTCGCGACCAGCTCAAGTGCGCGCGTTTGCCCGGCGCGCTGGGATCACCCTCCCCGGCGTCCCCGCTGAGGAATTCGCTGACCTCCTTGGCGCTTTCCTGGGGCCGATCCTGGATGATCTCCGCCGCGGGGAACCCCGCTCAGGCACATGGAAGCCAGGAGGACCGTGGCAGTGAGTAGGCACCGGCAACGTCACACTTGCCGGCATCGTGCCCTGCCCAGTCCCTCCTGATCTTGCCTTCGGGGGACCTAATTCCGCTTTGTATCTTCCCCGTATCCCCGCAATTCTGAACCCTTCCTCAACAAACCCTTGACATTGTGAATTCGCCAGGGGAGGTTGAATGGCTCCCCGGTACTGTCACCCGCGAAGAGACTCGTCTGTCCTCACGCATCGGATAGAATCACCGAAAAGACTATGGACCATATCGCCGGCCTTTTCCTGGGACAACTCCAGACCCTGCAGGACAACCAGTTTTTCCACGGCGGGCTGGTGCTGGGAATACTCAGCGCCCTCGCCGTCTGGGGGCGCAGGATTCCCGCGCTGTTGCTCGGCTTTCTCAGGAGAAGGCTGGTGGTAGAGGTGGAAATCCTGAAGGCCAACTATGCCTACGATGCCCTCCTGGCCTGGTGGAGCCGCCAGCCAGGCAGCCTGAAGAATCGGCGCTTCGTCCTCAAGACCTGCAAAGACAATGCACCCAAGGTGGAGCAGGAAGCCCCCCCTGAGGTAGAACTCATCGCCGCTCCCGGGAACCACTTCCTGTGGCACGGTGGCAGGCCGTTATGGCTGTCGCTCACGCGGGAGAAGCTCAAGGGGGAACATGGGCTGCTCCTGGGCTACCACGAGCAACTCAACCTGCGCTCCCTGGGCCACGACCGCGGCTTCCTTTTGGACCTCCTCCGGCAGGCCGTGTCCGAACACTGGTGCCGGGAAGCCGAGAGCAAGGTGTTTGTCCTGAAGTCCGACCTCTACTGGGAGCAGTTGGAGGGGATATGCCCCGGGCGCCTGGATGCGGTATTTCTCCCCGCCGGGCAGCTGGAGAGGATTTGCGCTGATCTGTCGGGATTCCTGTCGCGCCGGGACTGGTTCCGCAGCAAGGGGATACCATGGAGGCGGGGGTATCTTTTCCACGGTCCGCCAGGCACGGGGAAGTCGAAGTTGTGCCTGGCCCTGTGTAGTCACTTTCGCCTCAACCTGGCGGTGGTCAGCCTGACCCACCACAAGATCGACGACAGTTCTCTGGCAGGTATTCTGAGCGAGGCGCCTCTGGGGTCGGCCTTTCTGTTCGAGGATATCGACCGGGTGATCGGGCATCCCGGAAACGAGGTGACCATGGCAGGACTGCTCAGTGTGCTGGACGGGGTGGTGGCTCAGGAAGGGCGGATCGTGTTCCTGACCACCAACCACCTCCCCCAGCTCGATCCGGCGCTCATCCGGCCTGGCCGCATTGATCTGCAGGAGCATCTGGGGTTTGTCACCCCGGATCAGGCCCGGCGCTTTTTCTGCCACTTTTTTCCCGCTGCACCCGAACAGGCCGTCATCTTCGCGCGGTGGGCGGGGGATGGCCGGTGGACCATGGCCCAACTGCAGGACCACCTCATCTCGCACGTGGACGATCCACACACTGCCAGCCGCCCATCGGGGAAGGCCATCGCCGTGGAGAAGACCCTTTTTGCGGCCACGCCCTCTTGACATTGTGAAGCCGCCAGGGGAGGTTCAAAAACTCCTCACTCTGCCCACGGAATGGGAAGCATCAAGGAGAAAGGACCATGGCACCGAGCAACACCCTGCGCCTGTACGAGGCGCTGGAACTGCGGGCTGAGTACGACGCCCGCCTCAAGACCTTCAAGGACTGCCTGCCCGAGGCCCGCCGGGAACACCGGCGACTCAACTTCATCTACAAGGAGGACCGGGACATCGTCGAGGACAACGAGCGCTCCTACACCGAATGCGCCACCGCCCTCGAAGAGGTCCGGCTGTCCTTCCGCGCCCTGAACCGCGCCATCCGGGCGGCAGCCTTTGAAGTGAGCGTGGATTTCCAGGACGAGTAGCAGGATAGGGGAGACAGGGGAGCAAGTGCGAGGGTCCCAGCGACGGGATCTAACCCAGCGCATGGCTGCTGCGAGTGCCATATCCCTTTGGGACGGAACCCCGACCTCCGCCGGCAAAGCCATACACCGCTCAGCCCCAGACGCCAGAGCCGACGCAGACGCACACCCCAAAGCCTCAAGGGCTCCGCGTCTCCCCTATCCACTTTCTATCAGTAAACACGGTACCACACTGAGGACAGACATGCTGGAACAAGCTACAAAGGCGCTGGAAGTGACGGCCAAGGACCTCCAGGAATTCGAAATGGAGGATACCTTCAACGGCCACCTCCTGCACGGATATCTGTGTCGCCGGCCCGACCACCGCTATGGCGCACTGTACCTGACCCACGTCAACGGCGAGGAGGAAACCCAGCTCATCTTCGCCACCCCTAAGCTGCACTACCCCTTTGACCGGGCTGGGACCTATCGTTTCCCTCCGGCCCGGGAGGTGCTGGTCTTTGAGAAACTCGACGGGACCAATATTCTGGGATTCTGCTACTACTGGCGAGGGCAGTCCTTCCTCACCTACAAGCTGCGCCTGTCCCCGATCGTGCGGAATTCGCAGCATGGACCTTTTCTCGACCTGTGGATGGAGATCCTCCAGCAGCACCCCGAGATCCCGTCCCTGCCGGCCCTCAATGGCTGTGCCATCAGTTTCGAGCTCTACGGGGCTCGCAACAAGCACCTGGTGATCTACGACACGCCTTTGGCCGTGGCCGTGCTTTTTGGCGTGGGGGAGGGGGGAGAGATCCGCCCGCCCACGGATTTGCAGCTCCTTGGGGTGCCGGTCGCAGCATTGGTCACCCGCCTAGCACTGGCCGGCGATTACCAGGCCCTGTACCAGCACCACCAGGCCGAGTGCGAGCAGGGCAACCAACTGATCGAGGAAGGCGCTCTCCGTGGGACCGAGGGGCGGGTCTGGTACCTGCGCACTGTGGCGGGCGAAGTAGTGATGCTCAAGTGCAAGCCGGAGTCCGTAGAACAGATCCACTTTGCCATGGGCGCCGGCCTCAGCAAGGCTATCGTCCGGGCCACGGCCTACAATGTGCTGGAAACCGAAGCCGAAGTCAGCTACGAGGGTGTCCGGGCCTTGCTCCTGGAAGACTATAGCGAGGAGGAAATCGAGGATTACCGTCCGCTGATCGACCAGGTCATGGCCCAGCTCAACGAGGAGCTGCAGTTTCAGGCGCAGGTACTGGCGGTGTATGATACCCTGGACCTGGACCTGGCCACGCAAAAGGACCAGGTTATGCGGGCTCTTTCGGCGCAGTTTCCCAAGAAACTGATGCGCAAGGTCTATGCGTTGCTTCTGTTGGAGCGCCCGTAGCGAACACGCGAGGATCTCAGCATGAGCCGTTCCTACCGTCGGCTTCCCATCACTGGCATGACGACAGCCGAAGCGGGCCGGACTGTCCTTCCCCTCCTGGGACTAAACACTTTTAAGCCAGCCTCAGTGTAAAGCCGATGGCAAAATGGACAGTGGTCGCCAGGCGCGTCAGAGACCTATGACGCCCTCAAGTCCTTGCATACCTGCTCTGGCCTACTCACCTGCGAGGAGCGCCGTGATCCGGGGCCGTAGTTCACCGATTACGCTGGTGAACGAGGGCAGGTCGGGCATGAGGGGGCCGAGCCAAAGGCAACCCCGAGCGCTGGCGCGCCTCCTGGAGGCGCAGGTGGAGCGGTTTCACGGCGCGACCTTTCCGGGGAGATTCTCCTGGATCATCCACCGCCGATGGTACGGCCCCCCCGCAGGGCTGGTGGGATCGAGCTTGCGGTAGCCCTTGATGGGCACCTTTTCGAGCTGCCTGAGCCGGGCCGGGTTGATGCGGTGGTATTCAAGCACCCAGCCTAGGCGCTTGGCCGTGGCCGCATCGAGCCGGAGGGCATAACCGATAATGCGCTCCAGGTCGAGCTGTGGAAGTCTGGCGGCAAAAGCCTGGATGACCTCCGCGAAGTCCCCGCAGTAGCGCGGCATGCTCAGCCCATCGATCAGGGTCCGCTCTGGATCAGTCATGGCCACGCGGATGCCGTTGATCCACACCTTCTCGATACCGAAATAGCGCCCTGGGTTGACCTGGACGAACCGGTACCAGCAGTAAATATATAATAGCAGGCACGGACTTTAAGCTGTAGCCGAGATCTGCGCCAGGAGCGCCGACAGCTGTGTCTTCGCCTCATGGGCGTTGACGGTTTTCATGTCAATGTCCTCTAGACAACCTCTGCCAGCGTGTTGGTGCTGCGTGTACCAGTGCACGCAGCAGGCGAACCACTGTGTCAGCCCGGACCAGGCCGTCCAGCAACTATGGCTCCACAACACCCACTGGTGCGTCGGAGGGAAAACGGGTGCGGACCAGGCGCTGGAAAACGGCGACCGAGGGCACCTTCACCCAGTAGAACAGGTGGGTAGGGCAGCGACAGTCCGAAGTGCCGAAGCCTTTTGCGACTGGAACCGCACCGCGGACCTGGGAGAGCAGGTCTGCCCAGTCGTGTTCTCGGCGGACCTCCTGGGCGCTGGCCCAAATCTGCGCCAGATGCGCTGCCCGGCGCAGATAGTCGATGTGCCAGTGAAGTCGTGTGGGTTTTCCCTGGTGATGCCGCAGCCGGGCCTTTAGCCCTCCTGGCCCGAGGGCACTGCCCACATAGGCGTAGAAGCCGGCGGACAGTTCCACTCGACCCAGCCGCCCTACCCGGATGGCGCACTCGACGGGCAGGTGGAGGAGGAGGACATAGGTCCCAGGTTGGTTGAGGCTCTGCACTAGGCCAGTCACTCAGCGGGGCGTGGGGATGGATGGATGGATGGATGGTCCGGCGCCAGCATCCATTCGTACGCAGGCTGGACGATGGTGCCGGCAGGGACCGATGGCAGGTTCGTCTCGCGGTTCAAGGTCAAGAGGCGCTTGGTCGCCCGAGGATAGCCTGCGCCTGCCTCCTCCAGGGCCCGCATTTCACGTGCAAGGGTTGCTGGAGCCGACAGGTCTGCGCATACCTGGATCAGTTCCTCGCCGCCAGCCAAGTAACGGACGAGGAAATCGACCTCCAACCCTCCCTCTGTCTTTACATAGCCGATCTCGGCACCGCGGCGCTCCAGTTGGTTCAGCACCGCGGTCTCGAGTGCGTGCCCCTGGTTCGTACGGCCGCTGGCATCGAAGGCGCGGATCATTCCCGGATCGGCAGGATAGAGCTTGCGCGGGTTGGAATTGCGCCGGCGTTCCGATTCAGTGGCCACGGGCACGGCAGACAACAGGAAGGCGTCGAGCAGATGGCCCAGCAGAGCATGCACCGAATCTTTGCTGATGCCATGCCCTTGAGCCCGCAGATCCTGGTATAGCCGGTGGGCGCTGAAGCTGCCGGCGGGGTTGCGCAGGCATTGCCGCATGAGCCAGCGCAGCGCCGCTACCTGTGATACACCGTAGCGCTCGACCACATCGCGGAAGAGCACGGTGTCCACGTACCCCTGTAGCAGTTCGATCCGCAGCGCCGCCTGCAGCCCCTGCGTTTCGGGGAAGCCACCCTCCACCAGGAATTCGCCGAAGCGTTTCTCGACCAGAGACCGCTCTGCGGGTTGCCATCGGCGGGGCTCTCTGGTCGGCTCTTCGCCGCGGTGGCGCAGGAACTCGCGGAAGTTGAAAGGCCGGATGATGGTGGCCATGCCGCGTCCGCGCAGCGAGGTGTGGACCTCGCGCGAGAGCATCTGCGCCGAGGACCCGGAGACGGTGATCTCCACCTTTTCCGTATCCATCACCCGCCTGACAAAGCGCTCCCAACCGGGCACGAATTGGATTTCGTCTAGGAACCAGTGCACGGTACGGTGCCCTCGCAAAGCCGGGTGGTGCCGGTAATATTCCTCGAGCAGCTGGCTGAGCTGATCCGCCTGGATACCGGCGAGCCGGTCATCGTCGAAGCTGAGGTAGATTGCCTGCTCCGGGGACAGGGATGCCCGGCGCTCGGCCAGCAGTTGCTGCAGGAAGGTGGTCTTGCCGGCGCGGCGCATACCGATCACCGCATGTACTTTTCCGGGCACCGCCGGCAACCGGGCATCGCGCGCTGTGAATGCCGCCGGCGCTGTAGGCGCCAAGGCAACGCTCAGTTTTTCTTCTAGAACGGGGTTGAGGGCCATGGAATAAGTATCTTCAAATTGTGTCCTTTTGTAAAGGACACATTGAAGATCAACTGTCCTTATCTATCGCCGGTAATCAGCAACAGAACCGCCGCGATGGAACTCGTACCGTAGGTTATTCTCACCTGCATCCGCGCCCAAGACTACGCCATCACCCAACTCGGTGCAGATCTGGAGCTCCATCTCCGGTTCATAGAATACCCTTACCTGGGCCATAACCGTTCCCCTTCTTTGATGGCGTCTGCCTAAGTGATCCGCACAATGACCAGGCGACCTTGCTGGGCAGAGGCAAAGATGCCCTCCATGAAACTCACAGCCTCAGCAAAGATCTCTCGCCTAAGCCGAGGCCTCCTCCCGCCATCGCCGAATGAACTGCGCGAACTGCTTGAGGGTCACATTGCCTTCCTCTTTTTCGAGTTCGCTGAGGTGGATCAGGTCATAGACGTTGGCCCACTGCCCCTCGATTTCCACCTCCAGCACGGGATTGAGGATGTAGTATCCCCGACGCACCCGCACAAAGAGCTTCCGGTTGTATGGGTCGTCGCGATCCACCTCGTTTTTGGCCAGCAAAGCGCTCAGGTAGGTCCGCTGTCTGCGGTGAGGGGGGATCAGGTGGTCGGGGAAATGCTCCAGCGCGTGCACAAAGTCTCCCGTCTGGAAAGCCGGGGTGTCGCGATTGATCTTGACCCGGAGAATGTCCTGCAGGCACGCCAACATGGAGTGAATCATGAAGAACTCCATCCGTTTCTCATCCAGCTTGATCAGGCGATCCTCAACCCTGAGCTTCACGGAGGCGGGCGCCAGGAGCCCGTATAGCCGGCCGACACGGTCGCGGGCGAATTGCTCTGAGCGGTAGGCCTGCCGCAGGGCGATCTGCAACGGAATTCGGCCCCAATTGTCCGTCAACTGCGGGTTGGCTCCGTGCTGGATGAGCCAGCGCGAAAATTCCTCCAGCCCCAAATACGCACTGACCATCAGGGGCGTCTGGTTGAGGGGGTTCCGGTAGTCGATGCCGTAGAGTTCTGCTTTTTGTTTGATCTCGTTCGCGCCACCGCGGTAGGCGGCATAGTATTTGTGTTCGATCGAGGCCAGTTGCTGCGCTGGTTGCAGGGCCGCGCTGAACTTGAGCCTGGCCAGGGCGTCGAACAAGTGCGGCACATGGTGCGCAACGGCGTACTCAAACAGCAGCAGTTTGGCCTGCCGGTTGTAGTGCTGGGGGTCCAGCGCTTCACGCTCGAGATCCCCTAAGGTGCCGGGGGTCAGGACGCGCCACGGCACCGCCTGCTGTCCCAGGATCATCCGCCGGATCTCATCCGCCTGTTCCTTCCGCTCCTGTAGCTCCAGTTTCCGGGCTTCCTCCTTCCATTCCTCCGCCGTGGAGGTCTGGGCCTTCGCCCTGGATTCCTCCATACGGACAGCCAGGCCGAGCAGGTCGAGCAGGCGATGGGAAGGGTTCCGCTCCAGGAGATGAAGGTTGCGCACAGACCGGGTGATGGCCACATAGAGCGAGTTGACGAAGAACTTGTAGGCATCCAGTGACTTGTCGCCCTTGTCCTTGGCACGGGCATAGGTCAGGGTTTCGGCCCGCACGTCGTCAGCGGTCACCCCCTCGGTAATCGCGTCGAATTCGCGCCCATGAGCAGACACGAAATTGAGGGCGATGACGGTCTCGTACTCCAGTCCTTTGGCCTCCTGGATGGAGAAGATCAATGGCGTCTGGAAATGCCGGCGGGCGTCGGCCTTGTCCTCGTCGCGCATCACCAGGACCGCCGTGCGCGCCGAGCGGCCGGTCTTGGTGTTCAGGTGGCGGCGCACCTTCTCCTCGTCCACGAGGAGTTCCACCTCGCCGGCAAACTCACTCACCGGCCGCACCAGGTAGTTGCTCTCTCGGTCGATGGAACCAAATCGCGCGTTCTTCACCAGGAGCAGACGGTTGGCCAGTCCCACGACCTGCGGCGAGTTCCGGTAGTTGGCGTCCAGCACCCGCATAATCTCCGCCCGACCGGGCGCGCGTCGCTCGTAGAACAGACTTTTGACCTGCGCCCAAGAGAAGAAGTTCGGATGCACGACCTGGTTGGCATCGCCGCACAGGACGAAACCGTCCTCTGACCGCAGCGTCTGAAGCGCCAGATGGAGCTGCACGGTGGTCAGATCCTGGACCTCATCGGCCACGACAAAATCATACACCGGGCGCACTCGCGACAGGTTTTCAAAGGCGACGATGTTGTTGTTGTAGAAACCCTCGGCTTTGAGGAAGGCCAGGTACTTCTCGAAGATATCGTAGACCGCATCCCGATCCTCCCGCAGGAAGATGGACTGCCGGACCCCTAGATCCAGGTATTCCTCGCGGCGCAGAAAGGGCCGGTCCACGACGGATCCGGTCAACACCCCGTGGATCTCTTCGTAGACCCGGTGCGGGTCGCGCAATACCGACGAGGAATTGCGGCGGCCGAAATGCGCCGCGAAATCGCGAAACGTGAGCGCCTTTCCCTCAGGCACGCGAATACTCTCGACCAACTCGCCGTAGGCCAGGAAATCGACGTTCTGCTGCTCGTTGTCGTACCCGTTGGCGTAGTAGAGATTTCTCGCCTTTTCCGCCAGATAAGGGGAGAGCGTCACGTAGAGCACATCGCCGGAGAGTTGCTTGAGCTTCTCGAGGGTCAGGACAGTCTTGCCACTGCCGGCTGATCCGACCAGAATCAGCGGTGGCCGCAGTCCGAACACCTCGTTCTGGGCGTCGTCGAAGGACAAGATCCGGTCCAGCAGGTGGAAGTGGCGCAGCTTCTGATTGACGTACACGAGCGGGGGGACCTGCTCGGGGCTGAGCGGGTCAGCGGAGGAGACGGCCTCCAGATCCTTCTCGTCGACTACCGCGCCGTTGAGGAACCGTGACCGCGAGTACTCGTGGTTCCGAATGACCTCCAACAACAGCAGACACTTCTCGCTGCCATACGCGCCGAAGCGGAAGAGCAGCCGGTCGGCGTCGGTCAGTTTGGCCCGGTAGAAGGGCGTGCCGGTCAATTTCTTGACATCCGCAGCGCGGAAATCCCCTTCCTGCAGGAAATGTTCCGCTCGGTCCACATGCGTGGCAAGGCCGGTAGTTTCCAATTCGTTGTAGCGCAGTACCTTCATCAAGTGCTCATCGCGGCTTGGGATTGCCTTTAAAGTACCGCATCAGGATGGTCTACATCTGCCGTACGGCATAGTGGATCGGGGAAAGGCAGCCGGTCGGGGCTAGGGGTGAGGTGGTCCTTAGATAGACTTGCTGAGACAATATACTATGCCCTGAAAACCTCGGCCAACAAGGGATAGCGAGGTATCCCCGCCCCAAGCCGGCACCCCTTGGGTAGCTGGCCTTTTTTCTTTGCACGGACCACCCTTCCTGCTATATTGGGCGCTAATTTTGCCTGGAGATTGCCCATGCCGCCCACCCTCGCCCGCCTGTCGTTCTTCCTGCCCCCGGCCCAGCTCGACGACCTCGCCGGCCTGTACGACCGCCAACTCCAACCCTTGCTGCAGCCACACGGCTTCGACGCCGGCTTCTCCGACGACCGACCCTACGTGGCCGGCGTCTTCAGCCGGCTCTTTGTCGTGGAGAACCCCACGGCGCTGATCCGCACGACCCAGGTGTTGCGCCACGATCCAGCCTGGCGCAGTGCCCTGGACCACTTAGGGGAGCGGTTGGGTGTGTCCTTGCGCTATCACCTGGGGATCTACTCCACCCCGGCAGGGGAGGGGCAGATGAAGGATGCCGGCCCTGGGCGGCACCAGGAACAGTGGCACAGCTTCGGGGTGGCCGATGGCCTGGCCTCGCCGCTGATCGGGGCGCTGCTGTGGGGTAGGGAGGGCAAACTGTGGATCGGCACCTGGGACGGGCTGAGTTGCTTCGACGGGGCGCAGTTCACGCACTACACCGTGGCCGATGGGTTGCCGGGTGCGCGGGTGCGCGCCCTGTGCCAGGATCGGGATGGCAATTTGTGGATTGGCACCGGGGGTTTTCTGGATGGGGTAGGCTGGGGCCTCTGCCGTTTCGATGGGCAGGAGTTCGTCACCTACACCACCGCCGACGGGTTGGCCGGCAACTGGGTGGGTGCGCTGCGCCAGGACCGGCAGGGCGCCCTGTGGCTGGGCACCCAGGGCGGATTGAGCCGCTTCGACGGGGAGCGCTTCCAGAGCTTCACCAAGCAGGATGGGTTGGCCGCTGACTGGGTGTGGGCCATCGAGGAGTCAGCCCAGGGCGGGTTGTGGATCGGCACCGAGGAAGGGCTTTGCCGCATGGAAGAGGGAAGCATCCGGTCCTGGAAGGGCGGCATCGAGCGGCGGGTCTACTCGGTGCTGGAACAACCGGATCGACTGTGGGTGGGCGGGTACGGTGGGGGTGGGTACTACACGGGGGAGGAATTCACCGTGGTGCAGCAACGCATTGAGTGCATGAGCCTGGTGGCGGATCGCCAGGGTCAGGTGTGGTGGGCGGACTATGGCAATGGGGTGCGTTGCTACCGGGACGGGCAGGCCCGGTTGTATGAGCTGGCCCAGGGCCTGGCCAACAACCAGACCGTAGCCGTGGTCTTCGATGAGGCCGGCCAGCTCTGGGAGGGCTCCCAAGGCGGCGGGGTGGGTCGGTGTGAGGTGGGGCGCTTCTTCGCGCTGACCACCCAGGAAGGGTTGTCGGACAACTCTATGTACAGCCTGCTGGAGGACCGCGACTGCCGGCTGTGGGTGGGCACCTGCAGTGGGGTCAACTGGTACGACGGGCAGCAGATCCAAAAACTGAAGGTGGATGAGCACCCGGCGCACAACCTGGTGCTCGTCTTTCATCAGGACCGCCAGGACCGGCTGTGGATGGTAACTTTGTGGGGGATGGTCAAGTATTACGACGGCAAGGAGGTCGTCACGGTGCGGGAGATGCGAGGCAGTCGGGCGCACACCGCACGGGCCATCGTGGAGGACCAGCAGGGAAGAATGTGGTTCGCCACGGGTGAACCTGGGGTGCATTGCTGGAGTGACCACACCTGGCGCACCTACACCATCGCCGACGGGCTGCTGGAGGACGACGTGCGCACTCTCGGGTTGGATAGCCAGGGCCGGCTGTGGCTGGTCACCGGCACGGGCACCGTGAGCCGGCTGGAAGGGGAGCGTTTTGTCACCGTGGACACCGGGGAGGGCCTGGGCCATGCGCCGGGACGGGTGATCGTGGAGGATTCAAAGGGCCGGTTGTGGTTTGCCACGGATGGGGGCGGGGCGAGTTGCTGGGATGGGGAGAAGTTCACCCGGTACACCCAGGCTCAGGGCCTGGTCTTTGACCGCGTCTTCTCCCTGTGGGAGGACGAGCGCGGGCATCTGTGGTTCGGCACTCAGGGCGGAGGGGTGAGCCGCTTCGACGGCCAGGTCTTCCAGACCCTGTCCACCCAGGACGGGCTGGTCAACAACGTGGTGCAGGAGATTCGCCCGGCAGAAGGGGGGGAGGTGTGGCTGGCCACCGAGGGCGGGCTGGTGCGCTATCGACCAGGGAGGATCGCCCCCAAGGTGCGCCTCAAGGCCGTGGTCGCAGACCGCGCCTATGCGCCGGATGAATCAATCAGCGTGTCGTCCGCGCAGACACGGGTCAGCTTCGAGTTTCATGGCCGCAGCTTCACCAGCCGGCCGGATCGGTTGGTGTACCGGTACCGACTGGAAGGGCACGACCCAGACTGGCAGGTGACACGGCAGCCGCGAGCGCAGTACGAGCGTCTGTCTCTGGGGGAATACACCTTCCAGGTGCAGGCTGTGGACCCGGACCTGAACTACTCCGAGCCGGCCACGGTAGCCCTGGAGATCACCCCCGATCCCCAGGCCCAGGCGTTGAAAGAGATGGTGGAGCGCACCGAGATGGGCGGGGAGTTCATCGGCGAGAGCGCGGCTCTGCGCCAGGTCAAGACCTACCTGGCGCAAATCGCCCCCACGGAGATGACCGTGCTCATCCTGGGGGAGACCGGCACGGGCAAGGGCATCACCGCCCGGCTGCTGCACGAGCTGAGTGCCCGCCGGGACGGTACGATGGTACACGTCACATGCGGGGCCATCCCCAAAGGGCTGGAAGAGAGCGAACTCTTCGGGCACGAGAAAGGGGCTTTCACCAGCGCCGTCAGCCGCAATATCGGCAAGGTGGAGCGGGCTGAGGGTGGCACTCTCTTTCTCGACGAGATCGGGGATCTGCCCCTGGAGGCTCAGGCCAAGCTCATGCAGCTCCTGGGAGAGCGCACCTTCGAGCGGGTGGGGGGCACCCAGACCCTCAAGAGCGATGCCCGGGTCCTGTCCGCCACCAATCGCGATCTGGAGCGGATGGTGCGCGAAGGCACTTTCCGCCAGGACTTGTTCTATCGCCTACAGATGGGGATGGTACGGTTGCCCCCCTTGCGGGAACGGCGGGAGGACATCCTGCCCCTGGCCCGACACTTCCTCTCCCAGTTGCCCCATCTGTGGCACGAGGGCGAGGTGCGGCCAACGCATCAGCAGGCAGCTACCCCAGCCCGCGACTGGCGTACTCGCCCGGACCCCTTTGCCTCGGTATGG
>JACPJE010000221.1 GCA_016187725.1 Candidatus Latescibacterota bacterium
CGCTCTTTCCCTACCTGACCTTGCTGTGGTCCCCCCACGCCACCTGGGCCCTGTGCGCCGCCTTTCTGCTCTTCCCCCAGGCTGGAACGCTGTCCACCCCCTCCACCCGCACCCTGGCCCTCATCTTGGCCCTCAGCAGCGCGGCAGTCCTTTCCCTGTGGGCCCTGTACTGCTGCCAGATGACCATGCTCCACGGGGACGAGGCCCATTACCTGCGCGTCACGCAGAGCCTGTTGTACGACGGCGACATGGATCTGGCCAACAACCTGGGGCCTGGTCAGGTCAAGGAATACCACGTCATCGATTTCCCGCCCCACACAGCACCGGGTTCGCCGCCGGGGAAGATCCATTCGGTCCACCCCATCGGCCTGTCCGCCCTGCTTCTGCCGGCGTACTGGACCGGGCTCCAGCTGTGGGACAATCCCCGCCTGGCCTGCAGCCTCTCGATGGCCTGGGGGAGCGCTGGGGTGATCACCCTGATCTTCCTCTGGCTAATGCGCCTGGGCTTCAGGACGTGGCACGCCCTGGCCTGTACCCTGGTCGGCGCCACCACCACCCCGCTCCTGCTCTACACCACCCAGCTCTACCCAGAAATACCCGCCCTGCTCATCACCCTCCTCGCCCTGCTCTTGCTGGCCCACTGGCAACAACCAGGACCGCAGTACCGCTCCCTGGGAACCCGCGAACCCCTGCTGCTGGCCGGCCTGGGCCTCCTGCTCTTCTGCCTGCTCTTCCTCCACCCCCGCTATCTCCCCCTGGCCTTGTATCTGGGTGCCGGGATCGGCCTGCAGGTCAGACACAGCCCGCAACGCCGGCAGCTCATGCGCTGGTGCATCCCTCTTGGGGCAGTGGGCTTCCTGAGCCTGCTGGCTTACAATTACGCGTACAGCGGCGATCTCTTCGGCCCCTTCCTGCCTGGCAATGCCTGGGAGGGTGGCGCGCTGAAGGGGTCCACCTGGCTGATCTCCCTTCCCGGCCAATGGTTGCACTCCACCACCGGTCTGCTCAATTCTTCGCCGATTTTCCTGGCCAGCGCCCTGGGCCTGGTGCTCATGGTCCTCAAACGCGATCCCCGCGGGGGGGGGGCCCTGACTTTTTACCTCTGCACCGCCGGAGTCAACGGCCTGCATCCGGACTGGACCTTCGGCTTTTGCCCGCCCGCTCGGTTTCTGATCACCGCCCTGCCCCTGCTCCTGTGGGGTCTGGCCCTTTTCCTGGAACAGTTTTCCAGCCGGGTGATGGTGCTCTTTGCCCTGCTCTTCGCCCTGGCCCTCAGTTACGACGGGGTGATCCGCGTGGTGGCCATGCCCGAACAGGGTTTCGGCGGCAACCACCTCTCCGTGCGCTCTCTGGATGAATTTTACTCCTGGGACATCCACTTCTTCACCCAGACCACCGACCCGCTGCCTTGGGCGGATCTGTGCTTCTGGGCGCTCATCGCCGCTGCTCTTGCGGCCGCCCTTTTCCCCTCTCTGGAACGCCGCTGGCGCTGGGCCTGCCTGCTGGCAGCCGGCCTGCTCCCCTCCATCTGGGGTCAAACCGGAGCCCTGGCCGGACGTCTGTCCACCACTTCGTCCCCTTACCTATTGCAGCTAAATTCCTCTGGAGATATCCCCTCTGTTGTTCAGTTCTTCAACCGCCCCATCCAGAGCGAATACCAGATGACCACCGGTCATGCCATCAAGGCGGGTGGCTTCGGCGCGCAAGCCCCAGGCCCGGCAGGTGTTCTCAAAGCCTATTACGCCCCCCTGATCCAGCCGGGGATCAACTCCTACAGCCTCTCCGAAGTATACGCCGAAAACGCCCCCGGTCAGGTGGCCGGCCACCTCATCATCGCCCAGCGCCGGACCTTGCCGGCCATCTCGGACTGGGGAATCTTCCACTCCTGCCCCATCGCCAGTACCGGCGACACCCTGCGCACGGCGAATCTTTCCTTCCTCACTGACTTCACCGGATTGAGTTATGCGTACGTGGAATTCGCCGGCGCCGGCGCCCTCGCCTTCAAGGAGGCCAGGACCCGTTTCCTCCCCATCCACTTTGGAGCGCGCTATGAGGAAGTGCGCCATTTCCCCAGCACGGGTGCGCCCGCAACCCGCGCCCACATGGGGGTCCATTGCGAGAACCTGGAAAAGGGATTCTACCTGGTCCGCTTCGAGCTGAAGGGCACGGCCTTTGGCACCTTCTTTGAACGCCGCCCGGTGCCGGTGTCCATGGCTGTGTACGCCGCCCAGAACACCCCCAAGGGGTTCAGCGTCTCCCTTGCAGACCAGGCTTCCAACTGGTTCTCCGTAAACCTCGCCCTTCAAGACCCCCATCCCCGCCCGGACGTCCTCCGCCCCCTGGTCGAAAGCCTCCAGGCCCCCTGGTGGACCGCCGTGCCGGTGGCAGGATCTGGGGCGTTTGAAATGGAATTTGGCCTGCACACCCCTCAGGATGTCTGGCTGCTCATCGACTATCCCGGTCCAGCCGCCCTCCAGCTGGAGGGCATCACCCTTTACCGCAAGATACTCTCCACCCCGCTGAGCGACTGAATTCAGCCCAGCCCGTACAACTCGCCGTACTTGTTCTCCAGATACTGCATGAAGTACTCCACCTTCAGCTCCTCTCCGGTCACTTCCCGCACCAACTCCCCGGCCCTGAGCCTTCTGCCCCTGGCGTGGATCTTCTCATTCAGCCATACCTTCAAGCTCAGCAGGTCCCCCCGGGCCACCTGCTCCATCAACCCGGGCATTTCCTTCCTGGCCTGGCTGAAGAACTGGGCGGCGTAGAGATTCCCCAGACTGTAGGTGGGGAAGTAACCGATTGAGCCGATGGACCAGTGGGTATCCTGTAAAACCCCCCGCGCCGCATCCGGAGGCCGTATGCCCAGGTAGGCCTCCATCTTCTCATCCCACAACTGGGGCAGTTCCGCCACCGCCACGCGCTCCTCGACCAAGGCCTGCTCCAGTTCAAAGCGCAGCAGGATGTGCAGATTGTAGGTCACCTCATCGGCCTCAACCCGGATCAGCGAGGGCTCGACTTGGTTGATCGCCGCATAGAAGGCTTCCACTCCCACCCCTTTGAGCTGCTCGGGGAAATGTTCCCTGAGCAGGGGCAGGTAGTGTTCCCAAAAGGGCCGGCTCCGCCCGATGAGGTTCTCCCACAGGCGCGACTGGGATTCGTGGATGCCCAGGGAGACACTGCCGCCCACCGGGGTGCCGCCGGCTTCAGCCGGCAGGCCCTGTTCGTACAGCCCGTGGCCGGCCTCGTGGATGATGCCGAAGAGCGCGCCGGTCAACTGCCTGGGGTTGTACCGGGTGGTCAGGCGCACGTCCTCGGGCGAGGTGCCCGAGCAGAAGGGATGCACCGAGACGTCGAGTCGGCCCCGCTCCAGGTCGAAACCCAGGTCCACCAGCGCCTGCCGGCCAAAGGCTTCCTGCCGGTCCACGGGGAACTCCTGGTCCAGGATCCCCGCTGCCGGCCTTCTGCCCGTGGCCCCGATGCGCTCCACCAGGGGCACCAGCCGCAATCGCAACTGCTCCAGCATGGGGGCCACCGTCTCCACCCGGGCATAAGGCTCGTATTCATCCAAAAAGGCATTGTAGATGCTCCCCTCGAAGCCCACCCGGTGAGCCACTTCCTTCTGGAGGTTCAGGATCTTCTCCAGCCAGGGTCTGAAGAGCGGGAAGTCCGACTTCTTGCGGGCTTCCACCCAGACCTCGTGGGCCAGGGACTGGGTCTGGCTCAACTCCACCACCAACTCGCGGGGGATCTTCAGGGCGCGGCGCTGATCCCGCTCCACATAGCGCACATTGACTTCCTCGTCGCCCCTCAGCTCCCGCCCCCGCAATTCCTCCACCAGGGCCACCAGCGCGGGATCGGTCAGTTTTTCGTGGTAGATACCCGCCAGGGTGCCCAGGCTGCGGGCCCGGGGTCCTGTTCCCCTGGGCGGCATGTAGGTCTCCTGGTCCCAGGAGAGCAGCCCCTGGGCGTGGCTGAGGTCAGCCAGTTCCCTGACCCGGCGGATGAATTCACCGTAGCGCTGATCCATGTTCTCCTCCTTGTTGCCCACAGGTGCAGACAGACATATTTTTTGCATACCTCCGCTGTAGGGGCGGACGGCCGTCCGCCCCTACCTTCCCCTTCACAGGAGATCCGTCCCGATGAAAATCGTCCGCGCCGAACGCATCGCCCTCAACATCCCTTTCTACGCCGACCGGGTGACCCGCGCCATGCAGAGGGCCTCCACCCACGACGAACGCGTCTATGTGTACCGCCTGGTCACCGACAAGGGCGTGGTCGGGTACGGCGACTGCCAGGGAGGCCGCTGGGAAGTGGGGCACCTGGTGGGCAGGAATCCCTTCGCGATCATGCACGACGACAGCATCGGCTTCGGGCCCCAGGTGGCGGCCTTCGACGCGGCCGGCAAGGCCACCGGCGTCCCGGTCCACGCTCTGCTGGGCCCCAGACTGCGCCGCCGCTCCCCCATGTCCTGGTGGGATATCGACATGCCCCCGGCCGACTGGGCCGCCGAAGCCAAAGAGTCCATCAGACGCGGCTACACCAGCTTCAAAATGAAAGCCCGGCCTTGGCGCGACATCATCGACCAGGTGACCACCGTGGGCAAGGCAGTGACCCCGGATTACAAATTCGACGTGGACTTCAACGGCTTTCTGCTCAACCAGGCCAGGGCCGAAATGATTTTGAGCAAGCTCGACGAACACCCCAACGTGGGCATCTACGAAAGCCCCTTCTACCTGGGGCAGGACCCCACCGGGGCCCGCATCCTGCGCGAACGGGTGCGCAAACCCATTGTCGAACACTTCAACGAGGCGGTGCTGCACGCCCACGCCAGCGACGGCTTTGTCATCGGCGGGGGCGCCACCGAGACCCGCAGGCAGGCCACCCTGGCCGCCGGCTTCAACAAGGTCTTCTGGCTGCAGATGGTGGGCGCCGGCCTCACCGCCGCCTTTGCCGTGCACCTGGGCTCCACCCTCTCACATGCCCAGCTGCCCTACATCACCTGCCACGAATTGTGGAAGCACGACCTGCTCAAGAAGCGCCTGCAGGTGGTGGACGGGTACATCGAGGTGCCGGACGCGCCCGGTCTGGGAGTGGAAGTGGACGAGAGAGCCATCGAGAAATACCGGGTGGATGAAAACGAGCCCACCCCGACCACCCGCTACAAGGCGCGCAAGCGCATCCTGCGCATCAGCTGGCCCATATCGGGCAGGCAGCGGCGGGTCTGGGAGTTCACCCATGAGCCGGCCTACCAGCAGACCTTCTACCGGGGCAGTATCCCCGGGTTCGAGCGGGGGGTGAACCTGGAAATCATCGAGGACGACAAGAGCCCGGCCTTCAGGAAGGCCCACCAGAAATTGGTGGAAATGGGATTGTGATTGGTGTGTAGGGGCGCACGGCCGTGCGCCCCTACATTTTTTGTTTCTGGATATCCGCGTAATCGGTCAATCTGTACCCGATCCCCACGTAGTCCAAGAGCCGCATCAGGGAGCGCAAGGCCACCCCGAAGCCGTCCGGCCCGCTGTAACCGCCGAACTGCCCCCCGCCCTTGAGGTGGGGCTCCAGGTCCAGGAATACCCCGGGCAACCCCAGCCGCTTCAGCCTGCGCTCCAGGGCGGGCAGATGTCCCTTGAAGTCCCGCAGCACCGCCTCGTGGGCGGCGTCTCCCTGATCGGCGGGGACGAAATTCTTCAGCCTTTCCTCATCGACAAATCCCTTCCACCCCAGGCGGGGGTCGATGCGGTAATCCTTGATATGCATCCAGCCCAACCCCTGCCGCATGGCCCGGTACTCGGCAAAGGTCTGGTCCGGTTTGAGATTCTGGCTGGCCAGGTTGCCCCCGTCGAAGACCAGGACCAGATGGGGATGGTCCACCATGCGGTGGAGCTGGGCCAGCAGCCGCCCGTTCTGCCCCACCAGGTTGGCCTCCACCTCCAGGCCGAAAAAGACCCCGGCTTCCCCGCACTTCTCGGCGATGCGCGTCAGTTGCCCGGCGGCCTGGTCCAGGTGCTCCTCGGGCCGGCTACCCCGGGGATGGTAGAAGGAAAAGCCGCGGATCAGCCTGGTCTCGAAGGCCATGCCCAAGTCGATGGCCCTGGCCACCTCCTCCTTCAAATAGCGGGCAAAGGGGACGTAGCGGTTGTGGGTGCCGTCCTCCACGTCCAGCAGCTTGACCTTGCCGATGGGCGAGCCCAGGGAGGCGACCTTCAGGCCGAATTCGGCGTGCAGTTCACGGAGCCGGCGCACCTCTCCCTTGTTGAGCTGCATGGCGTTCTTCACCCCCCCGCCCAGGTCCACAAAACGCAGGCTGTAATAGGACATCCCCAGGGCGGCCAGCATGGTCAACTGTTCCCTGGCGGGCTTGGCGCCCTCGTCGGCAAAGCCGCTGAGCATCACTTGAGGCTTGGCGCGCATCTCTCCTCCTGTAGGTCAGGAACCCCCCCGTAATATAGCGCGACCAGAACGCAGTGGCTATATTGTCATGTTCCCTATTCCACCTCCTAGAGAGAAACGACAGCCGCCTCCATGAAATCACTGTCTTCCTTCCACATTCTCCCGGATCTTCCCGAAGACCTCGCTCCCTTGTGGGACCTGGCGTACAACCTGTGGTGGAGCTGGAACCGCGACCTGATCCGCCTTTTCTACCAGATCGATCCCGAGGCGTGGATAGTGTCGGGACGCAATCCCCTGCGCTTTCTCTCCTCGCTGAGCCAGCGTCAACTCGAGGAACTGGCCAGGGAGAGCCGGACCAAGGAAACCGTCAAGAACATCCTCTCTCAGTTCTCCCGCTACCAGTCCCTGCCCCGCCAGTTGCAGCAGCAGTCGGGTTACCAGAATCTGAAAATCGCTTACTTCTCGGCCGAATTCGGCCTGGCCGAATGCCTGCCCATCTACTCGGGCGGCCTGGGCGTGCTGGCCGGCGACCACCTCAAGGCCGCCAGCGACCTGGGGCTGCCCCTGGTGGGGGTAGGTCTGCTCTACCGGCAGGGCTATTTCCACCAGGCCCTCAACCCCGACGGCTGGCAACTGGAGAATTACCCCGAAAGCGATTTCGACCTCATGCCGGTGCGCCCGGTGCGCTTTCCCTCGGGCGATCCGCTGGTCGTCGAGGTGGTCTACCCCCACGGACCGGTCTGGGCTCAGGTCTGGTCGGTGGAGGTGGGCCGGGTCACCCTCCACCTGCTGGACACCAGCCTGGAGCGCAACCGGCCCGAAGACCGCGACATCACCGCCCTGCTCTACGGGGGCGACAAGGAGATGCGCCTGCGCCAGGAGATCCTGCTGGGCATCGGCGGCCTGCGCGCCCTGCTCAGCCTGGGCATCCACCCCACCATCTGCCACATGAACGAGGGGCACTCGGCCTTCCAGGCCCTGGAGCGCATCCGCCTGCTCATGGAGGAACAGGGGCTCTCCTTTGCCGCGGCGCGCGAAGCCACCGCCGCCGGCAATCTCTTCACCACCCACACCCCGGTGGCGGCTGGCAACGACTGGTTCCCCCCCGACCTGGTCGAGGCCTATCTGGGTGCGTACCGGGAGCGCCTGGGGCTTTCCCGCGAGGAGTTCCTGGGGCTGGGTCGGGTCAACCCCGAGGACTGGGGCAGCGATTTCTGCATGACGGTGCTGGCCCTGCGCCTTTCGGCCCAGGCCAACGGCGTCAGCCGCCTGCACGGCCAGGTCTCGCGCAAGTTGTGGTCCGGGATGTGGCCCAGTATCGCCGAGTCCGAAGTCCCCATCACCCATATCACCAACGGGGTGCACACCCCCTCCTGGGCATCCCTGGAGATGGCCGATCTCTTCGACCGCCACCTGGGGGAAAAGTGGCGCCTGGAACCTGCCGACCCCCAGAGCTGGAAAGCCCTGGACCAGGTGCGGGACGAGGAGCTGTGGAGCGTGCGCGAGTACCGGCGCCAGCGCCTGGTCTCCTACGTGCGTTTCCATCTGCGCAACCAGCTCACCAGGCAGGGCATGGGCATCTCCCAGATCGAGCGCCAGTTGCAGGGCCTCAACCCCCAGGCCCTGACCATCGGCTTTGCCCGGCGCTTCGCCACCTACAAGCGGGGCTCCCTGCTCTTCCGCGACCCCCAGCGCCTGGCCGCCCTGCTGACCGACCCCGAGCGCCCGGTGCAGATCCTCTTTGCCGGCAAGGCCCACCCCCACGATCATCCCGGCAAGGAACTGATCCGCGAGATCATCTCGTTCTCGCGGCAGGAGCCCTTTGCCGGCCGGCTCTTCTTCCTCGAAGACTACGACATGAACCTGGCCCGCTACCTGGTCCAGGGCTGCGACGTGTGGCTAAACAACCCCCGCCGGCCCCAGGAAGCCAGCGGGACCAGCGGCATGAAGGCCGCCCTCAACGGGGTGCTCAACATCAGCGTCCTGGACGGCTGGTGGGTGGAGGCCTGCGAGTTGCACGCCGGCTGGACCATCGGCCGGGGCGAGACCTACGAGGAACTCAACTACCAGGACCAGGTCGAATCCCAGTCCCTCTACGACCTGCTGGAGACCGAGGTGCTCCCCCTCTTCTACGAGCGGGATGCCCAGGGCCTTCCCCCCGCCTGGATCGCCCGCGTCAGGGAGACCATCCATTCCCTGGCTCCGGTATTCAACACCAACCGCATGGTGCGCCAGTACGCCGAAGCGCTCTACCTGCCCAACCAGCTGCGCTGGGAGCAGCTCAACAGCGACCGGGAGCGCATCCAGCGGCTGAGCCAGTGGAAGAGCCACGTGCGCGCCTACTGGTCCCAGGTCCGCATCGAAAAGGTGGAGGCCTCCATCCCCCCTCAGGCCCGGGTGGGCATGCGCATCCCGCTGCGCGTCGCCCTCGACCTGGGCCAGCTGGCCCCCGGCGACGTGCAGGTAGAACTCTATATGGGCAAGGTCAACGCCCAGCGGGAACTCGTCCACACCGAGACCTTGTCCCTGGCCTACCAGGGCCTGACCGATGGTCATTGCCATCTCTTCGCCGGCGATTTTCCCTGCACCAACCCGGGGACCCACGGGTACACGGTGCGGGTGGTTCCCTGCCATCCCGACCTGCGCGACCCCCTGGACCTGGGGCTGGTGAGCTGGGCTTAGTGGCCAGACGCGAGTTGAAACCAGGGGGGGCGATCACCGAAGTGGCGGGACTGAAGGTGGGACACTTCACCTCGCGCCAGCGGCCCACTGGCTGCACCGTGGTGCTGGCCGAGGAAGGCGCCGTGGCCGGGGTGGAGGTGCGCGGCGGCGCCCCGGGCACCCGTGAGACCGAACTGCTCTCCCCCCTCAACACCGTGGAACAGCTCCATGCCGTGGTGCTTTCAGGGGGCAGCGCCTTTGGCCTGGATACCGCCTCGGGGGTGATGCGCTATCTGGAGGAAAAGGACATCGGCTTCGACGCGGGGGCGGCCCGGGTGCCCATCGTCGCGGCGGCCATCCTCAACGACCTGGGGCTGGGCGATCCGAAGGTCAGGCCAGGCGCCGAGGCCGGGTACCAGGCCTGTCTGGCCGCGGCCACCACCCCTCCTGCCGAGGGCAGCGTGGGAGCCGGAACCGGGGCCACCATAGGCAAGCTCTACGGCCTGCAGCGGGCCATGAAGGGCGGTCTGGGCACCGCCTCGCTGAGCGCTGGAGGGATCACGGTGGGGGCCCTGGTGGTGGTCAATGCGCATGCGCTGGGCGACATCTTCGATCCTCATACCGGCGAACTGGTCGCCGGGGCGCGCACCCACGATGGCCGGCGCCTGCTCGACGCCCCCCAGGCCATCCTGCGGGGCGAACTGCCCACCCTGCTCGAACCCGGCCAGGCCACCACCATCGGGGTGGTGGCCACCGATGCCCGATGCACCAAGACCCAGGCCGCCAAGGTGGCCCAGATGGCCCACGCCGGCCTGGCCCGTACCATCCGCCCCGTCCATACCCCTTTGGACGGGGACGCCCTCTTCGCCCTGGCCACCGGCCGCGCGGGCCAGCAGGCCGATCCCCTGCTGGTGGGCTTCCTGGCAGCCGAAGCCCTGGCCGAAGCCGTGCTGCGGGCGATCTGGACCGCCGTCGGGTTGCCCGAATTCCCCAGCGCTTCCCAACTGGGCCACTAGGGCCTTCTTCGCGCAAATCGAGGAACAGCGCAGCCGGAGCGCATCAAACTGAACTCCATCAGTCGAGGCTGGCTGGTGGGGTCTCTTCTTTGGGCCAGCTTGTGGTCGTCCTGGCCAGCTTTCCCAGGACTTGCTATTGTGCCCGCAATTTGATACCCACTCGATTCATTTTAGCAACACTATCTTGCGCGTCTCGTGGAATGTCCCGACCTCCACGCGTACAAAGTACAGACCGCTCCCCGCCTCCTGCCCCGAATCATTCCGGCCATCCCACACCGCCCGGTAGAATCCGGCTTCCTGCACCCCCCTCACCAAGATGCGGGTCTGCTGTCCCAGGATATTGAAGACCTGGACGGCGACGCTCGCTTTTTCAGGCAGCACATAGGGGATCTGCACGGCGGGATTGAAGGGATTGGGGTAGGGCAGTCCCAGGGTATAGGCCTGCGGCAGGAGCTTCACCCGCCCGACCTCCTCCAGGCGGGTGCGCTGGTGCTCTTGGTCCATCACCCACAACTCCTCCAGGGCGATCTCGCTGCCGACCGCGGTGGGCGAGAGGGTAAAGGCCAGTTCCCAGCGCGTGGTCGCTGGAGAGGTCTCTCCCGAAAGCCAGTACCTCCCCACCGAGGTCCGGCCCTCCTTCTTGGCCAGCACCCCTTCCAGGAGGCGGGTGCCTCCCTCGCTGCGGATCTCTGGCGCGGGGAGTTGGATCTCGACCCCAGGCGCGTGCCGGAGCACCACCCCCAGCCCACGGAGGGGCGTGGGGGCCTCGATCCCCAGGACCACCACGGCACGTTCGGAGGTCAGACTGACCAGGCGCAGGCGCGCCTGAATAGGCTGAGTCCCCCCCTTCTCCTCAGCCAGCCCGGACTTGGAGGCTCCGGCCCCCTCGCCAAAGTGGTCAGCAAAAAGGAAGAAATCGTCGAAATCGATGCTCCGGTTTCCACTCAGGTCATACACCGGATTCCAGACTGCCGTTCCCGCGCTTTGCCCGAAGTGGTCCGCAAAGGAAAAGAAATCGTCGAAATCGACCCGGCCATTCCCGTCGAAATCCCCGACCAAGCCCACCACCTGGAAACTGGCCGGGACCATCCAGGGGCTGTCAAACACCCCATCCGTGGCCTGTGCCCGCCACCAATAGTCCGTTTTGAGGGCCAGAGATCGCGTAAAGGTCCAGGCGGTGGTTTTATCCTGACCCTGCGGAATCCGCCCCCCCCCAGCGACCAGGTCAGTAAAACCTGGATTGGTCGAGACCTGGAAGGTATAGGTCAGCACTGTTCCTGTATCAGCAGTAGTCACATTGTAGACTCTCAAGATGGCAGAACCTGGCCCAGCACTCACCCCCTGGGCCACCGGTGCCACTAGGGCGTTCTGGGTGGAAGTCTTACCAATTACTCGACTAGAAAATGTACTTTCATTGGGAGGCGTCGCCTGGTCAACCGCGGTGAGTTGGTAGGTATAGGAAACCTCATTCTTCAAACCCTTATCCACAAACGAGGTCGCCTGTAACTGACTGGCAACCATTCCCATATTACCGCCGGTCGCACGGCGATAGACATTGTATCCGCCCAGATCACTTTCCGTATTGGGCGTCCAGGAGATCGCTATCGTCTCGCTGCCTGCCCGCACCCTCACCCCGGCGGGCGCTGCCGGCGCCAGGCTATCGCGGTGCGCCTCGGTCGTAAACTGATATACCGTGCTCTTGGTCGGTTCATTGCGGCTCTGGTCAATAGAGCCCACCCGGTAGAAATAGGTGGTTGCCGGCTGCAGGTTGGTCAAGGTCAGCCGGTGCTCCTGCACAAATTCGGGGCTGCCGCTCAGCTCATCGAGCTGTTCCTCCTGAATTCCATAGTCGATGAAACTGTCTGCCAATTCGTCTGTTTCCCAAGCCACTGTCACGGCGGTATTGGTTTTGGTGATCACCTGTGGCGCCTTTACGATTTTAGGCGCTTGCAGGTCAGCCGCTGCCTCGGTCTGGAAGGTCAACTCCGCGCTAGAGGTAGGACCATTGTTGCTCGCATCCTTTGAGTGGACCTTATACCGGTAGCTTGTCTGCACCGTCAGATTGGTCAAGGTGATCCGGTGTCGGCTGGTCAGTTCAGCATCCTCGCGCAGGGTCTCCAGCTTGTTTCTGCCAAACTCCACCACCGAGGTGCTCAATTCGTCCGTAACCCATTCAATCGTCGCCAGGCGGTCGGTGAGCAAGGCGATCTTGGGGGTGCCAATAATCTGTGGAGGCGCCAGATCCAGTTCAGTCTCGGTGCTAGCCACCAGTTTGGCACTCCTGGTCGCCCCATTGCCACTGGGGTCGGTAGAACCGGTCTGGAAACTGTAGGATTGTCCAGGTCGCAGTTGGCTGAGGATGACCAGGTGCTGGAGTTCATCGTACGGACTGCCCCCCTGCTGGTCCAACTGTCCCCCTAAGCCAAAATCCACCTTGCTGTCACTGCGTTCATCGGTCGTCCACTCGATGATCAGACTCGAAGCCGTCTTGGCCGTCACTCGTGGTTGAGACAGGATGACCGGATACTGGGTATCTGGTTCCTGGAGGGTTACAAAGCTGCCCCCACCCCCGGGTGGCTGGGCCAACTTGGCCACTTTGCCCAAAGGTCCACCGCCCCCCACCGTCGTCGCCACCTGCTGGTTGTTGTCCTGATCCCAAACTGTCAGCTGGTAGTAATACGGCGTCCCGCGTACCAACCGCCCCAATTCTGCTGTTTGGCGTTCCTTCAACTCATTGCTCTGAATCACCTCTCGCTGCGCACTGTTCAGGGTCGGCGCCGTATCGTAGACAATCTCATAACGCGCCGGCTCGTCTGTCCTCCATTCCACCGCCGCACCCTGATCCCGGGTATAAACTACCGGCCCTTCCAGAAAGATCGGCGGGTTCACATCTTCGGCCGCCAGGGTGCGGAAGGTGTGATCCTGGCTGGTCTGGCTGGTCCCCCGGGGATCCGTAGTGAGCACATTGCCACTGCGATCAGTCGAAGCAATCTTGAAATGGTAAAGGGTCCCCGGGATCAGGTTGGAAAGTGGCACCACGTGCACCTGCACCCGCTCCCCGCGCTCCTGATGCCCTGACTCATACCCCTCACTCACCCCCACATCCACCACACTGTTGGCCGGCTCATCCGTAATCCACTCTATGGAAGCAGCCCTGGCAGTAAGGTTGCGCACCGTCGGCCCTGACAACAAGGCCGGCGCGACGGTATCGGCCGTTGCCGGGGTCCGGAAGCGCAATACCGCGCTTTGACTCGGCCCATTGCCATTGGCATCCGTAGACGCTGCCTGAAAAGCATACTCCTGTCCAGGCTGCAAATTGCTCAACTCCACGGTGTGGACCACCACCGCTTCGGGCCACACTTGTTCCATCCCCAACGTTGACCCCAGGCCATAGCGCACCCGACTGTCCGCAGGTTCGTCCGTGACCCACTGAAGGGTCGCCTGCGTCGAGGTATTGGAAGTCACAAAAGGATCCACCACCAGGACCGGCGGCAAGGTATCTGGAGCCGCCCGGGTGAAAAAACTCAAGTCTCCCTGGCTGAGGATCGGCCCATTGCCCGCCGGATCCGTCGAGGATACCCGGTAGTGGTATAAGGTGGCCGGCCGCAAATTCGTCAAGCGCACGGTATGGACCAGTTCATCCTCCTCCTGGCTGGCAGTCGACCCATAGCTGGGGTCAGGACCGTACTCGACAAAACCATCGGCAAGCTCATCGGTCCTCCAACTGATGAGCGCGGCGTCATTGGTGCGCTCCAAAAGCACCGGGGCGGCTGTAATCCGGGGGGCCACGGTGTCCGCTAGGGCTAAGGTGGTAAAAGCCCGATCCCCACTGTATACCGGACCATTGTCACTGGCATCGACTGAACTTACCCGATAATGGTAGGTCGTGCCGGCCTTCAGATTGGTGAATTGTACCCGATGCTCCCTGACATCTGCCGGCAAACTGAGCCCCTGGCCGTAGTCCGCCGTCAGGCCAAAGGCCACTTCCGAATCGCTAGGTTCATCTGTAGACCACTCGATGATCGCCAGGTTGTGCAGGCGGGTGACGGTCACCGGCCCAGCCGTAATCACCGGCGGCGCAGTGTCAGGAGCAGCCAGGGTCGCAAAGCTGAAGACCTTGCTGACCTGCTGATTTCCACTCAAGTCGGCCGTGGTGAGGCGGTAATTATAGGTGGTCGCCGGCAGGAGATTGGTCAGCACTGTAGCTTGCCGGCGCCGCAACTGAGGTTCCGTGGCCATTTGCACCAATGCCGATACCCCATAGTCCACCCGCCCGCTGGCCTCCTCGTCAGTCTCCCACTGCAGCTGGGCGCTCCGGTCGGTAATGGCTAACGCCGCTGGCCCATTGGTGAGCCGCGGGGGCAGGGTGTCGGGCACGGCCAAGGTCTGGAAATCCCCGCGCTTGAGAAGGGACCCATTGTTGCTGGCATCCCGAGAACGGATCTGGAAGAAATACCTGTTCGCCGCTTGCAGATTCGTCAATACTACCGTATGGGAGAGCACCATCGCTGCCTGTTCCACCACTTGCCCTCCCGACAGATCCGCCTGCAGACTGAATTCCACCCGGCTATCGCTCAGCTCATCCGTACTCCAACTGACGATAGCCGTCTGGGGGGTCCTGCCCCCAATGGTTGGACCGCTCAGAATACGCGGCCCCAGGGTGTCTGCCACCGCAGCGGTTCGGAAGCGTCCTTCCTTGAATCCTGAAGCATTGCCCACCCCGTCGACCGAGCTGATGCGCAGAAAATACGTCGTGTCCGCCACCAGGCCTGTCAGCACCACCGCATGCCTGGTACCTAAATCTGCCTCCTGGCGTACCAGGCCCAAACCCGGGGTCAAGCCATACTGCACCACACTCGTGCTCACCTCATCCGTCCGCCACTGCACCGTCGCCGCCGTGGTCGCAATCCCCAACACCGTGGGCCCCTCGGTGATCTGGGGGCCCAGGGTGTCCGGCCGCGCCAGCGTCCGGAATTGACCTCCTTTGCGGGCAGAGGTGTTTCCCGACGCGTCCAGGGAAAACACCTGATAATAGTACGTGGTATCCGCGCGCAGACCGCTCAAAGCCACCCCATGACTGACCCCCAGGTCCCCCCCGCGGCTCTCCAGAGTCCCGCTCAGGTCCGCGCGGTTGCCATACCGCACCACACTCGTGCCCGCCTCATCCGTCCGCCACTGCACCGTCGCCGCGGTGGTCGCAATCCCCAACACCGTGGGCCCCTCGGTGATCTGGGGGCCCAGGGTATCCGGTCGCGCCAGCGTCCGAAACTGACCCGTTTTCTTGGCTGAGACATTCCCCGACGGGTCTTGCGAAAATGCCTGGAAATAGTAGGTGGTGTCCGCGCGCAAACCACTCAAGGTGACCGTGTGCTTGACCGTCGGGGTACTGATCTCACTGCGCAATGCACCCGCCAAACCCGCCTGCAGGCCGTACTCCACCACACTGGTACTGGCCTCATCCGTCGTCCACTCCACCGCCGCCTGTACTGTCGTGATCCCCAAAATAGAAGGCCCCAGAACGATGGCAGGCGCCACCCGGTCGGCCAAGGTGGTGAATCGCCACACCGGTCCAGCAGTGCTCAAGCCCGACCCATCGCGCACAGTGACCTGCCAGAAATAGGTGCGCTGGCTCTCCAAGTTCTCCAGGGCCACCGATGTTTGCCCCAGATTGCTGGCCACCACTGTGGCCGGGGGACTCACCACCCCTAAACGCACCTCAAAGCTGAGCACCTCACCCACATCGAGATCCCGGCCCTGCCAACTCAGCTGCACCGAGGTGGGCAAGTCCACAGTACCGTCCGCCGGACTGGGCGAAAAGACCTCAGGAGCATCGGGCTGGGAAGTCCACGCCAATCCCACATCCTGTACCGCTGTGGCTCCCTGGTGATCCCTCAGCGTGAAACGCACCCGCACCTGACCCGAGACATTGGCCTGCGGCTGGAAGGTGAAAACATCCTCCGCTCCACCCTCCGCAGTGAAGGAGGACAACAACTCCGCCCCCTGCAAAATCGCTGCATTCCAGCTCAAAGAAGCTCCCGAGTCCTGGTCATCGGTCTCATTTCCGGTCAGGTCCAGGGTGATGGCATTGTCCTCAGCTGCCGAAACATCCCCAATCGCTGGGGCGATCGCCGGAGCCCGGTTGTTTACCTGAATCGCGTTCGTCTGAGCCTGGGTATGCCTTCCCCCAGGTCCTTGCACTGTCAGGCTCACACTGAAAGTGCCTGCCGCAGCGTAACGGTGCACCGGATTCTGCTCAGTGCTGGTCTGGCCATCCCCAAAATCCCACAACCACGACGTGATACTCCCGGCAGAGCCATCCCTGAATACCACCTGCTCCCCTGTCACCACCACCGACTGGCCAACAGTGAAGCTGGCCGTCGGCGGAGTACTGACAATGGTGATGTAATTGGCCTGGCTCTTCGTACTGACGGCGCCCGCAGCGTTTTGCACCTCCAAGCTTACCGTGTAGGTTCCTCCCCCAGTGTAAATATGACTGGGGTTTTGGCTAGCGCTGCTCCCACCGTCTCCGAAATTCCAAAGCCATAGATCATGACCACCTGAGGTGCGATCCGTAAACTGCACCGCCAAACCCGGAGCGCCACTCCGCGGCGATCCCTCAAAATCTGCCACCGGTGGAGGGGGAGGGGGGGAGGGGGCTGGTGCTGGTGTTGGTGCTGGTGTTGGTGTTGGTGCTGGTGTTGACGGGGGAGGGGGAGGAGGAGGAGGGGACGTAACAGAGATATAGCTATTCACCGTCTTCGTGTCGCTGCCCCCTGGACCGGTCACCCTCAGCGACACCGTATAGGTCCCCACACTGCTGTAGGTGTGCGATGGACTCTGCGCCGTGCTCGTACCCCCATCGCCGAAGTTCCACAGCCAGGTATTGATCAGCCCTGATGAGGAGTCTGTAAACTGCACGGCGAGCGAAGAGATGCCACTCCGGGGATTCCCCTCAAAGTTGGCCTGTGGCGCAGCGACCAGGCGCGCCCTGCCATCCACGGGCAGAGCCTCTGGTTGCCCTTCGTTGAATATCAGCTCAGAGAAGTGGAGCGAGGTCTCACTCCCCACAACCCCCAGGACCTCGAAGTGGAGGAAGACCAGCGCCCCCCCCTGAGCGAGCCGCTGGCTATTGGCAAGGGAGAGAAGAAGGGTCCCGGGAGAGAGAAGGTTATGGCTAGAAGCCCAGCCTGAAGCCACTGTCCCTTCGCGCGAGATCCCCGTAGCTCGCAAAACACCAGGGTCATAGGTTACCGCTAACCTGACCGAGAAGATATCCTCCGCATCTGGGTTGGCGATGTACACGGGCAAAACCAGGGTGGGGTTGGCCGGCACCAGGGTATCGGGGATACTGACGCGCACGGGTCCGGCCACTGCCTTGGGATGATCTAGCAAGAGGAGGACCAGTCCCCCGATCAAGTTTGCTACCAGCCAGGAATTGCGCAACGATCTCATTGGATCGACTCCTAGATCAAACCCTGCCTGCTGGCAGGAAGGACCTGTTCAGGTGGTGATGCTATTTGACCAGCAGCATCTTGCGCACCAGGGTCCCCTCCTCCGTCTGCAACTGGCACAGATACACCCCGCTGCCCACTGGCCGGCCACCCTCGTCCCGACCATCCCATTCCACCACATACCGACCCGCCTGCTGACGACCCGACACCAGTTCCCGCACCCGCTGACCCACCAAGTTGTACACCCCCAACCGCACCACCCCCCCGCGCGACAACTCGTAGCGGAGTGCGGTGCTCGGGTTGAAGGGATTCGGATAGTTCGCATACAGCGTCGTCTGTTGCGGCAGGCCCAAAACCTCCCCTCCTGACCCCACCACCTGCACCTCCACATCCCCCTCGTTGAGCTGCACCTCCCCCAATGCCAGCACACCCACCTCTCCCCCAACCCCCAACTGCTGGAACAACACCTCCGCCAGGGCCCCGGAGCCGGCCTGCCACGCCGACCCGGCAAAGGCCACCCGCACCACTCCCCCCTCGGCCCGGTCCGCCAGCAGGTAGTCGCGCGTCAGCGCCCCGGTCCGCACCCCGGCCGGCTGCAGAGTGCGCGGATCGTACCGCAGCGAAAAGCTGCCGGCCAACACCCCTTCCATCTGGTCGATCACCACCGGCACCGCCAGCGCGCCCCCGTCGCGTTCCTCTACCGCGCCCAGCGAGACCACCTTCCGCATCGGTGCCAGGGAGGAAGCGACGGCCACCGGCTTGGCGACCGGCGCCGGGGTAGGCGGATTCCACCACTCCTCAGGCGGATCCCACACCCGGTAGTAGCCCTCCTCCGCTGGGAAGTGGCTGATAATCCCCACCTCCCGCCGCATGATCAGCGCCGCGTCCAGCGCCGTGATCCCCAGCTGGCCAGAGACCTCCGCCATATAAGCGGCAACGGCTGGCACCTGGAACCCATATTGGCCCTCTACCGGCGTATTGAGAGGACTATCCGGCCAACTCAGATCGACATGGCCCACTACGTCCATCAGCACCAGGGAAGCGTCGAAGCTGTCGATGACCCGGCTGGTATCCACATCCCCGCGGCCCACTTCCAAGAAACCACAACAAGAAGGTGCAACCCCTAGATTGTCTTCATCGAAAAGGACACTGGAGACGTTCATCTCGGAACCTTGAATCTGATAAGTTGAATCCCAATTTACATTGATGTAGGCCATGATCTCCTGGGCTGGACCAGGTCCGGCGGATACGCGCAACAGATTGGCGCTGGCCAGCGCCACGTGCATTATCTCTGTATTTCCCTCATCAACCTCCTCGGAGGCCTGCACCAGAAGAGTGTCATCGGCCAATTCAGTGCCCGCGAAGCTGATCCCATCCAGATCGACTGGCGATGGTGTTTCCGCAGATCCTTTCCAATGATATATGTCAAAAGAAGCCGCCAAAAAGCCCAGGCTCAGATACCCATTCCCATCGTCCTCGATCAACAAGGGCACCCTGGCAGAAGCCAGCGCTTCGGGAGAGAGCAGTGCAATGGCAGGGATAGAGACAATGGTGTGCGCGATTTGCAGTCCAGCGGTCCACGAAGAATCCCTGGCCCCGCTGAAACTTTCAGAAAACACCTTCCATGAATAAAACCCCACCTGGTCAGCACCTGACCACTGACCGCTATACATACCATCCCCGGCCGTCTGATCCGGGGAAATCCCATTGTCTGCCAGCGAAACCACCGCAACTAAGGTGTCCTTGCGAATCTCTACATAGACCGAAGCAGTCTCTCCTGTCCCGTTGGTCTGGGCGTATAGATCAAGTGGTTCCCCGGGAAATATGGCGACTCGCTTTTGAAAAAAACTGGTGATTTCTGGAGGGAACGAATGCGGTATGGCAAAGGAAAAAACTGCGTCGCTGATGTCCACGGGATCCCCATCTGCGGCGTCCGCGATGCGGACCAATGCGGTTTCGGTGGTATCCGGAGGCACGGCCCATTCATAGACCCCGTCGTTGACGGTGCTGGGCGTGATCGTCTGCCAGTTGTCCCCGTTGTCGACGGAATACTCTATGGACACTCTCGGCAGGGACGCATCGGCAAACCAGTAGATGTTGTTGACCGGCCGCGCTGACCAACTCTGTCCCCCATTGGGTATGACCACCTGGAGCCTGGGAGGGGGCAGTTCGCTGGGCGGCGGCGTACTGGTCTTGTCGGACAGCAGCCGGCCATCGACAAAGCGGTCCGCATAACGCCAGGTCGCTGGCTGACCTGCGAGCGTATGGAAAGCATGGTATTCCTCGGGGGCGGTGTCGAAATCTGGCACGGAGATCTGGAAGCCGATGATCTTGCCCGAGAACAGGTCGGAGGCCTTGCTGTCGCCGGGGCTGTTCCAGATCAGGTTGTCGAAGGGGGTGACATAGAACTCGATGGCCGAGGTGGTGGGGTTTGTCCCGGTGGAACCGCCTCCGCCATCCGCGAAGGGCGGGTTAATAACCCAGTCGCTGACACTACCTGCCCAGCCCGTATAGCCTAGATGTTGTCCATCCGGCGCATCGGCAATGGCCAGATACTGCTGGGCCGTGCGGTTGTTGTTGAGCGTCTGTTCGTCGGGAGTCCAGCTGGAATCAGCAGCACCCGTGTAGTCTCCCCCGGAGTGGTCCCCATCCACCATGAACTCGATCGAGTCGTATCTCCACAAGTCGCCCAGGTTGCCGCCCGGATAGGTATTGATGTACACGTCGTCCACCCGCTCCATGGCCATGTAGAGCCGGCCGCTGCCCGGGTGCCAGCCCAGCCAGATCCGGTAGTCCAGATCCGCCGGGTTATAAGGTGCCCCTTCCCCCACGAAAGGGTCAGCCGTGAAGTCCGCCGCGGTCAGGGACGGCGCGCCCAGGATATCCTCCCATTCGGCAATACTCCCATCCCGCAACCCAATCGCCGCCGTATCCGCATCCGTCAACTCGTGGATCGGGAAGGGAGGGGCCGTCACCACATGAATCGGATCGGCAAAGCGCCAGTCCGCATACTCTGCGGCCGATGTCGCCCATGAGACACACTGGAGTTGCCCCCCATAGGCATCATCTCCGTCTGGATCTATAGGCAACCAGCTAAACCCCATTTCGCTTCCCACCCCGGGCGCCGAGAGGAGATTGCCTTCTCTGACTAGCGCCGCCCAGGGGATCTTGCCCTCGATCACATAGTCCGCCTCCCCCCCAAACTCGTCACCCGCATCCCTGAAAGCGTACTCGAATCCGGCGATGTCTGCGGATTGGATGGTGGCCTCACGTGCGTGGTTTACCGTCTTTTCGAGGGTGATGGTCACCGGGCTGGAGTTCTGCGGGGCGGCCACGAAGTTGATGATATTGAGGTTGGTGTAGGAACTGCAGCAGTCCCCGCCGGTGTCCTCATCGTTGAGGTCGACATAGAGGGTCATACTATCGCGTTCCCACCAGCTTTCCAGCCGCTCCCCCCCCACCACATCCCGGGCATTGTCTCTGACCTCGGCGATGTAGTAAAGCGCTTCGTCATCCCAGCCCTGCCAGATGGTGGCCGAGTAGTCGGCGTCGGTTCTGGTGACGGCGGCGTCCTCCCCTGCGCTCTGCACGAGTTGGTTGGCACTCACCTCACTCTCCTGGTTCTCTCTGTTGCGCCAGCCAAACAACAGCCCATCGCGCAAGACCTGGCTCGGCGAGCACTCAAAGGTCAGGGTATGATCCCACTCCCCCGGGCTTCTGACCCCATCCAGGACTGGAGGAGTTTGGAACTTCGGCAAATCGTAGGTTCTCGGCGGGGGAAGCGCTGCCGTTTCGCCGGCGAGGACCATGGTGAGCAAAACAAAGCACCGGTTCCTGGTTTTCATGAACGATCTCCCATTTGGAAGCGAGCGACCAATAAGGACACGCGCGCTCCTCACTTGACCAGCAGCATCTTGCGCACCAAGGTATGTCCCCCGGTCTCCAACCGACACAGATATATCCCGGTCGACACCTCCTTCCCCGCCTCATCCCGCCCGTCCC
>JACPJE010000222.1 GCA_016187725.1 Candidatus Latescibacterota bacterium
AGCGTGTCTCTCCCATAGGAACGAGTCGTTCCCGGAAAAAAGCTCCTAGCTTGATGGGCCGGGATTCCTATGCCTTGTTTCGCGTGAACCCCTCATCAGGACTGAATAGCCAAACGGGAAACCCACGGGCGGGAATTGCTGCAAATTACCCCAACTTCACGCTATTCTGGGGTGCTACCTTACCTCCCTAGAGCTTCTTTTACTTCAGGACTTGCTGCCTGAAGCATTCTTTCCTATCACTTCAAACATGCGCCGTGCCGCAAGTAGTTGCTATTCCTTCCACGCCCGTATGCAGAAGAATACCACTATCGCCGAGACAACGATCTGCGAGATTATAACGGCAATAGTTCCTTCCGGCATGCCCTCAGAGAACGGCAATCCAGTAGCGATGGCAAATATATCACCTATCACATTGATGAGTCCAACTGCGATGGCGCACACAAACCCGGACTTGTGCCGCCACCAGACGAGAGGCAATGCCAACAACCCCACGGTCATGATCGTGCCGTTGATGGTTATGATCATTCCGGGCATGGGGTGCTGCTTGGCTAGACCGATAGCCACGCCCAGGCCCAGAGAAAACAGAGTTGCAACTAGCGAGCTGAACGCTATCCGCACGTTTGCGCTTGGCTGTTCCATATGAGCCTCCTTTATGCTGATTACTGAGATTCATCAAATTCCTCGGGAAGATATTCTGCTGGTGCCTCGAATAGATAGGTGATTCGGCTTCCTCCTTGTTCCTGTCAGCTCCGACAAGCGCAGCAGGAATTTCATCGTCGGCTCAGACCTACCCCGCTCAATCTTTGAAATCATATTCCCGCTGAAGCCTAATTTAGCCCCGAACTCTGCCTGAGTCTGGTCAGGGTCGTTCTGTATCCGGAGGATTTTTATCCGCGTCCCAATGGCTTTTAAAGGCGCTGTTCAAGGTTCGCGCTGTGCTGGTTCCCACTGCCTGTATCTGCGCACATAGGGGGTCTCGATGCCGTATTGTCAAATATATAAATAATATAAGTATTTTAAAAACAAAAAGATATGTTGCATGGTGTGACAGTTTGACCAGAAAATATCACTCGCGCGACAATGGGGTGGGGGTATGCAGGATATCCCTTGCTCGTTGCCCTCGTTCTATGGGTGGGGTATATTAGCGCGGCATTTTTCATCCAGACGCGTTGACCTGTGAGGTGCGCCGATGCCGGGCCAGCTCCTGTTCCCCGGCGAGCTGCTCGCCGCCCACCAGTTGCTCCCCCTGATCCGACAGCTCCACGAGCGCCTGCGCGAGGCAGTAGTGGCCGCCTGCGAACAGGCTGCGGTGGAGGAACTGGCCCTGATCGACCGCGAGGGCAAAGAGGATACGATCTACGCGGTGGACCGGGTGGGCGAAGAGGAATTGCTGTCCTTCTTCGAGGGGCTGGACCGGTGCTCGCCCATTGTGCTGGTGGCCGAGGGGCTGCCCGGCGGACAGGTGGTGCTGCCCAGGGGCTGCGCCGCGGAGGAGGCGCCGTGGCGGATCATCGTCGATCCCATAGACGGGACCCGCGGCCTGATGTACCAGAAGCGCAGCGCCTGGGTCCTCACCGGGGTGGCACCCAACTGGGGGCCGCAGACCGGTCTGCACGACATCGAGCTGGCCGTGCAGACCGAGATCCCCCTGGTCAAGCAGCACCTGTGCGACACCCTGTGGGCCCTCAAGGGCCAGGGCGCCCAGGCCGAGCGGCTCAACCGCCTCAGCGGCGAGCGCTACACCTTCCTCCTGAGGCCCTCCACCGCCACCACCATCGCCCACGGCTTTGCCACGGTGGTCCGCTTCTTCCCCGGCGCGCGCGAGTGGCTCTCGGCCCTCGACGAGGAGTTGATCCGCGCCGTGCTCGGCCCGCTCCCGCCTGGCCGGGCGGCCTGCTTTGAAGACCAGTACATCGCCAGCGGCGGCCAACTCTACGAACTGCTGGTGGGCCACGACCGCTTTGTGGCCGACCTGCGCCCCCTGATGACGCCCCTGCTGGCTCGCCGTGGCCAGGGGCCCCTGGTCTGCAGCCATCCCTATGACCTGTGCACCGAACTCATCGCCCGCGAGGCCGGAGTAGTGGTCACCGATCCCCAGGGCGGTCCGCTGCAGGCCAGGCTGGGGGTGGAGGGCGACGTGGCCTGGGTGGGTTACGCCAACCCCGCACTGCGCGCCTGCCTCGAAGGCCCGCTGCAGGCAGCCCTGGGCCGCCTGTTGGGGTAGTCGTGGAGGCCGGACTCAAAGCCGAACTCGCCGCGCACCTGGGCGGTTTTCTGGCCGCTGAACGGCGGGCCCGCATCGAAGAGGTGCTGGCGCAGCGGACCCGCCGACTGACCGTGATGCTGGAGGACATTTTCCAACCCCACAACGCCAGCGCAGTGCTGCGCTCCTGCGAGTGCTTCGGGCTGCAGGATGTACACATCGTCGAAGAGCGCTACCGCTACCGCGTCAACCCCGAGGTGGCCCTGGGCGCCAGCCAGTGGCTCGACCTTTTCCACTACTGCGATCCGGAAGCTGATAACACCACCCGCTGCCTGGAGGCGCTGCGAAAGGCCGGTTATGTGCTGGTGGCCGCCACCCCCAATCAACACGACTGCCTGCTGGACGAGCTGCGCCTGGAAGGGCGGATGGCCATCCTGCTGGGCACCGAGGAGGAAGGGTTGAGCGACCAGGCTCTACAGGCGGCCCAGGTGCGGGTGCAGATCCCCATGTACGGGTTCACCCGCAGCTTCAACCTCTCGGTGAGCGCGGCCCTGATCCTGTGCGAGCTGACCCGCCAGTTGCGCGCCTCGCCGCTGAAATGGGGCCTGAGCGAGGCGGAAAAGCTGGAGCTGCGGCTCAAGTGGTACCGCCGCGATCTCCGGGGCAGCGAACTGATCGAGGAGCGCTTCCTCCAATCCTACCAGTGAGGTTGGCGGACCCCGCCAACCCAGTGGCGAAAAAGCCCGGTGGCACTGGTCGATGGCAAGGTGTGCACAGCGCTCAACCGAAGATGGCACAGTAGGTTGAGCAGTGGCCCACCCCCCCTTGCCGGCATTGGCACAGGGTTTGCGTCCTCTGGGGATGCCGAGCTGTGATGCGCCCGGCCAACCCGCAAAGAGGAGTGTGGATCATGGGAAGCATAGATCGTCTCATCGCCATCTGGAAGGCCCATTTCAACGAGGCCCTCGACCAACTGGAAGATCCGGAGAAGATGGCCCGCCAGCTGGTCCGCGACATGGAAGTGTCCGTGGACAGGACCACCGCGGCGGTGGCCGGCGCCCTGGCCGACCAGCGCCGCCTGGAGCGCGAAGTACAGCGGTACCAGGTCCGGGCCGAGGAGTACCGCCGGGAAGCCGAACAGGCGGTGGCCGCCGGCGACGAAGCCAGGGCCCGCCAGGTCCTGGAGCGCAAGGCCGGGCTGAACAGTCAGGCCGATGAACTGAGCCGCGCCCTCGAAGAGAGCCGGCAGATCACCGCCCGCCTGCGCGAGGAACTCGACCAGCTGCGCGCCTCCCTGCGCCAGGCCCAGGCCAGGCAGGGGGCGCTGATCGCCCGCTACCAGAGCGCCAAACTGCAGCGGCGCTGGGGCGAGGGGGCCGGCCCGGATCTGCAGCGGCTGGAGCAGCGGCTGAAGGAAGGACCGCAGGCCTTTGAGCAGCTGGAGCAGCGCGTCGAGGCCGCCGAGGCCGAAGCCCAGTTGCGCCGCGAGCTGGCCGGCGAAACCGAGCGGGATACCCAGGAGCGCAACCGGGAAAACCAGGCGCGGGTCGAGGAGGAACTCCAGGCCCTGCGCCGCAAGCTGAACAAGCTCTGAGCGGAGGACGACCATGATCGGCAAACTCATCGGCGCCTTCCTGCTGGTGGCCGGCATCCTGCTGGCCCTGCCCCTGGCCTGGATGGCGGCCTCCTGGCTCTTCGCCTCGCTGTGGACCCTGGCCAAGTTGCTGTGCGGCGCGCTGCTGATCTGGTGCGGCTGGCAGTGGCTCAACAGCCGCAGACAGGTTTCCGGATAGGCCCAGCGCCGAACTGGCCTAGCGCCGCGGGCCGGAGAAAAAGGTATGCTCGCCTCGCTGCTGTGGACCGTGTGCGGCGCCCTGGCGGCGCTGATCGCCGCCTTCAGGGTGCAACTGGCCCTGCTCTCCTGGGACCCCTTCTCGGGATGGGGAGGGCTGGTCGTCGGCCTGGTGGTGGGCGCCCTGGCCCTGGTGCTGGTCTTCATCACCGGAGTGTGGAAATCTTCCTTGCTAGGCACCTGCCTGTTGGCGGTCCTCTTCTTCATCGGCGTGCTGGGGCTGGGCTACCAGGGACTTTCCCGCCCGCCTGAGGGCGCCCCGGCCGATTCCGGGGCCTATGCCGAGTGGTCCCAGCTCCACCCCGCCCTGCGGCTGGCGGTGTGGCTGGCAAAGTTGAGCGGCGAGGAGCCCGGCCTGGCGGGGATCGCCGCCGGCGCCGACGCCGGCTGCGCCGCGCTGCACGCGCGCCTGCAGGACGGGTACGCCGGCGCGGTGGACCTGCGCTTTGCCCCGGCCGGCCCGGTGCGGTCCTGGTTGCGCCAGGGGCTCTTTGTGCTGACCGGATTCGAGTTGCAGCAGTACCCCGCCTGCAGCCACATCGCGCTCCCTCTCTATTGACACCCGTCCTTCATTCCCTTAGTCTAAGAACTGCTACCGTCCACAACAGAAGGGAAGGCGATGATCGGCATATCCTACCACGCCGGCGGCATGAAGGACCTGCCTCTCAGGCAGGTGGTGGAGATCCTCTCCGAAGTGGGATACGACGCCATCGAGATGATGTGCGGGCCCGAGGCCCACATCCGCTCCGGCGAAGTCAGCGACGCCCTGCTCAAAGAGGTGAAGACCCTGGTCAGCGACCATGGCCTCAAGGTGGCGGTGGTCAATCCCTTTGCCGGCCCCGGTCTGTATCAACTGGCCCTCGAAGATCAGCAAAAGGCCGTGGACCACTATGCCCTGCTCCAGGACGTGGCCCTGGCCCTGGGAGCCGGCGGGGTCAACTTCCTCACCGGGTACGGGGGCGACAAGGGCGATCCCTTCGCCTGGAAGCTGCTGGTCGAGGTGCTCAAGCCCATCTGCCGGCGGGCCGAGGGCCTGGGCCTCACCATGAACATCCACAACCACGAGGCCACCACCATCGACGCCCCCGACAAGGTGCCCCTGTTGATCCAGCACGTGGGCTCCCCCAGCCTGCGCCTGCTGATGGACATCACCAACTTCTACCACCTGGGCTCGGAGATCGGGGAGGTCACCCGCCGGCTGGCGCCGCTCACCGTGCATTGCCACGTCAAGGGGGTCAAGGGCATGTACCCCTACAGCACCTTCCTGATCCCCGGCGAGGAAGGCGACGAATTGAATTTCCGCACCTTTGCCGCGGCGCTGGGCCAGGCCGGGTACCAGCGCTGCGTCTCGGTGGAGACCTTCCCGCACATGCGCATCGAGAAGGCCAGCATCGCCTTCGAGATGATGTCCACCATTCTGCGCCAACTGGGCCTGCGGTCCTGAGCGCGGCGGGGTGGCTCGTTCCCCGGCCATCGCCCTAGTCAGCGGCGGCCTCGACAGCTGCGTGGCCGCTGCCATCGCCGCCGACCGGGGCGAGGTGGCCTTTCTCCACCTCAATTACCGCCAGCGCACCGAGCGCCGCGAGTTGGAGGCTTTCGCCGCCATCGCCGACCACTACCAGGTCGGGCGCCGGCTGGTGGTCGAGGTGTCCTATCTGCAGCAGATCGGCGGCAGCAGCCTGATCGACCCCGCCCTGCCGGTGCCCGAAGGCGAGACCGAGGGGGTGCCCAGCACCTACGTGCCCTTCCGCAACGCCAATCTGTTGGGCGTCGCGGTGGCCTGGGCCGAGGTGTTGGGCGCCCGGCGCGTGTACATCGGCGCCCACGAGGAGGAGAGCCAGTACCCTGACTGCCGGGCCGCTTTCTTCGCCGCGTACAACCGGATGATCGCCCAGGGCACCAGGCCAGGGGCCCGCATCCGGGTGGAAACCCCGCTGATCGCCCTGGACAAGGGGGCCATCGTGCGGCGGGGGGTGGAACTGGGCGCCCCCCTGCACCTGACCTGGTCCTGCTACCAGCGCGAGGACCAGGCATGCGGCCGCTGCCACAGCTGCCGGTTGCGGCTGGACGGCTTTGCCCGGGCCGGCCTGCCAGACCCCATACCCTATTGCTGAAGAGGAGCATACCACATGCTGGTCGGTTATGTCAGCGATGAGCGCTATTTGGCCCTGCCGGAAGTGTTGTTGGAATTCGAGCGCGAAGGAGTTTCCATCGAGGCCCGCTCGCGGGCCAGCGGCGCGGTGCACGCCCCGGTGGAGCCCGGCCCGTACAGGGTCACCCTCCACAAGGAAGGCTACGGCCCCAAGAGCGTGGAGATGGTGGTCTCCCCGGAGCGGCCCCACCAGTTCCGCCTGCTTTCCCACGCCCTGCTGGGGTACGCCTGGCCCCGTTGCGTCCAGTCGGGCGAGCGCTCCGAGTTCCGCGTGCATTCCACCGAGCCTTACAAGTTGGAGCTGTGGCGCTACGGGCAGCACAAGGAACTGATCCGCCCCCTGGGCTGGTTCGACGAGCACGGACCCAAGGTCACCGTGCAGATCACCCCGGACGGTGACTACACCCAGACCGGGGCGCAGTGGAACAAGTTCGGCTACGCCAATCCCCACCACAGGCAGTACGCCGAAGCCCCCTCCCGCTCGGGGCTCTACTACTTCCACGCCCGCACCGAGTCCGGCCGTTTCTTCTCCTTCCCCTGGGTGGTGGCCCCCGTCCGCCCCGCCGCCCGCATCGCGGTGCTGGCCTCGGACATGAACTGGAACGCGTACAACAATTTCGGCGGGCGCAGCAACTACATCAGTCCCGACGGCCTGCCCCCCCGGCCCACGGTCAATGCCCGCCTGGAGCTGGACCGGTACACCGATCCCGACTTTCTCAACTACAAAACCGAGGACTATGCCCCCCTCAGCTTCGAGCGGCCCGAGCCGCTCAACCACGTCTCCTTCGAGGTGCAGCTGGACGACCCCATCGAGGGCCGGGCCGCCTGCCACGTGGCGCCCACCGAGTGGCGGCTGCTGGGCTGGCTGGAGCGCCAGGGTTTCGCGTACGATCTGTACTCGGAGACCCAGCTCCACTTCGGCGCGCTGGACCTGGACGCCTACCAGGTGCTCATCCTCGGCCCCCATCCCGAGTACTGGTCGGCGGACATGTACTTTGCGGTCAAACAGTGGGTCCACCAGCGCGGCGGCAAGCTGATCTACCTGGGCGGCAACGGCCTCAACTGCGCGGTGGAGTTGGTCGACCGGCACGCCATGAAGGTGCGCAACGGCGACGCCAGGCAACTGCGCGCCAAGCGGGTTGAGAGCCGCTTCCACTATTACCACGAGTCGGAGGCCAGCCTGCTGGGCGTGGTCTACACCGATGCCGGGGTGATGACCGCGGCCCCCTACCAGGTGGTCGATGAGCGGCACTGGATCACGGCCGGAGCCGGTCTGAAGGTCAGCCAGCTCTTCGGGCAGCGCAGCCTGCACATGCGCATCCCCGGCGGAGCTTCGGGCCACGAAACCGACAAGGTCTCGCCCTCCTCGCCGGCCAATGTCCAGGTGGTGGCCCGCGGCCTCAATCCGGATCAGGGCGGGGCCGAGATGGCGCACTACATCACCCCCAGCGGCGGAGCGGTCTTCTCCACCGGTTCTATCTGCTATATCAGCTCGCTGCTGGTCGATGACGCCGTCTCGCGCCTCACCGCCAATGTCCTGGCGCGTTTCGCCGAATAATAGCCCTTGCCCGGACTGCAAAAACCGCTACCTTTATAACGTTCAGCCCCAGCACTTTGCTTACAGACAGAACCGATGTCCGCCAAGCCGCGCAGGAAGCTCGAGACCTTTGCCAACCCCAATCCGGAACGGGACTACACCATCCAGATGGAATGCCCGGAGTTCACCTCGGTCTGCCCCAAGACCGGGCAGCCCGACTTCGGCGTCATCCGCATCTCCTATATCCCCGACCGCAAGTGCCTGGAATTGAAAGCCCTCAAGCTCTACCTGTGGTCCTACCGTCAGGAGGGCATTTTCTACGAAGCAGCTACCAACAAAATCCTGGACGACCTGGTGGGGGCCTGCGCCCCGCGGCAGATGACCGTGACCGGCGATTTCAGCGTGCGGGGCGGTATACGCACGGTCGTGATTGCCGCGTATTCCCAGGGGGCCTAGGCCGCCTGTCGTCCGCACCTCTTGTGGAGAAAAACAATGAGTGAGATGAACGAATCCGGCGATATCGCCGAAGAGCAGTACGAAGAAGGCGAGGAAGAAGGAGACGGAGAAGAGGCCCGGGCCGCCGAGGCGGCCCAGGAACAGTCCGGCGCCCAGGGTGGCCATTCCAAGACCTGGTACCCATACATCACCAAGACCCAGTTCGAGAAGTTCATCAGCCGGCTCCAGGCCAAGATGCCCGACCAGGTGGACCGCGACTACGTGCGGGCCATCATCCGCACCCCCTCGATGATCTACCGCTTTCTGCGCGGCATCGAGGCCATGCGCCTGATCGACCGGGACCACCGGCCCACCGAGCGGCTGCGCCGTCTGATCGTCCCCGAAACCCGCAAGCATGCGGTAGGGGATGTGATCAAGGATCTGTATCCCGAATTGCACAGGCAGTGGGAGCAGAACCGCGAACTGCCCGACCACGAGGTGACCGCCTTCTTCCGCCGCAAGACCGGCATGGGCAACGATTCGGCGACCAAGATGCGGATGTTCTTCAAGTTTCTGATGGCCGAGTCCGACATGGAAGGCGGCGAAGCCTCCCCGGAGGGAGCCAGGCCGGCGCCGGGCGCCCAGATGGTTGCCCCCCCCAGGCACACCACCGAACCGGAGCCCCCGCGGCGGGGCAGCGAGCGGCCCGCCCCCGGCGAACGCGCCGACCGGAGTGCGGCCTCTGACCGCGACCGGGGCGGGTCAGCCGATCAGGCATCCTATCAGGACCGGCCCTTCAACAACCGGGGGCTTTCTGAGCCGCAGCGGGCCTACCTCGAGACGCTGCAGGGCGTGCTCAACATCAACATCGACGGCGACTGGGACGAGGACATGATCCGCTTGGTCTTCGACCGCCTCGAAAGGCTCTACGACCGGGTGCGGCGCGGCTGATTCCGGCGCGGACAGTCTGAGTACCTAGGGGCGGCCTGCGGGCTGCCCCTGTTTTTTTTGCCCCCCTAAGGTCTTCCGGGGCGCTACTCAGTCCAGACGCCCATCTCCGCGAACTTGGCCACCCGCCGGCGCACTAGCTCCTCCGGGGAGAGGAGGCGCAGTTCGGCCAGCGCTTCCTGGATCTGGCGCTTGAGAGTGGCGGCGGCCTCGTCGTAGTTGCGGTGGGCCCCGCCAAAGGGCTCGGGGACGATGCGGTCGATGATGCCCTGCTGGTGGAGATCCAGCGCGGTGAGCTTGAGGGCCTCGGCGGCCTCTTCCTTGCGGTCGCGGGTCTTGAAGAGGATGGTGGAGCAGCTCTCCGGCACGATCACCGAGTAACAGGCGTGTTCCAGCATCAGGATGCGATCTCCGACCGTGATGCCGATGGCGCCGCCGCTGAAGGCCTGGCCAGTGATGGCCACGATGATGGGCACGGGCAGGTGCGACATCTCGAAGAGGTTGCGGGCGATGGCCTCGGCCTGGCCCCGCTCCTCGTCCTCGATGCCCGGATACGCCCCGGAGGTATCGACCAGGGTCAGGAGGGGCAGCGAGAATTTGGCCGCCATTTTCATCAGCCGCAGGGCCTTGCGGTAGCCCTCCGGGTGGGGCATGCCGAAGTTGCGCGCCTGGCGCTCCTCCACCTTGCGGCCGCTCTGGATGCCGATCGCCATCAGCGGCTCCCCGTCCAGGCGGGCCGGCCCGCCCACCACGGCCTGGTCGTCGCCGAAGAGCCGGTCGCCGTGCAGCTCGGTGAAGTCGGTGAGCATGCGCTCGATGTAATCGAGGGCGTAGGGGCGCTGCGGATGGCGCGAGAGCTGCACCTTCTGCCAGGGGGTGAGGCTGTGGTAGATTTCCTGCCGCAACTTCTCGACCCTGGACTCCAGGGTGTGGAGTTCCTGGCTCAGGTCCAGGCCGCTGCCCTCGGCCTGGCCGCGCATCTCCTCGATGCGCTTCTCCAGTTCGACGATGGGGCGCTCGAAGTCGAGGTAGAACCCCTTGCCGCTGTTCATGGCACAACCTCTCTTCTCCGGTTAGAGCCTCAGGCGCGCAGTCGACCCAGGGCCTCGGCGATGCGGTCCATGGCCCGCTGGATGTTCTGCATGGAGGTGGCGTAGGAGAGGCGGATGTGCTGGCGGGTGCCGAAACCGGCGCCCGGCACGCAGGCCACCTCAGCTTCTTCGAGCAGGTAGGCGCACAGCTCCACCGAGTCGGCCACGGCGCGCTCGCCGGCGCGGCGGCCAAAGTAGCTGGACACGTCGGGATAGGCGTAGAAGGCGCCCTGGGGCAGGGTGCAGCGCACCCCATCGAGGGCGTTGAGCCTTTCGACCATGTAGCGACGGCGGGCGTCGAACTCCACCCGCATCTGGGCCACCACTTCCTGGGGACCCTCGAGAGCGGCCACTGCCGCTTTCTGCGAGATGGAGGAGGGGTGGGAGACCTCCTGGCCCTGGACCTTGTCCATGCCGGCGATGATCTCCTTGGCGGCGGCGGCGTAGCCGATGCGCCAGCCGGTCATGGCGTAGGTCTTGGAGACGCCGTTGACCACGATGGTCAGCCGGCGGATCTCCTCCCCCAGGGTGGAGATGGAGCAGTGTTTGGCGTCGCCGTAGACCAGCTGCTCGTAGATCTCGTCGCTGAGGATGTGGACCTGGTGCTGCACGGCCACCTCGGCCAGGGCCTCCAGTTCGGCGCGGGTGTACACCGCCCCACTGGGATTGGAGGGGCTGTTGAGGATGAGCATCCTGGTGCGCGGAGTGATGGCACGCCGGAACTCCTCGGCGGTGAGCTTGAGGTTGCGCTCGGCGCGGGTCTCTGCGATCACTGGGTCGGCACCCATCAGCTTGGGCTGCTCGCTGAAGGTGACCCAGTATGGGGTGGGGATGATCACCTGGTCGCCTGGGTCGAGCAGGGCGGCGCAGGCCAGGAAGAGGGTGTGTTTGGCCCCGTTGTTGACGATCACCTGGTCGAGGCCGTAGTCGAGGCCGCTGTCCCTTTTGATCTTGCGGCAGATGGCCTCCTTCAGTTCGATGATCCCCGAGCCGGGGATGGTGTACTTGGTGAAGCCCTCCTGGATGGCGCGGATGGCCGCGTCCTTGATGTGCTGGGGGGTGTCGAAGTCGGGCTCGCCGGCCGACAGGGAGATCACGTCGATACCCTGGCGCTTCATGGCCGCGGCCTTGGCCGAGATGGCCATGGTCACCGAGGGCTGCATGCGCTGGACGTTCCGGGACAGGTTCATGGAAAACCTTTCAGGTAGTGTATTCGGCGTTGATTCGCACGTACTCGTAGCTCAGGTCGCAGGTGTAGATTTCGGCCTCGGCCCGGCCCTGCTGCAGGTCGATGTGGATGGGGATGTCCTTTTCGCGCATGGCGGCGATCAGCTTTTCCTTGTCGAAGTCGCGGCCCGCGCCGCCCCCGTAGATGGGGGTGCCGCACAGGGAGACCTGGACCCTGGCCGGGTCGACGTCGGCCCCCGAGTAGCCCACGGCGCAGAGGATGCGGCCCCAGTTGGGGTCACAGCCGAAGACGGCAGTTTTGACCAGGCTGGAGTTGGCCACTGCCAGGCCGACCTTCCTGGCCTCCTCCTCGCTCTGGGCGTTCTGCACCTGGATGGCCACCAGTTTGGTGGCGCCCTCCCCGTCGCGGGCGATCTGGCGGGCCAGCTGACGGCAGACCTCCTCGAGGCCGGCGTAAAACTCGTCGGCGGTCGGGCCTTCTCCGGCGATCAGCGGGGCACCGGCGGCGCCGTTGGCCAGCGCGATGAGGGTGTCGTTGGTGCTCATGTCTCCGTCGACGGTGACGCAGTTGAAGGAGCGTTTGGTGGCCTGGTTCAGCATCTCGCGCAAGAGGCCGGGCGCCACGGCCGCGTCGGTGGCCGCTACCGCCAGCATGGTGGCCATGTTCGGGGCGATCATGCCGGCTCCCTTGGCCATGCCGCCCACCCGCAGGCCGGAGGCCAGTTCCACCGCGTAGGTCTTGGGCACGGTGTCGGTAGTCATGATGGCCTGGGCCGCGTCGGCGCCGCCATCGGCGGCGAGGGCGGCGGCAGCGGCGGGAATGCCTTTTTCGATGGTCTCGATGGGCAGCTGCACCCCGATCACCCCGGTGGAGCAGACCAGCACCTCGTCGGTCTGCAGCTTCAGGGCCTGGGCGGTCTGATGGCACATGCGGCGGGCGTTCTCCAGTCCCTGGGCGCCGGTGCAGGCGTTGGCATTGCCGCTGTTGAGCACCACGGCGCGCGCCCGGCCGTCCTGCAAATGCTCGCGGTCCACCTGGATGGGGGCGGCCTGGACCCGGTTGGTGGTGTAGACCGCCGCGGCGCTGGCCGGCTCTTCGGAATAGACGAGGGCCAGGTCCTTCTTGGTAGAACCGGGCTTGACCCCGACGTGGATGCCGGCGGCCTTGAAGCCTTTGGGGGAGGTGATGTTGCCCTGTTCGATGATCTTCATGCGCCTCGCTCCTTTGTGATAATTATTCGATAAAATGAATAATTATCAATTTAGGGCGCGCTCCTAACGATGTCAAGAAGGAAAGTCGGTCCACTCCTCTATGGTCATCTCCCCGCCGCTGCGTCCTCCAGAAGCCGCCTCCAGGGCACTCCCACGTCCCTGGCTCAGGTACCAGAGGCAGCTTCACTGCTGGTCTGCTGAGCCGTCTCGCGCATCAATTTGAAATGGAGGCTGTCGGCCAGGGCGATCCAGCTGGCCTCGATGATGTTCTCGGAGACGCCCACGGTGCCCCAGGAATCGCGGCCGTCGGAGGATTCGATGAGCACCCGCACCCGGGCGGCGGTGCCGTCGCTGCTGGAGAGCACGCGCACCTTGTAATCCTCCAGATGGACCTGGCGGATGCAGGGGAAGACCTGTTCCAGGGCCTTGCGCAGGGCCTTGTCCAGGGCATTGACCGGGCCGTCGCCCTCGGCCACGGTGTGGTGGATCTGGCCGGCGACCTCGACTTTGAGGATGGCTTCGGTCTCCTCCATCGCCCCGCCGGATTTGCGGGTGATGGTGCGGAAGTTCACCAGACTGAACTGGTCCTGGTAGGTGCCCATGGCCCGGCGGGCCAGCAACTCGAAAGAACCCTCGGCGGCCTCGAACTGGTAGCCCTCGTGCTCCAGGCGCTTGACCTCGGCCAGCACCTTCTGCGCCAGGGGGTCGCGCTTGTTCAGGCCGGGGCAGACCTGGGCCAGCTTGCTGGCGATGGTGCTGCCGCCCGACTGGTCTGAGACCAGGAAGCGCCGCTCGTTGCCCACGGCCTCGGGATCGCAGTGCTCGTAGCAGCGCGGGTCCTTGAGCATGGCGTCGATGTGCACCCCGCCCTTGTGGGCAAAGGCGCTCTCGCCCACGTAGGGCTGGCGGTGGTCGTGGTACACGTTGGCGATTTCGCTGAGGAAGCGCGAGAAGTCCATCAGTTCGCGCAGCTTTTCCCGGCCGATGGTGCGCCGGCCCAGCTTCAGCTCTACAGTGGGGATGAGGGTGCAGAGGTTGGCGTTGCCGCAGCGCTCGCCATATCCATTGAACACCCCCTGCACCTGCACTGCCCCCAGTTCCACTGCCACCACGCTGTTGGCCGCGCCCATGCCGGCGTCGTTGTGGGTGTGGATGCCAAAGGGCTGGCCAGTGGCTTCCTTGACCTGGCGCAGGATGTGATCCATTTCAGAGGGCAGGGTGCCGCCGTTGGTGTCGCAGAGCACCAGCAGGCGGGCCCCGCCGCGCTGGGCGGCCAGCAGGGTCTGCAGGGTGTAGCCGGGGTTGGCCTGGTACCCGTCGAAGAAGTGCTCGGCGTCGTAGATCACCTCGCGGTCCTGGCCCACCAGGTAGGCCACCGAGTCCTCGATGAGTTGCAGGTTCTCTTCCAGCGAGATCTTCAGCACCGCTTCCACGTGCAGGGTCCAGCTTTTGCCGAAGATACACACGCTCTGGGTCTCGGCCCGCAGCAGGGTGTTGAGGATCTCGTCCTCCCCGGGGGAGCGGTCGGCCCGGCGGGTGCTGCCAAAGGCAGTGACCCGGGCGCGCAGGCCGAGCTTGGCCACCTCGCGGAAGAAGGAGAGATCCTTGGGGTTGGTGGGATTGGGCCAGCCTCCCTCGATGTAGTGGACGCCGAGCTGGTCCAGCCGGCGGGCGATGAGCAGCTTGTCCTCCAGCGAGTAGGTGATGCCCTCGGCCTGCGCCCCGTCGCGCAGGGTGGAGTCGTAGATCTCGATGGTGTCGGACATGCTGCTTCCTCCCTAATCTGTCACTGTATCGTCTGCGAAGGGCGGCGGTGAGCGACCCACTCCGGGTTTTCCCAAGGCGCGTCCTTCGCCCTCGCTCGCTAACCCCGCCCTCCACCCTACCCGCGCAACGCCCCATACGTTGGGGCGTTGCGGGCTCCGCTACCCCGCATCCCCGCCACGCGGACTTCCCTACCCGACCACTCCCCGGGAAAACCCTACGGGGTCATCTCCCCGCCGCTGGCGTTAGGTGTTACGCGTCGGCGACGGCCTGGGCCACCAGGTCGCCCACCTGGGAGGTGGAGTAGCCCATCTGGCCGGCGCTGAGGCTCTTGAGTTTGGTGACGGTGCTGATGATGGCGACCTCCATCTGTTGAGCGGCCTGATGCTGGCCCAGGGTGTCGAGCATCAGCTGGCAGGCGCCGATGGCCGCCAGGGGGTTGATGATGTTCTGGCCGGTGTACTTGGGGGCCGAACCGCCGATGGGCTCGAACATGGAGACGCCCTCGGGGTTGATGTTGCCGCCGGCGGCGATGCCCATGCCGCCCTGGATCATGGCGCCCAGGTCGGTGATGATGTCGCCGAACATGTTGTCGGTGACGATGACGTCGAACCACTCGGGATTCTTGACCATCCACATGCAGGTGGCATCCACGTGGGCGTAGTCGCGCTCAACGTCGGGGTAGTCGCGTTCGCCCACCTCGTGGAAGGCGCGCTCCCACAGGTCGAAGGCAAAGGTGAGCACGTTGGTCTTGCCGCAGAGGGTGAGCTTCCTGTCCTTGTTGCGCCGGCGGGTGTACTCGAAGGCGTAGCGCAGGCAGCGCTCCACGCCCTTGCGGGTGTTGATGGACTCCTGCACGGCGATCTCGTCTGGGGTGCCCTTCTTGAGGAAGCCGCCGGCCCCGGCGTAGAGGCCCTCGGTGTTCTCGCGCACCACCACGAAGTCGATGTCCTCGGGACCCTTGTTCTTGAGCGGGGTGTCCACGTTGGGATAGAGCTTGACCGGGCGCAGGTTGATGTACTGGTCGAGTTCAAAGCGCAGGCGCAGCAGGATGCCCTTCTCGAGAATCCCGGGCTTCACCCCCGGGTGGCCGATAGCGCCCAGGTAGATGGCGTCGAACTGGCGCAGCTCGCCCACCGCGGATTCGGGCAGCACCTCGCCGGTGCGCAGGTAGCGCTCGCCGCCCAGGTCGAAGTGGGCGAGTTCGTATTTGAAGTTGTACTTGCGGCCGGCGGCCTCCAGTACCTTGAGGCCTTCGGCCACCACCTCAGGTCCGGTTCCATCTCCGGGCAATACGGCGATCTTGTGCAAAACATCCTCCTCAGTTATTGAACGCTGCACAGCTAAAGGAACCGTAGGGTAGGCCTCTGTGCCTGCCCTGAGTGGGTGGTGGATCGTCAGGTGGCAGCGGCGAAATCGTTCAGATAGGGCAGTCGTTCAGCGGTGGCGCGGATGAGATCGGGCGCTTCGAGCAACTGGCCCAGGGCGTCCCAGGTGCCTTCGAGGAACTGCCGGCGGGCCCCCTCGGGTAGGGCGATGGCAGTCTCGCCGCCCTTCCAGGAGAGGAGCTGGCGCTCCACGTCGAGCCCCAACTTCTGCAGCGGAGCGGCCTCCACCGAGTCCATCAGCCTGGCCAGCTCGGGCCCCGGGGCGGTGAAGCAGGGCAGGCCCAGGGCCACGCAGTTGCCAAAAAAAATTTCGGCGAAGGACTCGGCCACAAAGGCGCGGATGCCCCAGCGCATCAGGGCCTGGGGGGCATGTTCGCGCGAGGAGCCACAGCCGAAGTTGCGGTTGGCCAGCAGGATGGCGCTGCCCTGGAAGCGCGGTTCGTCGAAGGCATGTTTGCCCTGGGCTCGGTCGTCCTCAAAGGCGTGGGTCCCCAGATCCTCGAAGGTGAGGGTGCGCAGATAACGCGCCGGGATGATGCGGTCGGTGTCGATGTCGTCGCCGCGCACGGGCACCGCGCGGCCACCGACGTAGGTGATGATGGAGGTGTTCATGGGGTGCCTTTCATGGTATCGGTTAATACGGTGACGGCCCGTAGGGGCGGGTTTCAAACCCGCCCTTACAACAGGCCGCGCACGTCGGCTACCGCCCCGGTGACGGCGGCGGCGGCGACCATGGCCGGGCTCATCAGCAGGGTGCGACCCGTGGGGCTGCCCTGCCGGCCCTTGAAGTTGCGGTTGCTGGAGGAGGCGCACAGTTGCCGGCCCTGGAGCTTGTCCGGGTTCATGGCCAGGCACATGGAGCAGCCGGCCCCGCGCCACTCGAAACCCGCCTCGGTGAAGATCTGGTGCAGGCCCTCGGCCTCGGCGGCCCGGCGCACCTGCTGGGAACCGGGCACCACCAGGGCCTTGACCCCGGGTTTGACCCGGCGCCCCCTGGCGACCCTGGCGGCCTCGCGCAGGTCAGTGAGCCGGCCGTTGGTGCAGGAGCCGATGAAGGCCACGTCGATTGGCGTGCCGGCGATCTTCTGCCCCGGCTTGAAGTCCATGTAATCGAGCGCCTCCTGGATGCCGGCCCGCTCGTCGGCGGGGAAGGCGTCCGGCGAGGGGATCTCTCCCTCCACGCTGAGGGTCTGGCCCGGATTGATGCCCCAGGTGAGGGTGGGGGCGATGGCGCCCCCGTCCAACTGCACCCGGTCGTCGTACGCGGCGTCGGGGCCAGAGGCCAGGGACCGCCACCAACTGACCGCCCGCTCGAAGGCCTCGCCCTGGGGGGCGTAGGGCCGGCCCCGCAGGTAGTCGAAGGTGATCTGGTCCGGGTTGACGTAGCCCACCCGTGCCCCGCCCTCGATGGACATATTGCACAGGGACATGCGTTCCTCCATGCCCATCCTGTCCACCACCTCTCCGCCGTACTCGTAGGCATAGCCCACCCCGCCCTTGACCCCGAGTTTGCCGATGATGGCCAGGATCAGGTCCTTGGCGTAGACCCCCCTCGCCAGACGGCCGCTCACCTCGATGCGCCGCACCTTGGGCCGCCCCATGGTCAGGCACTGGGAGGCCAGCACGTCGCGCACCTGGGAGGTGCCGATGCCGAAGGCGATGGCCCCGAAGGCCCCGTGGGTGGAGGTGTGGCTGTCCCCGCAGGCGATGGTCATGCCCGGCTGGGTCAGGCCCAGTTCGGGGCCGATGACGTGGACGATGCCCTGGCGCTGGTCACCCAGCCCGAAGAAGGGGATGGAGAACTGGGAGGCGTTCTTTTCGATCTCGACCATCATCTGCTCGGCCAGCTGGTCGGCAAAGGGCCGGGCAAGCTGGGCGGTGGGCACGATGTGGTCGGCGGTGGCGAAGGTGCGCTGTGGGAACATCACCTGCAAAGAGCGGTCGCGGAGCATGCCGAAGGCCTGGGGGCTGGTGACCTCGTGGACCAGGTGCAGGCCGATGAAGAGCTGGGTCTGCCCGGAGGGCAACTGGCGCACACTGTGCGCCTCCCAGACCTTGTCGAAGAGATTCTTTGCCATTTGGTGTACTCCTTAAACGGCCTGGGGGTGCTGGCGCTGGATGCCGGTCGCCACGGCCAGGCGGTTGAGCGCGTCGAGGTAGGCCTTGGCGCTGGCCTCGATGATGTCGGTGGAGGCGCCGCGCCCGGTGAGGGTGCGGCCCTGTTCTTTGACCTGCACGGTGACCTCTCCCATGGCCTGGCTGCCGCTGGTCACCGCGCGGATGGCGTATTCCTCGACCTTGGCGGCGGTGCCGGTGGCCTTGTCGATGGCCCGGTACGCCGCGTCCACCGGGCCGTCGCCCCAGGCCGATTCCTGCTTCGTCTGGCCGTCGATCAACAGGCGCACCGTGGCCGAGGGGACCGTGCCGGTGCCGCTGATGGTGTGCAGGTACTCGAGGTGGTACTTCTCGGGCACATCGCGGATCTCGTCGCCGACGATGGCCAGCAGATCCTCGTCGTAGACCTCGGTCTTCTTGTCGGCCACCTCCAGGAAACGCTCGTACGCCTTGTCCACCTCCTCCTTGCTCAGGGTGTGGCCCAGCTGTTCGAGGCGGTGGCGCAGGGCGTGGCGCCCGGAGCGGGCGGTGAGCACGATCTGGGTGGATTCCACCCCCACGTCCTGGGGCGACATGATCTCGAAGGTGGAGCGTTCCTTGAGGACTCCGTCCTGGTGGATCCCCGAGCTGTGGGCAAAGGCGTTGGCCCCGATCACCGCCTTGTTGCGCGGCACCACGCAGCGCATCAGCCGGCTCACCAGCCGGCTGGTAGGGAAGAGTTCGCGGGTCTCCACCCCGCAGCGCAGGCCGAAATACTCGCCCCTGATCCTGATGGCCATGACGATCTCCTCCAGGGCGGCGTTGCCGGCCCTTTCGCCCAGGCCGTTGATGGTGCATTCGGCCTGGCGCGCCCCGTATTTCAGGGCGGTCAGGGAGTTGGCCACCGCCAGGCCCAGGTCGTCGTGGCAGTGGATGCTGATCACCGCCCGGTCGATGTCAGCCACCCGCTGGCGCAGGTAGCGGATGAGTTCGCCCATCTGCTCGGGTACCGCGTAGCCGACGGTGTCGGGGATGTTGATGGTGGTGGCCCCGGCCTCGATGGTGGCGGCCACCACCTCGCACAGGTAATCGGGATCGGTGCGGGTGGCGTCCATGGGAGAGAACTCCACGTCCGCGCAGTAAGCCTTGGCCTGCTGCACTGCCCCCACCGCCATCTTGAGCACCTCGTCGCGGGTCTTGCGCAGCTGGCCCTGGAGGTTGATGTCGGAGGTGCCCACAAAGGTGTGGATGCGCGGGTGGGGGGCGCCCCGCAGGGATTCGCCGGCCCGCTCGATGTCCCTGGGCACCACCCGGGCCAGGCCGCAGATGGTCGGGCCCTCGACCTCGTGGGCGATGCGGCGCACTGCCTCGAAGTCCTCGTTGGAGGAGGCGGGGAAACCCGCCTCGATGACATCGACCTTGAGCCGGGCCAGCTGGTGGGCGATCTCCATCTTCTCGCGCACGGTCAGCGAGGAACCGGGGGTCTGCTCGGCGTCGCGCAGGGTGGTGTCGAAGACGACTACTCGATCTTGGTCGCTCATGGCTCTTGCCTCCTCAAAGGGCGGCCGTAGGGGCGGCCACAGAGGGCCACCCCTACGGGCCCCTACAGGCCTCTATTTGGCCTTCTTGTCCAACCAGCTCATCATGCCGCGCAGCTTGGCGCCCACCTCTTCGATGGGGTGTTCCTGGTCCTGCCGCTTGCGGGCGTTGAAGGTGGGGCGCCCCACCTGGTTTTCCAACAGCCACTCCTTGGCGAAGGTGCCGTCCTGCACCTCGGCGAGGATCTGCTTCATGGCCTTGCGGGTCTGGTCGGTGATGATGCGCTTGCCCCGGGTCAGGTCGCCGTACTCGGCGGTGTCGGAGATGGAGTAGCGCATGTTGGCGATACCGCCCTCGTAGATCAGGTCCACGATCAGCTTCACCTCGTGCAGGCACTCGAAGTAGGCCACCTCGGGCTGGTAACCGGCCTCCACCAGGGTGTCGAAGCCGGCGCGGATCAGCTCGGTCAGGCCGCCGCAGAGCACCGACTGCTCGCCGAAGAGGTCGGTCTCGGTCTCCTCGCGGAAGGTGGTCTCGATGACCCCGGCGCGGGTGGCGCCGATGCCCTTGGCATAGGCCAGGCCGACCTGGTGGGCCCGGCCAGTGGCGTCCTGGTAGATGGCCAAGAGCGCCGGCACCCCGCCGCCCTCCTGGTACACGCGCCGCACCAGGTGGCCCGGACCCTTGGGAGCGACCATGAACACATCGACATTGGCCGGCGGCACCACCTGCTTGAAGTGGATGCTGAAGCCGTGGGCAACGGCGATGGCATTGCCGGCCTGCAGATTGGGGCGGATGTGCTGCTCGAAGACCTGGCGATGGAACTCGTCGTTGATCAGGGTCATGATGATATCCGCGGCCTTGGCGGCCTCGGGCACGTCGAGCACCTTGAGGCCGGCGGCCTCGGCCTCCTTGCGGCGGGCGCTGTCCGGGCGCAGGCCCACCACCACCTTCACGCCGCTCTCCTTGAGGTTGAGGGAGTGGGCGTGGCCCTGGCTGCCGTAGCCGATCACCGCCACGGTCTTGCCGTTGAGGAGTTCGAGGTTGGCGTCGCTGTCATAGTACATCTGCATGAGAGGTCTCTCCTGTAGTTTTGAGCCTGCGCTCAGGGCATAGTTTGGTGAGTACCGGTGAAATTTCTTCAGAGGCTTCGTCCGGTTTTTCTGTGCGGTGAGGCGAGAAAAAACGAGCGAAGCCTAAATAAGCAGGAAGTTAATAAGGAGAAGCGAGAGAAGCAGGAGGGAACGCAGCAGCCCCAAATCCCGGGCCGGCAGGCGGGGCGAATGAGCAGGGCGGACTATGGAGGCGTGCGTCTGCATGGGCTTAGAGGCATCTAGTCAAAAGTCTGTTCAATATAGAGCAGGGCGCTGGAGATGTCAAGGAGCAAAATGGGGCCGGGTCTGGAATGATACTGTGGCACCCCTGCGACAAGGCGGTCAAGCAGATCATCTAGAGGTGTAATATAACTTTGAATGTTTTGGGGCAGCAGGTGCAGATCCTGGTGAACGAGGTGCAGGAAGCGGGCTTTTACCAGCTGAGCTGGCAGGGAACAAACGACCAGGGAGAAGCAGTGGCCAGCGGGATCTACTTCATCCGCTTGGAGGCCGGCCTCCTCAGCAAGTTCCAGAAGGTAGTGTTGATGAAATAGGGATACCCCGAGATAGTTTCGATTCGCCCCCCGCTCCTGGCTGAGTTCAAGTCAGGGGCGGGTTTTTTTGGAGCAAGATTGGGCGGGCGGCCCCCTCCTGCTGGCTTGACGGCAAGATGGCAACCGAGATACCTTGGAGGGGCAAATTCCGAAAAGGAAGAAGGAATGGAAGTACCGCTTCCATTTTTCCAGAAACCACTCCATGTCCGACACCTGTGAAATCCGCACCGTGAGCGACCCCCAGGCCTGGGACGAATTCGTCCGCCGGGCCGCGGGCGGCACGGTGTTTTCCACCTGGGCTTGGCTGCAGTGCGCCCAGCAGGCCACGGGACAGGCCTTCCGCTGTCTGGGGTGTTATCGCAACGGCCAACTGGTGGCTGGCCTTTCCGGGGTCGAAGCCCAGCGCGCCGGCCTGCGGCGCCTGGCCACTCCGGTGCTCACGCCGCACGGAGGGCTGCTGCTGGCGCCCATTGCCGGCAAGGGGCCGGCCAAGGCCGAGTCCGAATGGCACCGGGCCGTTGAGTTGCTCATCGCCCACCTGCGGCAGGAGTACCACCACTGGGCGCTGGTCCACGCCCCGGCGGTGGGCGACATGCGGCCCTTCACCTGGGCCGGCTGGGAGGTGCGGGTGCGCTACACCTACCAGATGGAGCTGGGGAATCGGGAAGGGCTGTGGGAGCGGCTGGAGCGGCGCACCCGCACCGTCATCCGCAAGGCCGAGGGCAGCGGCTTCCGGGTGCAGCCCACCGAGGACCTGGACCTCTTCCGCCAGCAGTACGAGCGGCTCTACGCGCGCCAGGGCGGCAGGATGCCAGTGGGTGCGGGAGTGGCGCAGGGCTTTGCCGAGGCGGCCTGTCAGGCCGGCCTGGCCCATGGGTTGAAGGTGGAGTCGCCCGAGGGCCAGGTGGCAGCGGTGGTGATCTTTGTCAGAGGCTTTGAAGGGCACTACGCCTGGGTGGCCGGGGCCGATCCCGAACTCAATCACACGGGCGCCACCTCGCTCTTGTACTGGAAGTACTTTGAACAAGAGCAGGGCCGCTTCGACTTTGTGGGCGCCAATATCCCCTCCATCGCTTTTTTCAAGCGGGGCTTCGGGGGCGAGCTGGTGCCCTACTTCGCAGTGGAGGGCTTCAGGGATACGCTGGTGAAAGGGCTCTTTTCGGGAGCCAGGGTTTTGCGGAACTTATAGACTGCAAATCAAACCTCGGGGAGAAAAGCAATGGCCAAGATCAAAGAGATCCGCTGCATCCGCACCCGCGCCGACGGCACCTGGCTGATCGTCAAGGTGCTCACCGACCAGCCGGGCCTCTACGGCATCGGCTCGGCCAGCGACCACTACCAGGCGGGGGTGGTCAAGGCGGCCATCGAAGAACACGTGGCCCCGCGCCTGATCGGCAGGGAGGCCGGCCACATCGAGGACATCTGGCAGAGCAGCCTCACCAGCGGGTACTGGCGCAACGGCTCCATCCTCAACACCGCGGTGGCCGGCGTCGACATGGCGCTGTGGGACCTCAAGGGCAAGGAGGCCGGCATGCCGGTGTACCAGTTGCTGGGCGGGCCCTGCCGCAGCGCCGTGGCCTGCTATGCCCACGCCGGGGGCCATACCCTCGACGCACTGGTGGAGGACGTGCAGCGCTACATCGAAGAGGGCTGGTCGGTGATCCGCTGCCAGCTCGGGCCGTACGGGGGCGGCGGGTTCATCGCGCACGAGCAGGCCGTCAAACCGCGCAACGCCTGGACCCAGGGACCGGCTTTCGACGACGAGGCCTATCTGGAGAACATCCCCAGGATGTTCGAGCATTTGCGGAGCAAGCTGGGCTTCGGTCCCAAACTCACCCACGACGTGCACGAGCACCTCAAGCCCCACAACGCGGTGACCCTGGCCAAGCTCCTGGAGCCCTACCGCCTCTTCTTCCTCGAAGACCTGCTCTCCCCCGAGCAGGTGCAGTGGTACCGGCTGGTGCGCCAGCAGTGCACCACGCCCCAGGCCATGGGCGAACTCTTCGTCAACCCGCACGAGTACGTGCCGCTGATCACCGAGCGGCTCATCGACTACGTGCGGGCGCGGGTTTCCAAGGTGGGGGGCATCACCCCCTGCCGCAAGATCGCGGCCCTGTGCGAGATCTTCGGGGTGCAGACGGCCTGGCAGGAGGGGGGCGACAACGATCCGGTGAATCAGGCGGCGGCCATGCACCTGGACCTGGCGTCCTACAGCTTTGGCACACAGGAGGAGAACCACTTCCGGCCGGAGGAACTGGAGATCTTCCCCGGCCACGCCGAGCAGGTGGGGGGGTACCTGTACGCCAACGATCAGCCGGGGCTGGGTCTGGACATCGACGAGGAGAAAGCGAACAAGCTGCTCAAGGCCGAGAGGCTGGGTCCCAAGTACATGGCCGAGGACCGGCGGGCAGACGGCTCGATGGTGCGGCCCTAGCTCACAGCGGCCAGGGGCGGCCGGCCATGTACCCGCCGTCGACGAAAAGCACCTGGCCAGTGATGAAGTCGGCGGCGGGGCTGGACAGGAAGATAGCCGCTCCCACCACGTCCTCGGGCTGGCCCAGACGGCCGGCGGGGGTGCCGCCCACCGCCCAGTCGAGCATGGCCTGGTTCTCCCACAGCTTGCGGTTGAAGTCGGTGAGGATGAAGCCAGGGGCGATGGCGTTGACCTGGATGTGGTATGGCCCCCACTCCACGGCCAGGCCACGGGTGAGCTGGGCCAGGGCGCCCTTGCTGCAGGCGTAGGCCGTCACCTTGGCCAGGCCGATGGCGCTGGTCACCGAGGCGATGTTGATCACCTTGCCCTGGCGCCGGGCGATCATGCCCTTGCCCACCTCCCGGCTGAGGAAGTACGCCCCCTTGATGTTGACACCCATCACCTGATCGAATTCGGCCTCGGCGATCTCGACGATGGGCCGGCGCACGTTGGTGCCGGCCACGTTGAAGAGGATGTCGATGGGGCCCAGTTCAGCCTCGACCCGCTGCACCGCCCCCGGGATCTGTGCGGGCTGGCTCACGTCGAGGGGCAGGGCCAGGGCTTTGGCGCCCAGGGTGCGGATCTCGGCGGCCACTGGCTCCAGGGTATCCAGATGGCGGGCCGCCACGGCCACCTGGGCCCCGGCCTGGGCCAGCCCCAGGGCGATGGCCCGGCCCATGCCGCGGCTGGCCCCGCTGACCAGGGCCCGTTTGCCGCGCAGCTCGAAACGCCCGCTCATGCTCCTCCTCCCTGCGGATCGATCAGGATCTTGATCATCTCTCCCCGCCTTTGGCCCAGATCGCGGATGGCTTCGGGCGCCTGCGCCAGCGGGACGCGGGTGGTGATCACCGCTTCCAGGTCCAGCTCGCCGCCCTGCAGCAGGGCGATCCCCGCGTCGAAGGAGCGCGGGTAGAGCCTGGAGGTGTGGAGGCTCAGATCCTTGCGAAAGGCCTCCAGCACCGGCAGGGCCAGTTCGCCCTGGGGCGGCACCCCGTAGACCACCACCCGGCCGCCGGGCTTGCACAGCTGGATGCTCTGGGCAATGCTCTGTTGGTTCCCCACTCCATCAATTACCACCTCGAAACCGCCCGCCTCCCGACCCGCCTCCACCAGATCGCGCTGGGCCACATTGACGGTCAGGTCCGCGCCCAATCGGCGGGCCCGCTCCAGGCGGTAGTCGAGCACGTCGGAGACCAGCACCCGGCCGGCCCCGGCCAGGCGCGCCACCTGGATCAGCAGCAGGCCGATGTTGCCGGCGCCCAGCACGGCCACCGCACCGCCGGCTTTCACTTGGCCGCGGGCCACGGTGCGCTCGGCGATGACCACTGGCTCGACCATCGCCCCTTCTTCAAAACTCAAGTCGTCGGGCAGCACCCGCACCATGGCGTCGTCGAGGATCACCTCCTCGGCAAAGGCCCCGTCGCGGCGCACCACCCCCAGCACCGCCACCTCGGGGCAGTAGTGGATATCGCCGGCCAGGCAGGCGGGACAGTGGCCGCAGTGCTGCAGGGGATTGGCGGTGACCCGGGTACCTGGGGCGAAGGAGGAACCCGGCCCGGCTTCGGCGATTTCGCCGGCCAGTTCGTGGCCAGGGACAATGGGGAAACGGGCAAAGGGGAGCTTGCCGGCCACCAGGGAAAGGTCGGTGCCGCAGACCCCCACCTGGCGCACCCGCACCCGCACCTGGCGGGGACCCAGGGGCGGCCGGGGCAGATCCACCACGGAGAACTGGTGAGGCGCAATGACGCGCAGGGCTTTCATAATCTATCCCTTTCGCTCAATTCCACAACCTGGGCAACTGGTCCCTGAGGGTGACGAAGGTGAAGTACCCAAAAAAGGCGCAGGCCCAGATCATGGCCACGAAGCGCACCGGATGCATGGCCAGCTTATCGCGCAGCACCCGGTTGTTCAGCCACAGGAGCAGCACCGAGTAGATCAGCATCACCCCGCCGTTGAGCGAGGCGCTGAGGACCAGCAATACCAGGGGCTGGTTGAAGTCCGAGAGCATGATCAGGCAGCCCAGGGCGATCTGCGCCCACAGCAGGGCAAAATAGATGCGGCTGTCAGTCCAGCGCAGGTGGTCGCGCAGCCAGTTGACCTTGATGACGTCGGTGGAGATGCGGGCACAGGCGTCCAGCAGGCCCAGCTCAGTGGTCATCAGGATGGCGAAGCCCATCCAGTTGAAGAGGTGGCGGAAGATCCCGCCGTAGTGCTGGCCGATGAACGCGCCCTCGGCGCGGACGAACTCCAGGTCGCCGCCCAGCTCGCCCAGGTGCCGGGTGGTGCTGTAGGAGACCAGGGAGAGCAGCATCAGGGTGATCACCGAAAGCAGATAGAAGGTGATGAAGTGCTCGCGGTTGGCGGCCTTCCACCAGGCCCGCCAGTACTTCAGATTTTGTTCGGTGGGCTCGAAGTGGAAGCCCAGGTCAGCCACCACCTCCGCCTTGCCGGTCAGGGGGCTGGTCAGCCGGCCCGCGTACTTGCCCAGGCCATAACCTTGCTCGCGCACGTACGCGCTCTGGGCCAGATTCATGGTCCCGCCGGCCCCGGCAAAGGCCAGGGCCCCCAGGAAGAGGGGCAGTTGCATGCCCTCCGGGATAAAGCCCAGGTTGAGGATGCCGGCGAACATCTCCCCCAGGTGCTCCACCTCCACGGTGAGGGCGAAGATGACCAGCAGAAAAACCAGGATCAGGGCGACCATGACCACCTGGAGCAGTTCCACGGTCCGGTAGACCACCGGACCCAGGGTGAGGGCCAGGCCCACCCCGATCAGCATGGCGATGGACAGAACCACCCGGGCGGTCTCGCCGCCCCCGAATTCCCAGGTGACCAGGGTGGCCGCGCCCGAGGCCCAACCTGGCCAGGCCCAGGGGATCACGTTGCACAGCAGAAAGATCCAGGACCAGTGTTTCCACAGGCGGCAGAAGCCGGTGATGGCGGTCTCGCCGGTGGCCAGGGTCCAGCGCTCGATCTCCATGTTGATGAAATACTGGGTCAGCACCCCCACCATGCAGGCCCAGAAGACCCCGAACCCGAACTTGTAGGTGATGTAGGGCCAGAGCACGAATTCGCCGCTGCCGATGGACAGGCCCAGGAGCAGGACACTGGGGCCGACCAGTTGCTTCCACGAGGGGGGTGCAGTGAGGTCGCGGTACCGGGCCGGGGGCAGGTGGCGGCAGGGGATGACCTCGTGGGGTACGGGTTTATCTCCCATAGAGCAAGTATCTTTTTCTTTGATTAACTGGCTACCTTGACAAGTGGCTCACTTTTGACTGCTCTCCAGGCCAACTTCTCTGGCCGCTTCGGCGACCCGCCGGCGCAGAGGCACCTCCCAGAAACTCTTACGGAACTCCTCGCTCTCGATATTCTTCGCCAGCTTCTTCAGGATGCCGAACGATTCACTCAGTGCTTCTTCTGCTTCCTGGAGCCGACCCAGGTCTTTGAGGATTTGGTAGCGGGTGAACTGAATTTCTACCCCCATCTCTTCCTCATGGGGTTGTTTCTGAAAAAGGTCTGAGGCTTGCTGTGAGTATTTCAAAGCTTCCTCGGATCGGCCCATTTTTTGGGCGATTTGAGCGCGGATGTTCCACAGGGAATATTCTCCATAAATGAAAGGCTCTTTCCGTGCCAACCGAATAGCCTTCTGCACATACTTCATGCTTTGCTCCAAGTCTTCCTTTCGGTCTCGAGAGGAATGGATGACTGCCAAGTACATCAGATATTCAGTAAAGGCAGAGCGACTTTGTGTTATTTCTGCCATGCGGCGGTATTCTTCTGTTCTTTGCAGAGCCCCTTCGAAATCCTCCATTCCTAATTTCGTTTCTATTAGATGTCCCGAGAAATAGTGCTGGACGGTGGCATGGGGGTTGCGTAGCTTCCTCGCCCCGGTGGTGAGGCTCCTTTCTGGTACAGGAGGACAGGATGAACTGGCGACTTCTGGAAAAGGCTCCCCCGACCCGGATTCAGGGCCTCTTTGGCCTGTTTCCGCGGGCCCTGAGCGAACTGCTGGCGGCGGTGCTGCCG
>JACPJE010000206.1 GCA_016187725.1 Candidatus Latescibacterota bacterium
CGCCGCCCACATCGCCGGCCTGCTGGCCCGGCTGGCAGGGGGCGAGCCGTGGACGGCCCTGGCGCTCATCTACGCCCTGGCCTTGGTCTTCACCGAGGTGATCACCAACAACGCGGCCGCGGTGCTGGTCTTCCCCATCGCCATGGCCACCGCCGGCAGTCTCCACGTCAGTTACCTGCCCTTTGTCATGGCGCTGATGATGGCGGCCTCCGCGGCCTTTGCCACCCCCATCGGGTACACGACCAATCTGATGATCTACGGCCCGGGCGGGTACCGCTTCACTGACTTCACCCGCATCGGCCTGCCCCTGAATCTGGTGGCCGGGGTGGTGACCGTGCTGCTGGCGCCCCTGGTGTGGCCTTTTTGAGGGAGGTCCCATGAAACGCGAGATCGATGTCCTGGTGATCGGCGGCGGGGTGGTGGGGGTGTGCGCGGCCTATTATCTGGGCCTGCAGGGAAGGCGGGTGACCCTGGTGGAAAAGGGGGAGATCTGCGCCGGCAGCTCCTACGGCAACGCCGGCCTGGTCGTTCCCAGCCACAGCGTGCCCCTGGCCGCCCCCGGGGTGGCCATGAAAGCCCTGGGCTGGATGCTGGACCCGGAGAGCCCGTTTTATATCGAACCGCGCTTCGACGGGGCCCTGTGGCGCTGGCTGTGGCGCTTCTGGCGCTCGGGCAGCGAAAGGCACGTGCGGCGAGCCCTGCCCCTCTTGCGCGATTTACACCTGGCCAGCCGGGCCCTCTTCGCCGAGTTGACCCGGCTGGAGGGCATGGCCTGCGCGTACGAAGAGCGCGGGGCCCTCTATGCCTTCAGGACCAGGGAGGGGTTGGAGGCTGGGGTGCGCGAGGGGCAGCGCCTGCAGGAGGCCGGCCTCCAGGCCCGGGTGCTGGACCGGGCCCAGGTGAGCCAACTGGAAGGGATGGAGGTGCGGGCCGAAGGCGGGGTCTACTACCCGCAGGACGCCCACCTGGTGCCCGACCGCTTTGTGCGGGGGATGGGGCAACAACTGGAAACGCAGGGGGCCGAGGTATTGCCGCACACCGAGGTGCTGGGAATGGCGCGGCAGGGAGGGCGGGTGGGATTGGTGCGGACCACGCGGGGGGACTTCGCCCCCAGGGAGGTGGTGCTGGCTGCCGGCTCCTGGTCCCCGCTGCTGGCTGGTCAGTTGGGGCTGTCCCTGCCCATCCAGCCGGCCAAGGGGTACAGCATCACCTTCAAAAGGCCTGCGCCCTGTCTGGCGGTGCCCCTGCTGCTGGGCGAGGCCAAGGTGGGGGTGACGCCCATGGGGGAGTGGCTGCGCTTTGCCGGGACCCTGGAGCTGGCCGGCCTGAACCTGTCCATCAACCGGCGCCGGGTGGAGGCCATCCTCAGGGCGGTGCCCGCTTATCTGCCCCAGATCGATCCCTCAGCGATGGAGCTGGTCGAGATCTGGCGGGGCCTGCGGCCCGCCACTCCCGATGGTCTGCCCTTCCTGGGCCGGGTGCCTGGGTGCGAAAACCTCACCATCGCCGCGGGCCACGCCACCATCGGCCTTTCCCTGGGGCCCATCACCGGCAAGCTGGTCTCCCAGGTGGTCTGCGGCTCGCCCGAGTTCGATCTGAGCCTGCTGCGGGTGGGGCGGTTCTAGTCCACCAAGTGCGGTTTCAGCGCCCCCTCGTCGAATTCAATTCCCAGTCCCGGCCGGTCCGGCACCACCAGGCAACTATCCTCGACCACCAGCGGGTGCTTGAGGACATCGTTGCGCCAGGGGATCACGCTGGGGGCCAGGAATTCCTGGATCAGGGCATTGGGGATGGCTCCCATCACGTGGGCCGCGGCCATGATGCCCACCGGGCCCTTGGTGTTGTGGGGGGCGATGACCACCTGATATGCCTCGGCCAGGGCCGCCACCTTCTTCATCTCGGTGATGCCGCCGATGTACACGATGTCGGGCTGGGCCACGTCCAGGGCGCCGGCGCGGAAGAAGTCGTTGAAGCGGTGTTTGCTGGTCAGCCGCTCGGAGCCGGCGATGGGGGTGGAGGTGCCCTGGCGGATGCGGGCGTAGCCTTCGGGATCTTCGGGGATGGTGGGTTCCTCGAAGAAGAGCAGGCGGTAGGGTTCGATCAGCCGGGCGATCTCCAGCGCGGTGGGCGGGTCGAAGAGGGCGTGAGGGTCCTCCATCACCTGCACCTCGTCGCCGATGGCCTGCCTGAGGGCGGCGAAGCGGCGGTCGATGTCGCGCAATTGCTGGCGGGTGATCTTGGGGCCCCGCGCCTCGTAGATGGAGATCTCGGACTTGAGGGCGTTGAAGCCCTGGGCCAGGATGCGCTGGGCGCTGTCGATCATGGCCGGGATCTCGCGGCCGCCGTAGTGGGCGTAGACCGGCACCCTGGCAGTGCGCGGGCCGCCCAGCAGGGCGCAGACCGGCGCGTTGAGGGCCTTGCCCTTGAGGTCCCACAGGGCCTGGTCGATGCCGCTGATGGCGCTGGTGAAGATCACCCCGCCGGTGCGGTACCCGGTGCGGCCGCCGGCGTAGAGGTCCAGGTAGATGCGCTCGCTGGCAAAGGGGTCCTTGCCGATCAGGTGTTGTTTGAGGTCCAGCGCCATGGCGGCCACCACCCGCTCCTTGTGGCTGTAGGTGGCTTCGCCGATGCCGCACAGGCCCTCGTCGGTGTGCACCCGCACCAGGGTCCACTTGCGGCCGCAGTCTGATTGGACGAGCTGGACGGTGAGGTCGGTGATCTTCATGACTGGTTCCTTTGCTAGACTAGTGAACGAGCACAGTAATTATGGCACGTCAGGGCTCGCTGTCGCTCGCTTTCCCCGCCGCCCTTCCCCCGCAACGCCCCATACATTGGGGCGTTGCGCCTCTTCAGCGGTACACGGCCTGGATCATCGCCCGGATATAACCCACCGCAAAGGCGTGGCCCTCGCGGCTCTGGCGGTCGCCGGGGATTTCGGGGGTGTGGTCCATCATGAAGGGGCCCTTGAAACCCACTTCCCTGTAGGTCTGCATGGCCCGGTACATGTCCACCTGCCCTTCGTCCACAAAAACCTCCTGAAAACTGCGCGGGGTGCCGCGCACGTTGCGGAAGTGGACGTAGGCGATCTTGCCCAGGCTGCCGATCCGGCGGATGGCCCCGAACACGTCCACCCCCATCTCGGTGACACAGCCCTGGCAGAAGAGCATGGCATTGGTGGGGCTGGGCACCAGGTCGAAGATGCGCTGGTAGTGATCGAGGGAGGAGACGATGCGGGCGGCCCCGCCCATGGGTTCCTGGATAGGGGGATCGTCGGGATGGAGGGCCAGGCGCACGCCCTCTTCCTCGGCCACGGGCAGGATGCGCTCCAGAAAGTAGCGCATATTTTCCAGCAGTTGCGCTTCGCCGATCTGCTTCTCCGGGTAGAAGGGCGGGTCTTTGGCGAATTCCCCGTAGTCGAAGGTGCTGTACAGCGCTCCGCCCCGCCCTCGGGTGGAGGGGGTGCGGAAGTTGCCCACGGGTTTGAAGTTATACCCGAGGGTGGCGACTTTGGCCTTGCCCAGGGCGCGGAGCAACTGCCGCCACTCTTCGATCTTCTGGTCCCGGCCTGGCAGGGCCAGGGTGATCTCGTCCGGGCCGCCCAGGGCGGCGTTGTAGAGCCGCAGGCCGTGGGTCTCGGCCAGAGCCCGCATCCGCTGGAAGTAAGAGATCATCTCGCCGGGGTCTGACATGGCAGGGGGCGGGTAGATGGTCAGGTAATCGACGCCGATGGCCCGGTAGAAGCTGAGGTGCTCGTCGTCGACCTGGTTCCAGGGGAGCTGATCTTGGATGAACATGGGTGCCTCCTGGGCATGTGGGCATCGGGGAATGACCCACTCCGGCCTTTCCCAAGGCGCGTCCCGCCGCACCCCAACGTATGGGGTGCGGCGTAATCTTCGCTGCCCTCCCCCAAGACCCATCCCCCGCAACGCCCCATACGTTGGGGCGTTGCGCCACGCGGTCTTCCCTTCCCCGCCACTCCCCGGGAAAGTCCTGCGGGGTCATCTCCCCGCTGCTGAACCCGGAAATTGCCACCTGGCCTCAGTCCTGTCAACACTTGGTGGAGGCGGCGAGTTTTTTTATCTTAGGTTTTGTTAAAAAATAACCTGATGATTTGGAGAGGCGTTCACCCTCAGGAGTCGTTAGCTTGTATTTTAACAAAGCCTTAGCCGCCATTGCCGAGGAAAGGAGATTCCCATGCAGATCGAAAAACTGGCCGAGGAGAACGCGGTGGTGGGCGAGGGGCCCATGTGGGACCCTCAGGCCCAGAGACTGCTGTGGACCGACATCGCTCAGGGCCGGCTCTTCAGCTTTGACCCGGCCACCGGGGCGAACACCCGCATCCACCAGGGATTCAACGTGGGCGGCTTTGTGCTCAATCAGGGCGGCGGCCTGCTGTTGGCCATCCACGACGGGGTGGTGCTGTGGCGCTCCGACGAGGACTGGGTCCGGGTCCAGCCCGAGGCCCATCAGGGGGAAACCCTGCGTTTCAACGACGTGATCGCCGACCCAGAGGGCCGCCTCTTTGCCGGCACCTACCTGGAGGACCGGCCGGGCAAGCTCTACCGCTTCGACCCCGACGGCAAGGTCAGCATCGTCGCCGAGGGCATTGGCTGCAGCAATGGGATGGGTTTCTCCCCAGACCTGAAAACCATGTACTACACCGATGCGGCAGCGCGGATCATCTATGCCTATGACTACAACCGGCAGACCGGCGAGGTCTCGAACCGCCGCACCTTTGTAAAGGTCTCCGACCGCGACGGGGTGCCCGATGGCATGACCGTGGACGCCCAAGGGTTTGTGTGGAGCGCCAACTGGTTCGGCTCCTGCATCATCCGCTTCGATCCCGAGGGCGTGGAGGAACGGCGCATCCAGACCCCAGCCAAGCAGACCTCGAGCGTGATGTTCGGGGGCAGGGATCTGGATGAACTCTACTTCACCTCCGCGGACTACAAGTGCGAGCCCGGTTCCCCTCTCGACCCAGTGGGGTACGATTGGGACGACTACAACCGCGCTTACCGGGGCGGCGGGCTCTTCCGCATCCGCGGACTGGGCATCCAGGGCAGGGAGGAGTTCAAGGCGGATTTTGCCTGGCCGGCCAAAAAGTGAGGGCTACAAGATGGACAAGACACGGGCAGTCTGTTACCTGGTTTTCCTCGGACTGGCGAGTTCCCTGTGGGCCGCGCCCAGCACCCCGCGGCCAACCCCGGCCGCCCCCAGCCCTGAGCAGCAGGCCGTCGAGCACTACAACAAGGGGCTGGAACACCAGCAGCAGGCCTGGGAGCACGAGCAGAAGGCCGCCGCTGCCAAGAACCCCCAAAAGGAGCTGGACAAGGCGCGCAGGGAATACGAAAAGGCCCTGGGCGAGCAACAGGAGGCCACCCGCCTGAACCCCAAATTCCACGAGGCCTTCAGCAGCCTGGGGTACGCCTGCCGCATGACCGGCGATTACCAGGGGGCCCTCAAGGCCTACGACACGGCCCTGGGCCTCAAGCCCGAGTACGCCGAGGCCGTCGAGTACCGGGGGGAGGCGTACCTGGGCCTGAACCGGGTGGAGGAGGCCCAAAAGGCGTACGAGTGGCTTTTCCTGCGGGACCCCAAGAAGGCCGAGGCCCTGTTGCTGGCCTTCAAGGGGTGGGCAGCGGCCCCTCCCGCAGGGGTGGCCCCCGAGAAGGTGGCAGAGGTACAGGTTTGGGTGGGGCAGAAGGAGGCGGCCGCCCAGGAGATGAGCGGGACCAGGGAGACCGGCAAGAAGGAATGGTAGAGATTACGCCAAAGGGAGAGAGCGTATGAAAATGTGCATCGTGAGCCTGGTTTGGTGCAACCTGCTGCTGACGGCTGCGGCCCAGGCCCAGGAGCGTTCCATCACCATCTGGTGGGCCCAGTGGGCCCCGGCCGATGCCCTGCAGGAGGTGGGCAATGACTTCCAGAAGGAGACCGGGATCGCCGTCAAGGTTCACCAGATCCCCTGGCCCTCGTACCAGGAGCAGGTCTTCCTCAACTTCGGCAACAAACAGACCGACTTCGACATCGTGGTGGGCGACAGCCAGTGGATAGGACGGGGGGCCACCAAGGGCCTTTATCTGGACCTGACCGAGTGGCTGCCCACGGCGGTGGATCTCAAGACCATCCACCCGCGCGCGGCCAAGTACCTGTGCGAGTACCCGCCGGGCAGCGGCAAGTATTTCGCCGCTCCCTGCGAGACCGATGCCCTGGGCTTCATGTACCGCAAGGACTGGTTCGAGGACCCGGCGAACCAGGCCGCCTTCACAGCCAAGTACGGGCGGGAACTCAAAATACCCGATACCTGGGCCGAGTTCCGCGACCTGGCCGAGTTCTTCCACCATCCAGACCAGCAGCGCTACGGCTGTTCCCTGCTGACCGGCAGGGAATACGACTCCATCGTCATGGGTTTCCAGCCCTTCCTCTGGTCCTGGGGCGGGTCCTGGGGCGATCCGGCCACCTTTGCGGTTAAGGGACACCTCAACACTCCGCAGGCCGCCCAGGCCCTGCAGTTCCTCAAGGATCTCTTGAAGTTCACCCCGCCGGGGGGCAGCAACTCCGACTATTTCGTCAACCTAGACGCCTTCAGCAACGGCTCCACCGCCATGGTGCTGGACTATTTCCCCTTCTATCCGGGGGTGGTCGCGAGCATGGGGACACAGGTGGGATTCTTCCTGATGCCCGGCAAGGACGGCAAGCGGGCCATCAGCCTGGGCGGGCAGGGTTTCAGCGTCTCCACCAAAACCCCTGCGACCCAGCAGGACCTAGCTGAGCAATTCATCGCCTGGTTCCAGCAGCCCAAAGTGCAGCAGAAGTGGATCACCTACCCGGGTGCCTTCACGGCCAACACCGCTTTGCTGAAGAGCGAGGCCTTTGCCAAGGCTTCACCCTACAACTCCACCTTCGCGGCTTCGCTCGATTATTTACAGGATTTCTGGAACGTGCCGGTGTACAACGAACTCCTGGGCAAGGCGGTGCTCTATCTGGGTGAGGCCCTCGACGGGGTGAAGCCCCCGCAGGCAGCCCTCGACCAGTTGGCCGAGGAGCACGAGGCGATCATGCAGCAGGCCGGCCTGCTGAAGTAGGGCAGTCCTCTGTGGCTGTCATAGGCATGGGCAGCCACGGAGGGTCGCCCCACGTATCAATAATGAGTGAGGTCCAGGCGATGTCGGGAGGAGGGCGCGGCGGCTGGCTCAAGTACGGGTTTGTGGCGCCGGCCCTCCTCCTGCTCATCGCCATGAACGTCTTCCCCCTGTTCTACAGCATCTTCCTCAGCTTCACCGACGCCGATCTGGTCGGGGGAGAGCGGCAGGGGGTAGGGGCGCTCAATTACGCCACCGTTTTCCGCGCCCCGCAGTACGCGGCGGCGCTGCGGACCACCGGCCTTTTCGTGGCCCTGGCGGTGGGCTGCGAACTCTTGCTGGGTTTTGGCCTGGCCCTATGCCTCAAGGATCACTTTCGTTTCAAGCCCGCCCTGCTCACCCTGCTGCTCATCCCCATGATGCTGCCCCCGGCGGTGATGGGCATCTACTGGAAGCTGGTGCTCAACGGCAGCTACGGCATCCTCAACCAGGGATTGGCCGCCCTGGGCCTGGGGCAGCCCCAGTGGATCACCGACCCGGGCCTCAAGTTCTTCTCCATCCTCATGGTCGACGTGTGGATGTGGACCCCCTTCATGATGCTGATCGGCTTGGCCGCTCTCAACGCCATCCCCGGGTACATCTACGAGGCCGCGGCCATTGACCGGGCCTCGCCCTGGCGGGTGTTTTGGCGCATCACCCTGCCCATGTGCGCCCCGCTCCTGGGCCTGGCCCTGCTCCTGCGGGCCACGGACGCGCTCAAGCAGTTCGACCTGGTGATGGCGATCAGCGGGCCCAACGACGCCTCCACCCAGACCCTCAGCGCCCTGCTCTACCAGGTGATGTTCCGCGATGGCAAGGTGGGACTAGGAACGGCGTACTCCTATATAGTGCTGGTGCTGGTCATCGCCCTGGCCAGCGTCTTTCTGCGCTACATGGAGCGGCTGCGACAGAAGGAGGGGGCATGAGCGCCCTGCGCTGGCTCTTCATCGCCGCCTACTCCGGCGTAGCTTCTCTGCCCCTGGCCTGGCTGGCCCTCACCTCGGTCAAACACAAGGCCGCCAGCATCAGCATCCAGCCAAAGCTGATGCCTTCCCTTTCGGGATCGGACGAAGGCCCCTGGTTCGTTCCCACCCTGGAGGCGTACCGCCAGCTCAACCAGACCTACACCGGGGGGGCCCAGCCTTTCTTCCACTACCTGAAAAATAGCGTCCTCATCGGCCTGTTGAGCACCCTGTGCGCGGTGGTGATCGGCACGGCCTGCGCGTACGGCTTCAGCCGCTTCCGCATGGCCGGGGCGCGCGACTGGCTCTTCTTCATCCTCTCTACCCGTTTCCTGCCTCCCCTGGCGGTGGTGATGCCGGTGCTGATGATGTACCGGGAGTTCGACCTCCAGAACACCCACCTGGGCTTGGTGCTGCTCTATACCTCTTTCAACCTGTCCCTGGCGGTGTGGCTGATGAAGGGTTTCATCGACGAGATCCCCCGGGCGTACGAGGAGGCGGCCCTGGTCGATGGGTACACGCGGCTGCAGGCCTTCTGGAGGATCGCCGTGCCGCGCGCTGCCCCGGGCATGGCGGTGACCGGGGTCTTCTGCCTGATCTCGGCCTGGAACGAATACGGCTTTGCCATGACCCTCAACAACCAGGAAGCGGTGACCGTGCCGGTCTTCTTCGCCGGCCTCCAGGGGAACGTGCAGGGCCTGCCCTGGCCGCAGATCGCCGCCGGAGTCCTGCTCTTTGTAGTCCCCATCGCGGTGTTCACGGTGCTGGTGCGGAAGTACCTCCTGCGCGGGGTGAGTTTCGGGACGATCAAGCGATGAACAGAGAACAGCCCCTACACGAAGGCCAGATCCTGACCGGTCCGCTCTTCAACGAGCCGATGCGGGTGGAAACTGTCCGCGCCAATGGAGCCGACACTTGGAGTGTGGGCCTGGTTGGGGTCCAGTCCGAGCAGTTCCGCCGCGTCACCCTTACCAATGGCGACCTGAATGCTCTGACCGTATTCGACGCTTCCTCCACCTTTGAAGGTGATGGGAGTCTGTTGCGCCTGGGCCTGCAAGCCTATGCCCTGGGGATCGCCTACGAATTCGACCCCTATTTTGGACTGTCCATCTCGCGGGTAGATCCACTGCCACACCAGCTTGAAGCGGTCTATGACTACCTCCTCAAACTAGCCAGGGTGCGTTTTCTTTTGGCCGATGATGCCGGCGCTGGCAAGACCATCATGGCCGGCCTTCTCATCCGGGAACTGAAGCTGCGGGGACTGGCTGAGCGCATCCTTATCATGGCCCCGGCGAATCTGGCCTTCCAGTGGCAGCGGGAGTTGAAGGAGAAGTTTGACGAGAAGTTCCTGGTCCTGAAGGGCGGCGATATCCGGGATCAGTTCGGGGTGAACCAGTGGCTGGAGCAAGACCATGTCATCACTTCTCTCGATCTGGCCAAACGGACTGAGATTCTGCCGGGGCTGCGCCAGGTCCATTGGGACCTGGTGATCGTGGACGAGGCCCACCGCATGTCGTGGTCGCCGCCAGCCCGCAAGACTGCCCGCTATGCCCTGGGGGAGCTTTTGCGCGACACCTCAGATCACCTGCTTCTGCTCACGGCCACCCCACACAAGGGGGACCCGGCCAACTTTACCCTCTTCCTCCAGTTGCTGGACGAGGATGTGTACGCGGACGTGCGCTCCATCCGCCAGGCCATGGAGCGCCGCCGGGCACCCTTTTACCTACGGCGGACCAAGGAAGCGATGGTCTATTTCCCTGAGCGCCGGCCTGACGGGACCTGGGTAGCCGAGAAGATCTTCACCAAGCGCATCCCGCGCACGATCGATTTCCAGATCGATGGACCGGAGTTTGAACTGTACCGGAACATAACCCGCTTTGTAAAGCACCAGAGCACCCGGGCCGCTGCCCAGGGGGATGATCCCCGCGCCCGGGTGGTGGGCTTTCTGATGGCGCTCTACCAGCGCCGGCTGGCTTCCAGTACCCGGGCGGTACGCCAGTCCCTGGAAAACCGGGCCAGGCGGTTGCGAGAAGGTCTGAAGAGAGCACAGGAGTTGGCGAAACAGGCTCCACTGGACCTGCCTGACCCGGACGAAATCGAGGAGATGGAGGAGGAGGCGCGGGAGCGCCTGGAAGCGCAGCTGGAGGCGATAACCCTCTCCGGGAACGCGGAACAGGTGCAGGAGGAGATCGCCGAGTTGCGGCAGTTGGCATCCCAGGCTGCTCAGGTCGAGGAGGCTGGGGTTGAGGCCAAGCTCTCGCGGCTGCAAAACCTGCTCCATGAACAGGGGTTCTTTGAGCAACCAGACCAGCGGCTGCTGCTATTCACCGAGTTCAAGGACACCCTGGACTACCTAGTCGAGCGCTTCAGGTCCTGGGGCTTTCGGGTGGGCACTATCCATGGGGGAATGAAAATCGGGTCCAGGGAAGAGCCGGGTACCCGCCTGCACACAGAGCAGCAGTTCCGCGAAGGGGAGATCCAGATTCTGGTGGCTACCGAGGCTGCAGGGGAAGGGATCAACCTCCAGTGCTGCCACATTCTCTTCAACTACGATATCCCCTGGAATCCCAACCGCCTGGAGCAGCGCATGGGCCGTATTCACCGCTACGGCCAGAAGAAGGACTGCCTGATCTTCAACTTTGTGGCCACCAACACGATTGAGGGAAGGGTGCTGCAGCGGCTGCTCGAAAAACTCCGCACTGCTGCAGAAGGCAGACGAGGAGGTTGGGCGGGCCGCTGCCGAGGTGGACCAGGCCGTGCAGGGGGCCGAGGGCAGGCTGGCGCGGGCTGAGGCGCGGCATGCAGAACTCTTGTCCAGGCGGGAGCGCCGGCGACAGGAGATGGCCCAGCAGTGCGCCCTCACCCTCCAGGGGGTGGAACGGCTGGCCAGTATCCTGGTGTTGCCGCATCCTGAGCGTGAGACCCCGGAAATGCGGCGGCTCCGGCCCAACTTCGAGACCGAGGCCATTGCCATGCGGGTGGCGATGGAATACGAGCAGGCCCAGGGCCGGCAGGTCTACGATGTGCATGAGAAGGACCTGGGCTACGACCTGACCAGCCTGGACCCGAGTTCCGGGGCGTTGCGGCTGATCGAGGTCAAGGGGATCGGCGCGGAGACCGGCACCGTGCTCCTCACCCCCAACGAGCGCCGAGTGGCCGAGGATCGCCGTGACTGCTACTGGCTCTACGTGGTCACCCACTGCAACACCGAAGCCCAGCTCCAGGAGCCGATCCAGGACCCGGCCCGCTTCGAGTGGCACGAGGTGACCCAGGTGAAGCACTATTACCTGTCGGTGAATGCGCTGACTAAACCGGCACAGGTGAGCGAGGAGACTCAAAAAAAATACCAATGAGTGAACGAAGGGGTAAAAGATGACAGAAATAGATCCAATTCGACGAGCCCGACAACTTCCCAATGGCGCGCGATTTTACAGGTGTGCCTTACAAATCAATCCCTTTGAGTATCTCCGACGGCATCGTAAACCTATACCTTTCCCCGATGAAGCATCCTACAACAAGGCCATAGTCGAGGCATGTGAAAATCAAAAGATTGAGATAATCGCGGTAACAGATCACTGGCGGGTGAGCACGAGCCTGCTGCAGATGGCAAAAGACGCGGGTCTCCACGTATTCCAGGGATTTGAGGCTACCACAAAAGATGGAGTCCACCTGCTTTGCCTTTTTGACCCTGGTCGTAAGAAGGAAGAGATAGAACGTATTATAGGAGAATGCGGCATCCGAGATATTAGTGCTGACTCCCCTGTTGGAAAGTATGATGTCGAAGACACCCTTGGGCGAGCAAGAGATTGGAATGCGGTATTTGTCGCAGCCCATGTCTGCTCGGATAAAGGGCTACTCACGATGTTGAGTGGCCAGTCGCGGATCAATGTATGGAAGTCATCACACCTACTCGCCTGCTCGATCCCTGGTCCGGTCGCTGAAGCCCCCCAGAGTTTCCGGGATATTTTACAAAATAAAACCGCTGAATATCGACGGAATAATCCTGTTGCTATTCTCAATGTTCAGGATGTAAACGACCCAGAAGATTTGAAAAAGCCCGGCGCTTCATGCTGGATCAAGATGGCCGAGGTCTCTGTAGAAGGGCTACGGCAGGCATTCCTCGATCCTATTTCACGCATTCGCCTGACCAATGACCCGATACCAGATGAACATGTGGAACTAGTAGCGATAGCGTGGCACGGAGGATTCTTCGACAATCAAGTTATTCATTTCAACGAGAACCTGAATGTTTTGATCGGTGGTAGGGGCGCAGGAAAATCGACGGTCATCGAGAGCTTGCGCTATGTGCTCGGCCTTGAACCCTTGGGAGAAGATGCAACTAAAGCCCACGAGGGAATAATACGTCATGTGCTCAGAAGTGGTACCAAGATTTCCCTCGTCATTCGTTCTTACCGGCCGGATAGGCGGGAGTATCTGATTGAGCGGACAGTCCCCAATCCACCGGTGGTGCGGGATGAACAAGGAAAAGTGCTGGGCCTTTCTCCCCAGGATATTGTCGATCAGGTAGAGATCTATGGGCAGCACGAGATTTCAGAGTTGACCAAAAGCCCTGAAAAACTTACGCGACTTCTCGAACGATTCGTCGAGCATGACCCGGACCTACAACGCCGGAAAGGCGAGTTCAGGCGCGAACTGGAGCGCTCGCGGTCACAGCTCAGCGAAGTTCTCCAGGAGATACAGCAGATTGAGGAACGACTTGCAGCGCTTCCAGTACTTGAGGAGACACTCAAACGGTTCCAGGAGGCTGGTTTCGAGGAGCGACTCAAAGAACAGAGCCTGCTCGTACGTGAGGAGCGTATTCTCAAAACCATTCCTGAACGGACAGGCATTTTTCGGGAGCTTTTGGAACAGGTTCGCCGCGAGCTTCCCATCGATCGCACTTTTCTTTCTGAGAAAGCCTTGGCGGATCTGCCGGGGGGGGAGATCCTCAAGAGAGGGAATGAAGTGCTTGAACGACTCAGCGTAGCGCTGGTGGTTTCTGCTGACCAGATAGCAGAGGCATTAGCGCATACAGATCAGGAGATAGACGCCCTCAGGCAGCAGTGGGAGGAAAGGAAGCACGTGGTTCAGGCGGCCTACGAAAAGATCCTGCGCGAACTACAAAAGGCGAGTGTAGAGGGAGAGCAGTTCATTAGTCTGCGCCGACAGATCGAGGAACTCCGTCCACTCCGAGAGCAACAGCGGGTATTGACAAGGGATCTGGATGAGTTGGAACAGCATCGTCGGAGCCTTCTGGCCGAATGGGAAGATCTCAAAGGGAGAGAGTTTCGCCAGCTCGATCAGGCAGCCAAAAAAGTCAATCGGAACCTGCAAAACCGGGTGCGTGTACGTGTCAGTTTTGCCGGGAACCGGGAACCGCTTTTTGCGCTGCTCAGAGAGCAAGTCGGCGGACGTCTGGCCGAGGCGATTGAAGTGCTGCGCCGCCGTGACACTTTGTCTCTGGGAGAACTCGCAGATGCCCTCCGCAAGGGCCGGGAGACTGTCCAGCAAGGATTCGGAATTCCTTTGACTCAGGCCGAAAAGCTAGCTACAGCTTCTCCAGATGCCGTTATGCAGATCGAAGAGCAGGATCTTCCACCTACCACTACTATTGAACTCAATGTAGCCGGCGAGGGACAAGGAGAAGTATGGCAGTTACTAGAGGATCTTTCTACGGGCCAGAAGGCCACGGCTGTGCTGTTGTTGTTGTTGCTGGAGTCCAGTGCTCCTCTGATCGTCGATCAACCGGAAGATGATTTGGATAACCGTTTCATCACCGACGGAATTGTACCAAAGATGCGCGAGGAAAAACGCCGCCGACAGTTTATCTTTTCTACACACAATGCCAACATCCCTGTCCTGGGAGATGCTGAGTTAATCGCTGGGCTCAGAGCCTCGGGAGAAGCGGGACAAGGCCAGGCCGAGATTCCCATCGAACACTTGGGTGCGATAGATACGCCGGCAGTCCGGGACCTAGTAGGGGAACTCCTCGAAGGGGGTAAAGAGGCGTTCGATATGAGAAGGCTCAAGTACGGCTTCTGAAGGCGAACTATGCTGAAAACCGAATTGATCGAACTGCTCCGCAACCGCGAAAACTCCGGGATTGAGTTTAAGCGCGACGACGTTCACCCAGATAGCCTGGCAAAAGAGGTATCTGCGCTCCTCAACCTTGAGGGGGGGCATATTCTCCTGGGGGTCGAGGACGACGGCACAGTGACGGGCCTTACCCGCGCCTTGAAGGAAGCGGAAGAGTGGGTCATGTCGGTATGCCGGAACAACATCCAACCGGCAATTATCCCCTACTGGGAAACCCTGATATGGGAAAACGACAAGGTGGTTGGTGCTATCACGCTTCCGGCAGATAGTCCGGACAAGCCCTACAAGGCCAAAAGGGGGACGGCCTGGGTGACTTTTGTCCGGGTCGGCAGCACCTCACGTGAAGCATCGCGGGAAGAGGAAGCTCGACTCTATCAGGCTTCACACCTGATGCGCTATGATGTCAAGCCTGTCGTGCGTACAGGTCTTGAACAACTCGATCTGCATCGCATTGAAAACTACTTCCGGGATGTGATGAGACAGAATGTCCCACCCTCTGGTAATAAGGAAGGATGGACAGAGATTCTCCTGAACACAGATATCCTGACAGAGATCAGCAGGAAGACGATGGCAACCGTTGGGGGGTTGCTGCTTTTTGGTGAGGATCCCCACCGCTACCTGCCTCAGGCCGGAATTACGGCAACGGCGTATCCTGGAAGAGAGAAAGATTATGCCACCGTGGATGAGGAGATCCTCCGTGGGCCACTAGTATCCATATTTTCGAGGAGAGGGAAGACCCTCGAAAGGGGTGTCATCGACCGGGCTGTAGATTTTGTGGCGCGCAACATGGGGACCACAGCGTGGTTGGAAGGTGCCAGGCGGCACAGAAAGAAGGCTTACCCTCTGGAGGCGGTGCGGGAGGCCATAGTCAATGCGGTCGCCCACAGGGACTATACGATAACCGTCACAGACATTGAAATTTCTTTGTACAGTGATCGCCTGGAGGTCATCTCCCCTGGTCGCCTTCCCAACGGTGTCACGATCCAGAAGATGAAGCAAGGTTATCGGGCTGCGCGGAACGAACTCCTCAAAGAGATCCTGCGGGATTATGGATATGTGGAACACCGCGGTATGGGGGTGAGAAATCGCATCGTTCAGCCCATGCGCGAACACAATGGTACGGAACCCGATTTGATCGAAGAGGAGAGCCGGTTTACCGTACGACTCTGGAAGGAACGCAGAGAAACATGATCCCCAGGGAGTGCAAGCGCCTCGCCGAGGTGGACTTCCCCATCGCCGTGGTTTCCAAACACGCGGCTCGGGAGAAGGAGGGTAGATGTGGCCACATTCCTAAAATCCACATATGGCCGGCTGCGCGCCCAACGGCCTCCAGCCGGGCCGTGCTGCTGGGCCTGCTCCTGCCCGACCCCTGCGACCCGCACTGCCCGGAGGAATTCAAAAAGAAGGCGCGAGAGACCCTCTTGGGAATGCACGGACGCCCTCAAGGATGGACAGGGCAATTGAAAGACGATGCGGGGTTGCGTCAGGTTTTGCTCCGCTTTATCGGGGATTTTGCCAACTGGGACGTTGCAGCAAATCCGGCGTACCTGAAAACCGGTCGGGATCTGGTCAAGGCCGCGCATCCGGAGGAAACCCCGCTGGTGGTAGACCCCTTTGCCGGCGGCGGCTCAATCCCCCTGGAGGCCCTGCGCCTGGGCTGCGAGGCATTCGCCAGCGATCTGAACCCGGTAGCCTGCCTGATCCTCAAGGTGATGCTGGAGGAGATTCCCCGCCATGGGCAGGCCCTTGCAGAGGAGTTGCGGCGGGTGGGGGCAGAAGTAAAGGAGGC
>JACPJE010000207.1 GCA_016187725.1 Candidatus Latescibacterota bacterium
GGCAGTGCCTGTCCTGCGGGAGGTGATCGCCAACCATCGGGACGAGGCCGTGCGCCTGCAGGCCACCAAGGTGCTCAGCCACGTGCTGGCGCGGCAGTACGAATAACAGATACCGTCGGGGAGCGACCCACTCCGGCCTTTCCCCAGGCGCGTCCTGCCCCCTCGCTCGCTCTGGCTCCGCTACCCAACCCCCAGCCACGCGGACTTCCCACCCCTGCCACTCCCCGGGAAAGGCCTCGGGGTCATCTCCCCGCCGGAATAATTTCCGCGTTGTTCAGCGCAACCCCAGCGCTTTCAGGTACTCCTCGCCGGCCCGGCTCAGGTCGGCCAGCACGATGCGGGCCTCGGCGCCCACCTGATCCCAGTCCATCTCGCGACCGGCTTCCTGAGCCCGCTGCCTTTCGCGGACCTCCTCGCGCAGGGCCACCCGATCCCACAGGCCCACCCCGATGTTGGGCTCGATGAGCACCACCCGCCAGTCGGCGATGCGGCCGGCAAAATAGCGGTCGCCCTCCCGGAGGAGAAAGGTGGACCCGGTGCGCCGGCCCCCTGCGTCGAAGCTGGGCTGCACGTCCACCAGGGCGCCGGGCGGATCGAAGAGTGGGGCGATGAGGAAGTCGAGCATCATGTAGCGGGGGAAACCATAGGCAGGTCCCTGCCCACCGGGCGGCCTGACTCGCGCTCGTAGGCAGCGGCGGCGCGCTGTTCGTAGGCGGCCAGGGCTTCCATCACCCGGCGGCCGGCGCGGGCCAGCTGGTCGAGGATGCGCTGCCGGTGCTCGGGGCGGATGTGCTCGGGCAGCAGTTGCTCCAGGCTGCCGCCGCGCCCCACGTTAGTGATCAACTGGGTGCTGTTGAGGGTGATCCAGTGGGAGAGGTTCCAGCGCTCTTCCAGGCGGGGCGCGCCCGGATCGGCGGTGGAGAGGATGATCCGGTGCGAGCCGTAGATGGGGGTGCGGGGCCGGCGGCTGCGGTCCACGGGGCTGCCCCACTCGGAGATCTGGCGGCGCACGAAAGCCTCCATGAACTCCTCGGTGGCCCAGTACTCGGGCGAGGAGCGGATGACCTCCTGGATGGCGGCGTTGTGTTTGAGGGAGATCTGGTACACAAAGTCCACGGCGGCGCGCAGCTGCTCGGCATCCAGCTGGCCGTCGAGGCGGCGCAGGGCAAAGGCCCGGGCATTGCGCCCCCCCGATTCGGCGGCGTCCTTGATCATCACCAGCGGATAGGTCTGGGCAAAGGCCTCCAACCCGGTATAGGGGGTGCCTGCCAGGCCCTGGGCGATCCACCCCTTGACCTGGATCTCGTCGCGACTGCGGGCCGTGTGTGCGGCCAGCCAGTCGATCTCGGCGGGCATCTCCACTCCCGAGGCGGGAGGGAAGATGTCGGGATACTTGGCCTTGTCGTAGGTGGTCCAGGTGTGGAAGAGGGATTGGACCGTATAGGGCAGGCCGCAGTCCTCCAACTGGCCGGTGGTGTAGAGCGGATCCCCGTGGAAAGGGTAGAGAAGGGCGGCCAGCACCGGGCTGGTAAAACGGGCCGCCACCCGGATGCCCTTGGGGTGGATCTGCCTGGCCGCCGCTGCGGCCAGCGCCGGGCTGAGGCCCTTGTAGCGGACCAGGGCCTGGTCATAGGTGGCGGCGTCCACGTAGAAATGGGCGCTGCGGCAGCAGACCACTGGCCGCGGCAGACCGGGGCAGTGGACGATTTCTGGATGGCGGCTGATGAGGAGGTTGGCGCCGGGGCGGCCCTGGGCTTCCAACTGGCGGGCCAGGGTGGGGCCTTCGCGCAGGGCGCGGGAGTAATGGGTGCGGCCCACGGGCAGGCCGATGAGGTGGTTGACCCGGTCCTGGGCGTGGATCAGCTGCGGGTCGAATTCGGCGAAGACCTCGGGCAGGGGGAAGCCGTCGTTGCGGATGAAGGCCAGTTCGCGCAACTGGCCGTAGGAGCGCCAGGCCCGCTCGGCCCTGTCCGGGGCGCCGGCGCCGATGGCCTCCACCTCCTGACCGTCGAGGAAATTGCCCAGCAGCAGATCCTGCTCGGCGGCGGGCAGGGCGCGCAGCTCGGTGTACTGGGTGACGACGAAGCGCAGATACCGGTAGAGCCAGGCGTGGCGTTCCACCGCCAATTCGTAGAGGTTCTCTCCCTTGAACCCGGCAAAGCCGATGCCCCGCGAGTAGATCCAGGGCCGGTAATCGTAGAAGTGGTCGTCGAGGGTCTCGGCGAAAAAGTCGGCCAGGCGCCGCCACCGCAGGGCGGGATCTCCGGGGTCGGCTGGCTGGCGGGTGAATTCGATGGTGTGCTCCACCGCCAGCAGGATGTAGAAGAGTTCGGCGCCCTGGGCCAGCAGGTGCAGGCGGCGCTGGTACTGGTTGCTGGCCAGGCGGCCTTGCTGAAAGGCTTCGGCCACCCCCTGGGCCAGGCGGCCGAAGTCGCCGATATCCTCGTACCCGCCGCTGATCTGGCGCCAGATGGCCAGCTCCAGTTGCCGGCCCGTGAAGAGCTGAGAGAGGCGGGCGATGAATCCCTGGGTCTGCGCTGGGTGCTCCTCGTCGTGGAAAAGGCTGGCCAGGGCCAGCAGGGCGTTGCGGGCATAGCCGATGAAAGCGCCAAAGGCCCTTTCATCCAGGGGCCGGTCGCCAGGCCCCAGGGCCTGCAGAGCGGCCTGGCAGGCAGCGGGAAAAGCGATGGGCTCGGCGCGCACTGCGGAAAAGGCGGCCTGGCGCTGGTTGAGGGCCTGGGCTCTGGCGATGCGGGCGGCCAGCTGGCGCCGCGCTTCTAGGGCCACCTGGGGGCGCTCCTCGGCGGCCTTGTTGGAACTCTCGAGGCGCCGTTCCTGGCGGAATTCCTCGGGCTGGGGCCAGTAGCGGGGATGGAGCAGGGACCAAGCGCTGGCAGGGGGCCAGCCTCCCAGGCGGCGCAGGCCCGCCTCGAAACCTCGGGCATAGGCCCGGATCTCCCCGGCTTCGGCACCTTCCAGCAGGAAGAGACCGCCCAGGGCCAAAAACTCGTCGAAGCCCAGCTCTTCAAAGGCCAGTCCACGTCCCAGGCGGGCCTGGGCCTGGGCGATGAGGTGGTCGCGCTCCCGGTCGCGGCCAAAGCGCCGCAGTTTCTCCGCTTCCTCCAGCCACTGCCCTGCCTCCTGCCCCTGGCGCAGTTCGTCCACGGCGCGGGCGTACAATTGCCTGGCGGCCTGGTCTCCCTCGGTGATGGCCTGGCCCAGGCGCTCTGCCCGCCGGCGCAGGCGGCGCACCTGGACGCGCCAGCCCTCGACGGTCTGCTGGCCCAGACCGATGCTCAGGTACACGGGCTGGCGGCCCAGCCTTTCGCCGGCGGCGAACCAGAGCATCACGTCGAGCCGGTTGAGGGCCCGCCGCCGGGCCCCCGAGGCTCCGTCGACGATCACCAGGCCGCTGTGCGGATTGCCCTCCAGCATCAGGGCGCAGAGACGGGCCGGATCGGCCAGCAGCTCGCGCAGGGTGCGGTGGGGGATGCCGGTGTCCAGCACATCGGCCCCCTGAAGGGCATGCTCGTACGAGGACTCGGGACCCAGCACCCGCAGGGCCAGGGCGTGGAGCCTGCCCCCCAGGCGGGCGGCCAGGGCGTCCCCCGCGGCGGCTGTCAGGTCGGCATGGCCGGCCCAGGCTCCCAGCCGGGGGCCGTGGCTGCGCATATTGGCCTCGATCTCGGAGGGGCTGAAACCGGCGGCCAGCAATTCGCGCTGGGCTTCTTCGGCCAGGCTGTCGAGCGCAGAATCGCTGGTGTAGCTGAACAGGTCCTGGGTGGACAGGCCGGTGGGCGAGACCAGGCGCAGCTCGGCGGGCAGGGGGTGGCCCGGATAGAGCTGCCGCAACTGCTCAAGGGCGGTCTGATCTGCCGGATCCAACCCCAGCAGGTGCAGGAGGCGGTGGCCCCGCCCGCGCGCCTCGAGGGCCGCGTAGCCCTGATGTAACAGGATAGCCAGTTCCTGGGCCTCGGCGTCGAGGGCGTGGAGCAGGTGGTCGCCGGTGCCGGCCAGGATCTCGAACTTGCGCATGCCCACCGAGAAGCGGCCGTCCTGGGTATCGGGTTTGTACTCGGCGCTGAGCACGGCGACAAAGGCGGCGGCATCGACCTGGGGGTGGCGCCGGGCCGCCTCCTGCATCCCCTGGCGGATGAGCCAGGCCTTGAAAAAGGGCATGAAGCGGTTGAGGTGCTCGGCCCCGGCCACCATCTTGTGGATGCCCCAGCGGGCCGACAGCACCGCGGCCACCCGGTAGGGGTCCAGCAGCTCGGGCTGGCCCAGGCCTTCGAGCACCTGGGTGAGCCGGGGCAGCTGGAAGATGGGCAGCCCGGCGGGCAACAGGGCGCGCGCCCAGGCCTCCCACTCGCTCTGGGTGGCGAATTCATCGCGGCGGTCCAAGAGTTGGTGCGCCAGGTCTGCCACCTGCTCGTGGACCTCATCGGGCAGGCCGAGCTGGCGCAGTTTTTCGCTGCGACCCAGGGTGAGCACAAATTCGAGGAAGAGGCCGTCCTTGGGCACGCAGTACCCGCCGTACCCTTCGCCTGCAGGGTGGATCAGGCGGTCGCGGCGCCGGCTCATCTGGTCGCCCATCTCCTCCAGGTCGCCGTGGCGGGCGGCGCCTACCATCAGCGCCAGGGCGTTGGAGAAGGCGAAGTGGGAGGCCATGGAGGCGTTCTCCCCGGTCTTGAGCACCTCGGGCTCGGCCAGGCTGGCAAAGCTGCGCACCGACTTGTTGATGAGACTGTAGACCTGGCGGCCTACCTGGGCGGCGGCCCGGTCCGCCCCGCCCACCCATTGGGACCAGCTCTCCACCGATTCGCGCTCGCGCTCGCCCAGGTCCACCCGGCTGGGGGTGTAGAGCAGGTGATAGCGCTTGCCCGGGCCGGTGGCCTGATAGGCGTAGAGAGGGTCCATGGCCAGATGGTTCAGGCCGCGACTGGTGAGCACCTCCTTGCGGGCGGTGGTCTTGCTCAGGCGCTGGTAGCGCCGCAGGAAGGTGCGGGCCTGTTCCTGCAGGTGCAGTTGGGGGTGTTGCTGGTCGAGTTGTTCCAGGGCCAGCCGGCGGGCGGCAAAACGCATGTAGGCCTGCAGGTCCTGGCGGTAGTGCTCGTCGGCTTCGACCACCCGTAACAAGGCTTCCTCGGCGGTGGCCTGCGGATGGGCCAGACTATAGCGATCCGCCTCCCGCTGCAGGGCCTGGCCATTGCGCTGGGCCACCCGGGCCAGGGCTGCGGCCTGCAACTGGGCCGCGTTGCGGCGCAGGCATTCCTCGACGGCGGCCGGCTCGCCCAGCTGCTGCTGTTCCCCGTACTCGCGCAGGGCCCCCAGGCAGGAGAGTTCCTCCTGCACCTGGGGATTGCGGCCGATCACCCGCTGCACTGCCGCGGCCGTGGACGCCTGTTCGCGGGCACAGGTCTCCTCCACCTCCACCCAGATCCCCAATTCGCGGATCACCTGCTCGCCCAGGGCCAGGATCTGGGCCAGATAAGACTCCTGGCGGGCCCGCACCTCCGCGTGCAGTTCCTGGGCTTCCACCGCGTTGTACAGGGCCATGGATTCTTCGAGCCAGGTGCGGATGTAGCCTTCGGTCATGCCGGCCGACTGGGTGGTGAGCACGTGCAGGGTGGGCAGGGGGCGGCGGGGCTGCAGGGCCTGGGGTAGGAGGTGGGCCGCCGTGGGTTTGAAATCGGCGGCCAGGCCTTCCTCTTCCAGGGTCTGGTGCGCCGCCTCTGCCCAGGAAAGGCCCTGCTGCCGCAACCCCACTGCCCGGGCCAGCAGCGGGTGGCGCGGCTCCAGCAGCACCTGGCAGAGGGCTTCGTAGGGGGGCAGTTCCTCGCTTTCCGCCAGGCTGCGGATGGCTGCCAACTCCTGGCGGTAGAGGGTGGCCACCACCGTCCCGAGGGCGGCTTCTTCGGTGGCGGTGGGCGGATTCTCACCGGCCATCAGTTCCCGGGCCAGGGCGAGGAACTCGCTGTCCAGCACCAGGGCCAGGTTCTGGGCCCAAAGGTCGGCCATCTCCTCGCGGAAGGACTCCTCCATGCCGGCGATGTCCACCACGGTGCGGGTGCTCTCCCGGCCCTCGATCAGCCGCACCTCCTCCTTGATGAAGAGGGGGATGGCCTCGATCCAGTGGTCGGCCATCCGCAGCCAGCGGTAGTCCGGGCTGCTGTACAGGTGGTCGCCGGCCAGGCGCGGCAGCTTGCGCAGGTTCTCGGCCTTGCCCAGGTACGGCTCCTCGAATTCGTTGATCTTGACCAGCAGGTGGGAGCCGGTGGGCGAGGGGCGCTGGCTGATGATCACATAGGCGGCGCGGCGGCGGGGGGCGGCCAGCAGAGCCCGGCGCAGGTCCTGGACCAATGCGAGGCGCTGCTGGGTGGCAAGGGTCAGGGGTGTCGTCGCCAGGGCAGGCAGGTGGGAGCCGGCCAGTTCGTCGCCGTGGTCCTCCACCTGTTGGCGGGCCTGCCGGCAGCGCTCGAGCAGGGCCTGCTTCTGGTCTTCCAGCACCGCCTCCTCAAAGCGTTCGCAGGCCCCTTCCGCCTGGGTCAGCGGCACCTCGGCGCCGCTTTCCAGCAGCAGGCGAAGCTCCTCGGCAAAGGGCTGGAGAAAGGGGCTGCCCTGGATTGAGGCAGCCAGCTGGCAGCCCAGTTCAGCCCAACCGGGAGCCGGCTGCAGGAGCACCGCGTCGGCAAAAAGAGTGGCCTGGTTGTGGAAGGCGCGGCTCATGCGGCCGAAGATGAGCTGCTGCCCAGCCTGGCGGGCGCGGGCGGCCAGGCGCGCGATATTGCCCTGCTCAAGATCGCGGTCGTAATCGCGCAACAGGGCGTAGAGCAGGAAGCGTTTCTCGTCGGGGTCCAGAGGGCGCTTCAACAGCTCGGCGGCGGCCTGGCGGTCGTAGGGCAGGTCGACCAGATCCTGGCCGAGCAGCCAGGTGATCTGCTCGTCCTGCCAGCGCCTCAGGGACTGATCAGCAGCGGGGGAGGTGCTGCGCCGGAGGAAGAGGGAAAAGAGATTGCCGCTGTCCAGTACCCTGCCTTCGAGCAACTGGTGGAGGCGGGCCTGTTCGGGAGGGGGGCAGGCCTGGTACAGGGCGAGGGTGTGGTGGAGGGCGGCCCGCTGCGAGCAGCCGCGCAGGAGCTGGAAGAGGTGGTGCTGACCCAGGGCCAGGAGCAGCTCCAAACCGTGCAAGAGTTCGGCGCTGGCCGCCTGCACCTCTTCCTTGCCCTGGTCAAAGGCGATACCCAGCGGGTCGGCCACGTCGCCGGCCAGCAGCGCGGTCTGGCCGTCCAGGTCGAGGAGCAGGTCGTGGTTCTCCACCACCCGGAGAGGCACCTGACGCCCGTTCAGCCAGGCGAGCAGTTCCCGGATTTCTTGCCGGTCTTCAAAGCGCCTGAGCACCAGGTGCAGGGCCCGGGCGGCCAGCTGGGCGCAGAGCCGGCTCTGCACCCCGGCCCCTTCTTCGAGGTGGAGGTGGAGCTGGGCAAAGGAAGGACCGCCGCAGCGGTACATCCCCGAGGCCAGGGGCTGACCCGGTCCGCGCCTGGCCTGCCACAGGCCGTGCTGGGGAAAATGGCGGGCGACTAATCTGAGAGGAAATCCGCAGAGGGGCACGAACTCACTCCGCGCCGCGGGCAGCGGCGTCTGCTGCTGAGGGCTGGTCTAACCGACGGCGGTCTGCTGCAGGAAGCCGACGGTGGTGGCCCGCATCTTGGGGGCCACCATGTAGCAGAGAAAGAAGAAGTCCTTGAAATCGATGATCTCGCCCAGCCAGGTGGGGGCCTCCAGGCGCTTGAGCACGTCCCCCAACTCGGCGAAGACCTCCATGCTGTAGAAGGCGTTGCGGACCGAATCCTGCTGGGTTTTGCCCGGTTTCTTCTTGGCGATCTCGGCCACCCGCGCGAAGATCCGGCACAGGGGGTCCTGGGTGTCGGTGGCCGGATAGGGGAAGAGGGAGTAGGCCGCCAGGTCGGCCAGGGCCACGGCCTTGGACAGGTTGGGGTCGCGGGCCTGCACGGAGTGATGCCCGCCGATGACCTGGCAGGTCTTGTCGTCCATCTCCCACTTCTTGGCCAGCCGGTAGCCGATGAGCTGGTGGTCGATGTCCCCCATCAGCATGTGCTCCAGGTCGGGCAGGGCGTGCGCCCACAGCTTGCTCTCGTCCTGGGCTTCCTTGACCTCAGCGGCGATGAGGGCGACGATCAGCTGCATCGACTCTTCCAGGCACAGGATCATGGTGATGATGCCGATGTCGTGCAGCATGCCGCAGGTGAAGGGGTCTTCCTTGGGCTCAAGGGCCAGCTTCTCCCACAGCCGTGCCTCCTGCAGGAGCTTGGTCTGCTCCTCGTCGAAGCGATAGCGGTTGAACTCCACCCGTTGGGGGGTGCTCTGCTGGGCCGGATCGGCCGGCAGGGTGAAGAGCTTGGCGAAGAAGCCCACCGCCAGGGAATGGCGCCAGAAGGCGTCGATGCTCTTTTCGTCGGTCTTCTCGAAGAGCTGGCGGATCTGGCAGGCCAGCACGATCTCGCGCACGGTACGGGCGCTGGCCAGCTGCACTGCCTTATCGATGGTAGTGATCCGCGATTTGAAGCCGTAGTAGGCGCTGTTGAGGATGCGCAGGATCACCGTGCGGGTCAGCACGTCTGGATTGATGGCCTCCTCCCACTTCTTGGGATTGTCCATGTCATCCAGCGCCGCCACCCGCTGCTGGGTCTCGGGCAGGGAGGGGAATTTGTTGACCGCTTCCAGGCGCTTCTCGATGGTCTCGGCCCGCTCCTCGGGGGTCATGCCCACCAGGTCGTTGTCGGCGCTGAGACCCGAGAGCACGTGTTCGCGGATCAGGGGCTTGAAGAAGGCCTCGGTGGCGTTCTGGCTCATGGCAGTGATGATCCCGAGGGCTTCCAGGCTGTTGCGGATCTTGGCGTAGAGGGGATTGGCCAGGGCAGCCGGTTCGAGGACCAGCAGCACCCGCACCCGCTTGCACAGCATGCGCGCCAGGGTCCAGGCATTGCCCTGCAGGCCGGGGCCGATCATGATCAGTTTGACGCTGTAGCGGTACTTGCGCAGGGCCAGGGCGATCTCGGGGCTGTTCTTGCACACCGCGTACTTGATCGCCTCGTCCCCCGAAAGGGTGAGGTTCTCCTGGCGCAAGGTCTGCAGAAAGGCTGCCAGGTGCGGCTTGCGCTCGATCTTGTCGGCGATGATGACGATGGGGTTTGCAGCTTGGGTCTCAGTTGCCGGAGGGCGGAGCATATGCGGTATTTAGGTCTTCAGGGGATATTGAAATATTTGATATATAATCTAGAATAGGATGGAATTAAAGGAAAAACTAGCAAAAACACAACCAGTTGGCAAAAAAAAGAACGGGGCGCTCCCTGGGAGCGCCCCGGCAGGAAGGCCGAGCAGAGGAAAAGAGGGGTTCAGGCGTTGTCAGCGACCAGTTCGCCGGCGAGTTTGCCGTTTTCCTTGAAGGCGTCCATGGCTCCGTACTCGTGCAGCTTGTTGCGCAGGGTGCGGGTGCTGATGGCCAGCTTGGTGGCCGCCTCGGTGCGGTTGCCCTGGCAGGCCTCGAGGGTTTTCATGATCAGCCGGCGCTCCATTTCGGCGACGGTCATCCCCACCTGCAGCCCGTCCTCCTTGGCCGCCGGGTAGGGGCCGGCCGTCAGCTTGCGGGGGAAGTCCTCGGGGCCCAGGACCGGGCCGCGGGTCACCACCACGGCCCGCTCGATGTAGTTCTCCAATTCGCGGATATTGCCCGGCCAGTCGTAGTGGGTCAGCAGTTCGCTGGACTCGTGGGAGAGCCCCTCGATCTGCTTGCCGTTTTCCTGGTTGAAGCGCTCGATGAAGAACTTGACCAGGGCCGGGATATCCTCCTTGCGCTCGCGCAGGGGCGGAAGGGGGATCTCGATGACGTTGAGGCGGTAGTAGAGATCTTCGCGGAAATTGCCCTCCTCCACCTCCTGCTGTAGATCCCGGTTGGTGGTGGCGATGATCCGCACGTCGATCTTGATGGTCTGGGCGCTGCCGATGCGCTCGAACTCCCGCTCCTGGAGGACCCGCAGCAGCTTGGCCTGCAGCCCCAGGTCGATCTCGCTGATCTCGTCGAGGAGCAGGGTCCCCCCGTCGGCCATCTCGAAACGCCCGCGGGTCTGCTTGATGGCGCCGGTGAAGGCGCCCTTTTCGTGGCCGAAGAGTTCGCTCTCCATCAGGTCCTTGGGCAGGGCGGCGCAGTTGAGGCGGATGAAGGGGCCATTGCGGCGGGCGCTGTTGTAGTGCAGGGCCCGGGCCACCAGTTCCTTGCCGGTGCCGCTTTCGCCGGTGACCAGCACCGTCGCCCGGGTGTCGGCCACCGTGTCGATCAGGTCGAAGACCTGGGAGATGTTGCGGCTCTTGCCGATCATGTTGCTGAAGCTGTACTTGTTCTGCAGTTCGGAGCGCAGCCGCCGGTTCTCCCGCTCGGTCTCCTGGTACTTGAGGGCCCGTTCCACCACCAGTTCGATCTCGGCCGGCCCGGAGCCCTTGGAGATGTAGTGGTAGGCGCCCCGGCGCATGGCGTCGACGGCGTTCTCGATGCTGGCGTGGGCGGTGATCATGATGACCAGGGTGTCCGGGGCCTTGGTGCGGACGGCCTCCAGCAGTTCCAGGCCGTCCATGCCGGGCATCTTGATGTCGGAGAGGACCAGGTCGAAGTCGCCGTCCTCGAGCTTGGTCAGGGCGGCGCGCGCCTCAGGGGCGGTGTCCACTTCGTAGCCCTTGCGGTTGAGGATCTCTTCGGTGGCCTCGCGGACGTAGGAGTCGTCGTCTACTACCAGGATGCGCTTGGTCGCCATGGTGTCGTGCCTCGCTAGGAGTTATGGGGTATGGAGATGGTGAAACAAGTGCCTTTGCCCGGCTCGCTCTCCACCTGGATGAGGCCGCCGTGGGCCTCGACGATCTTCTTGGAGGTGACCAGGCCCAGTCCCGTGCCGTCTTCCTTGGTGGTGAAGAAGGGGGTGAAGAGCTTCTCCTGGACTTCGGAACTCATGCCCATCCCCTGGTCGCGGATGGTGAGCCGGATCTGGGCCGGCTCAGCGGCGCCGGCAGAGAGGCCGATGGCGATGGTGCCCCCGCGGGGGGCCATGGCCTGGGTGGCGTTGTGGAGCAGGTTGAGGATGACCTGCTGGAACTGCTCCGGGTCGATGGCGCAGCCCATGGGCAGGTCTGGATAGTGGCGCTGCAGGGCGATGTTTTCGGGGCGGCGTTCCAGGTCGATCTCGAAAAAGGCGGCGGCTTCCTCGACCACCTCCACCATGTTCACCGGGCGGGTGTTGAGGGTGAGGGGCCGGGTGTAGCTCAGCAGGCTGGAGACGATGCGGTTGAGCCGGGCTACCCCTTCGGTGATCTTGCGGGCCAGCCGGCGCCGGGGATCGTCGGCTGCCAGGTCGCGCTCCAGCAGGGTGGCGAAGCCGGCGATGCCCCCCAGGGGATTGCGGATCTCATGGGCCACGGTGGCGGCCATCTCTCCCAGGGCAGCCAGGGTGTGCATGCGCTGTACCTGGGCCTCCAGGCGCTTGACCTCGGTCAGGTCGTTGAAGACCTCCACGGCGCCCAGCACATCGCCTTCGGCGTCGCGCACCAGGGCGGTGCTGAAACCCAGCGGGATGGTCCGGCCGTTGGTCAGCTGCAAATTCTTTTCCTGGTTGATCAGGCTCTGATAAGTTTCGAGAGTGTGGAGGACGGACAGTTCGCGGCCGGCGTCCAGGCCGATCACCTGGGCGTAGGGGTGGCCCTGCACTTCCTGCTGGGGGAGGCCGGTGATCCCTTCGGCGGCCTGGTTGAAGAGGGTGATGTTGCCGTCCAGATCCACCACCAGCACGCCGCCGCTCATGCTCTCCAGGATGTTGTTGAGGTAGTTGCTGACCCGGTCTTTCTCTTCCAGGCTCTTGCGCAGTTCGCGGTTGGTCTCCTCCAGCTTGATGTTCAGGTACTCGAACTGTTCCTCGAGCTGCCTGTAGGCTTCCATGTACTTGCGGGTGGTTTCATTGAAGAGGATGTAGGAATCGGTGAAGGCCTCTTCTAGCTGGCTGGATGAGCGGCCCAGATCCAGGATATGCTCGGTGACCGGTTCGGCGGAGTCCATAAGCTCTCTTCTGACTAGGGGCAGTTCAGGCGGGAAAGCGGGAAACGCGGGCCGCAAAGCCGTATGCCCCGGCGCTTGAGCAGGTTCTGGTTGACCTGCTCCGTTTCCAGCAAGGCACCCAGCCTGGCGCTGAGGTCCTGACTGTGCGCCTTGGATTGGGCCGAGGAGGGCTGCTGGCCGCAGCGGGCGATGCCTTCCTGCAAGCTTCTGGCCAACACCAGTTCCTGTCTCAAGAGCGGTACTAGCGCCGCAGCTCCGGCTCCCTGTTCTAGACTTTGGCCCACCTGAGCCGAAAGGGCGCGGAGGGCCTCGCAGAGCCCCGACAGCTCATCCCAGGGGGAAACTGTGCGGGGTAGGGGGGCCGTTTCTCGCTGGTACCGGGGTTGACCCATGGCAGAACTCGTGTGAGAGGAGGGGCAGCAGGGGAGAAGCAAAAGAAGTACCTCTGCCGGTGGAGAAAGAGATGGAATAGGCCCTATCTCACTATAAAACTGAGACTTTAATGTATGACGAAAGACAGGGCTTCAAAGGCGAGGAACTTCACTGTGCCAGAAGCGAAAGAAATAATTTCCCCGCTTTGGCGGAAATTATTTCTCGGCCAAATATAGCCAGGAGCGCACCTGGCTAGCAAGCGGATTTTTGCCCGGAGCCGGGAGGCTCAGGGAGGAGTGGAAAGGGTGGAATGGCGGCGGAAATGGCGGAGGCGTTCCTCCTTTGAGTAGACCACCCATTTGGGCAGGGCTTTGACCGGAGCCGGGGGTGGGGCGAGGGGCTGTTCCTGGATGGCGAGGGCGGTCTGTTCGGCAACCTGCCAGTGGCGTCTCAGGGCGCGCGTGCCCTGGACCACCAGCCCCAGGGAAACCAGTCCCAGGGCACCGATGCCAAAGCCGAGGGCGGCCAGGTAGAGGAGAAAATCGGCCCGGTGCAGGGCCGCGCCCAGGCCCAGCAGCCCGATCAGGAAGAGCAGCAGACCCAGGGTGGATTTGCGATAGGACTTCCAGAAGCTGCGCTGCTGGTCCTGCAACTCGCCGAGGGTCCTGGCCGAGGACTCCGGATCCAGTTGCCGGCCCTGCAGGAGCTGGCGCACCCGGGCCGCGGCCTTTTGGTAGCCCTCCACCAGCCCCAACAGGCCCGAGACGACCAGGGCCGTGCCCAGCACCAACCCCAGAATGCCCTGCCCCAGGAGGGGCAGGGGCGCCTGGTGCTCGGGGTGGAGGCCCAGGTTGAGGAAGATCTGGCTGCCGCAGAGCAGGAGACTGCCGGCGGCAAAGGCAAAGGTGAAACGGTTCACAGTCGGGCGCTCAGCAAGGTAAAGGGTTCACGGTTCAGGGACCTACTTGGGGGATGACCACGGCGATGTGGTCCTGGGAATAGTCCACCAGGGCCCCGACCGTGGGGTTGTGGCTGTCGGTTCTGGTCTCAGGTGCCGCATCCCGGGCACGGCCATTGATATGCCGGGCCCTGATCGACAGGGCCCGACAGGCGATATAGGCGTTGGTGGTCTTCTCTAACTTGAAATCGACGGCGCGGGCGAACATGGACTTTTCGACTTCGTTCATGGAGATCTCCTCTGGGATGACGAGCTCTGGGGATGTCCGAATCGAGATAGCTTAGTATACTCGCCCTCTCCTCAGTGAGCAAGATCCAGGCCATAGGCTTTTTCACCTGCCAGGATGGGGATGGAAAGGTGGTTCTGCGGTGGCGGCAGAGGGCAGACATAGGTTGGGTTGTAGGCGCAATACGGATTGTAACTCATATTGAAATCTAACAGATATTGCCCGCTTCCCAATTCGATGAGCGGGACATAGCGGCCTCCGCCGTAGGTCTGGAGGCCGTTGGTGGGATCTTTGAAGAAAACCTCGAGTTCGCCATTTTCCAGGCTGCGGTACACCTCCAGCCAGCAGGCTTTTCCCTGGAATTGGGCCTGCAGGCGGCCAAATTTTTCCATGGGCAGACCCGTGCCGGCGTTGGTGGGCACCGAGATCTGCTGGCGGCGGCCATAGAGGGAGAGTTCGCCGATGAGGCGGTACTGCGGGTCCGGCGCAAAATAGGAGAGCCCGGCAAAGGAGGCGCGCCCCTGGAGGGGAATAGGAGAGGTCGGGTCATGCCGCAGCAGGCTGTCCTTGAGGGCGCGGGCGCGGAGGTACTGGCCGGCGAGGGAATCGCCGGGGCTGGAAGCGCTTTTTGCCGCGGTCCCCTGAGGGGATGCCAGGCCGAGGACCAGCGCGCACAGCCAGGGCAAAAAGCGGCACACCGCAGACCTCGCATTTGACTGGGGGAAGGGGGTGAAGTATCTTGGCCAACTCCGAGCAATATAAAAATGCCTGGGGCTGAAAAAAGCAACGGCGAGCGCGAGGGGACCTAAGAGGGGACCTAATATGAAAGAAAAGAAACTCAGCCAAGAGCAGGCTGGCAGCGCTGCCGCCATCCAGCGCGTCCTCGACGAACTGGCCCCCACCGGCGGCCGGCTGGTGCTGCCGGCGATGGAACTGGAACTGGACCGCGGCCTGCGCCTGCACTCGGGCGTGGAGTTGGTGGGCCAGGGAGAAGGCACGGTGCTGCGCAAGGGGCCGGGCCGGGTGTACCCGCTTTCCGGGTACCACAATTACGGCATGGCCGACGTGCCCCTGGTCTCCACCGAGGGCCTGGAGGTGGGCATGACGGTCTCCATCCACGACAACCGCACCCACGGCGGGTTCTACGAGACCTTCGGCACCATCACCTGGATCGAGGACAACTGGGTGGGCCTGGACCACGGCATCGAGGCCGATTACAGCGGCAGCGAGCAGCCCTGCCTGACCACGGTTTTTCCGCTGGTCTTTGGCAACTACGTGCGGGGCGCCGCTCTGCGCGATCTGCACCTGGAGGGCAACCGGGCGGAGAATGCCAAGGGCATGGGCGGCTGCCGGGGCGCGGCGATGTACTTCGGCAACAGCCAGGACCTGGAGATCACCGGGGTCAGCGAGCGCGACTATTTCGGGGAGGGACTGGGCTTTCAGATGTGCCGCGACCTGCGCGTCCTCAACTGCCGTTTCGACGGGAACACCGGCAACGGCCTGCACCCGGGGGCCGGCAGCACCAATGCCCTGCTGGAGGACTGCGCCGGGGAGGGCAATGGCCGCAGCGGCTTCTTCTTCTGCGTGCGGGCCAACCACGTCACCCTGCGCCGGGGCACCTTCAGGGGCAACCAGCTGGGGATCTCCATCGGCACCCGCGACTGCTACAACCTGGTCGAGGACTGCCAGGTGGAGGCCAATCGGGGCGCTGGCATCCTGGTGCGCCAGGGGCCGCATCCCGTCGAGGTGCATTCCTGCCTGATCCACCGCTGCCGCGTCGAGGGCAATGCCCTGCAGGAGGGCCAGGCCCAGGTGGAGGTGTGGGGCGAGGCCCACGACCTGGTCTTCGCCGACAACCGGATCGGGGGGGGCAAGGTGGGGGTCTGGGTGGCCGAGAATGCCAGGGAGATCTACCTGGAGAACAACCACTACCACCTGGTTCACCCCGAGGTGGTCGCCGGACCGCTGGGCCTGCGCTACACTCAGCCGCAGTTCGAGTGCGGGTACGGCACAGCCGGGGAATCGGCGTTCAGGCACCTGGAGCGCACGAGCCAGTTCCCGCACTGAGGGGGCGTCGGGGAATGACCCACTCCGGCCTTTCCCCAGGCGCGTCCTTCACCCTCGCTCGCTTCGCTCCGCTACCCGGCCACACCGCCTCGCGGACTTCCCTACCCAGCCACTCCCCGGGAAAGGCCTCTGGGGTCATCTCCCCGCCGCTGGGTTGGGTTAGTGGTGGAAGAGCCGCACGCCCGAATTCACCATCACCATCCCGTACTCATCGGCGGCGGCCACCACCAGGTCGTCGCGGATCGAGCCTCCGGCCTGCACCACGTACTCCACACCGCTGCGCTGCGCCCGGTCCAGGCTGTCGCGGAAGGGGAAGTAGGCGTCCGAGCTGAGGGCCACGCCCTGCAGCCCGTCCAGCCACTCGCGTTTCTCCTGCCGCGTCAGGCGCACCGGCACCTGGGCGAAGTTGGCCTCCCAGGCCTGCAACTCCTGCGGGGTGGCATCTTCCTGAAGGTACAGGTCGATGGCGTTGATCCGCTCGGCGCGTCTGAGTCTCTTGCGGAACCTCAATTCCAGCACCCGTGGGTGCTGGCGCAGATGCCACAGGTCGGCCTTGGCGGCGGCCAGGCGCACGCAGTGGACGCGGGACTGCTGGCCGGCGCCGATGCCGATGACCTGGCCGCCCAGGGCCAGGCCCACCGAGTTGGACTGGGTGTACTTGATGGCCAGGGTGGCCACCACCAGGTCGCGGCGGGCACTGGCGGGCAGATCCTGGCGCCGGGTGACCACCTTGGCGAAGAAGGCATCGTCCGGGACAAAGAGGTTGCGCGGCTGCTCCAGGGTCAGACCGAAGACCTCGCGCAGTTCCTGCGGCCCAGGGGCATAACCAGGCTCGATCTCGCTGATCCGGTAGTCCCCGCCCTCTTTTCCCTTGACTCCAGGGCCTCCGCCTCATATCCGGGGGCGATGACCCCATCCGAAGTCTCCCGCTGCAGCAGGCGGGCGGTGGGCACGTCCGCCGGGTCGCTGAGGGCGACCCAGTCGCCGAAGGAGGCCAGCGGGTCGGCCCCCCGCGCCCGCAGGTGGGCGGTGGCCAGGGGCGAGAGGTCTTCGCCCTCGGCGAAATAGGCGGCGCGCAGCCGCTCGTCGAGGGGCACAGCCACCGCGGCGCCGGCCGGGCTGACGTGCTTGAAGGAAGCGGCCGCCGGCAGTTCCAGAGCCTGGCGCAATTCGCGCACCAGCTGCCAGGAGTTGAGCGCGTCGAGCAGGTTGATGTAGCTGGGCGACCCGTTGAGAATCTGTAAGGGCAGGGGCCCGCCGAGCCGGAAACAGCGGGCCGGGGCCTGATGGGGGTTGCAGCCGTAGCGCATGTTGAGGTGGTCGGACATCGCGGGCTCCAGAGGGTGGGTGCCGGTTGACAAAGGTAAAGGGGCTGATTATTATGGAACACTTTTACAGAGTAAAGATTCGCAAAAAGGGATCTCTTCTGCAAGGCGGTGAGCTATGTTCGGCGGATGTCATACGGCCCTGATTACCCCCATGCGCGAGGACGGCAGCATCGACTATGCCGGCCTCGAGAAGCTGATCGAATTCCAGCTCGCCAACCGCATCCGCGGGATCCTGGCCGTGGGCACCACCGGCGAGAGCCCCACGCTGTTGTGGGAGGAGCACAACGAGGTGGTGGAGCGCACCTGCAAGCAGGCCAAGGGACGGGCTCTGACCATCGCCGGCACCGGCAGCAACTCCACCCGCGAGACCCTGGCGGGCACCGAGCACGCCGCGCACGTGGGCGCCGAGGTGGCTCTGCTGGTCGACCCGTATTACAACGGCCCCAGTTCCCTGGAGATCCGCCGCGAATACGTGGAGCCGGTGGCCCGCGAGTTCCCGCAGATGCAGCTCATCCCCTATATCATTCCGGGCCGCAGCGGCACCATGATGCACCCCGAGGATCTGGCCATCCTGGCCGGCCAGTATCCCAACGTCTCCGCGGTCAAGGAGGCCACCGGAAGTCTCGAAAACATGGCCAAGACCCGCCGCCTCTGCGGCGAGCAGTTCGCCATCCTCTCGGGGGACGACGACAAGACCGTGGAGATGATGAAGCATCCCCAGGTCAGAGCCTGCGGGGTGATCTCGGTGGCCTCCAACGTGATCCCCGGGCCCACCCAGCGCCTGACCGAGTTGCTCACCGCAGGCGAGCTGGCCGCCGCCGACCAGCTGGCCACCGCCCTGCAGCCCATCTTCGGGATCATCACCGTGCTCACCACCGAGCAGTCTCCCCGGGGTCCGGTGCAGTGCAAGGCCCGCAATCCACTGGCCATCAAGACCCTGATGAACCTGCTGGGCATGCCGGCCGGCCCCTGCCGCCGGCCCCTGGGCAAGATGACCAGGACCGGCATCGAGGTGGTCCTCAGGGCTGCCCGCAAGACCCATCAGTTGGACCCCTCGGCCCTGGAGCCGGTGGCCAGGTTTTTCGGCGTGGACATCGAGGTGCGGTTGAATGATTTGCGGTTGCTAGAGAAGTTGACCTACGCGGCGTATTGATGTAGGGGATATTTTCGCTAGGAATGAGACCATGATACGCGCCATCGTCTGCGGGATCGGCGGCCAGATGGGACAGCGCCTGGCCAACCTCATCTTCCAGAGCCAGGATCTTGAACTGGTCGGCGGCACCGAGCGGGCCGGCAGCCCCGTCCTTGGCAGGGACCTGGGGGAGGTGTGCGGCAGGCCGGCAATGGGCCGCCGGGTGAGCGGGGATCTGGGGCGGATCGTCGGGGAAGCCCAAGCGGTGATCGACTTCACCGCTCCGGAAGCCACCCTGGCCCACGGGGAGATCTGCGCCGCCGCCGGGGTGGCGATGGCGGTGGGCACCACGGGGATGAAGCCCGAGCAACTGGACCAGTTCCGGCGGGCAGTGCAGCCCATCCCCTGCGTGATGGCCCCCAATTTCAGCACCGCCATGAACGTGCTCTTCAAGCTGGTGGAAGAAGCCGCCCGCATCCTGGGAGACGACTACGACGTGGAACTGATCGAGGCCCACCACCATCTCAAGGTGGACGCCCCCAGCGGTTCGGCGCTGCGCCTGGCCGAAGCGGCGGCCCGGGGCCTGGGGCGGAACCTGGAGGAGGTGGCGGTGTACGGGAGGCAGGGGCAGGTGGGGAAGCGCACCCAGCAGGAGATCGGCATCCACGCCATCCGGGCCGGGGACCTGGCCGGCGACCACACCGTGCTCTTCGCCACCCCAGGCGAGTACATCGAGCTGCGCCACCACGCCACCAGCCGCGACGCCTTTGCCCGGGGCGCGCTGCGGGCGGTGCGCTTCGCCGTCCAGGCCAGGCCGGGGTTCTACGACATGGGCGATGTGCTGGGGATCAAGTAATCAGATAGGGCGGCCGGTACTGGGACCCAGATAGCCGGGCCGCATGGTCTGGAGCTTGTCCCGCAGGCGGGCGGCCTCCTCGAAGTTCTCGGCCTCCACCGCGATGCGCAGATCCCGTTCCAGTTGTTCGCGGTCAGAAAGGGGGCGTTTCGTTTCCAGTTCCTCCTGCCACTCGCGCAGGAAGGTCAGTTCGGGCAGCTCTTCCTCGCTCCCCTCACCCTCCCACTCCTCGACGAAACTCTCGATGCGCTCCAGCCCCTCGTGAATCAACTGCAGGGCTCCCTGGTAGTCCTCCCGGTCCAAGGCCTGCATGCCCCGGGCGCGGGTCTGCATCATGATCGCGTGGGGATAGTACTGCTCGAAGTACCATTTGACTTCGTCGTTGTCGGCGTGGTTCTGCACCAGGGCGAAGATCTCCAAGTTGTGGGCGGTGTCCTGCTCGACTCCGGCGTAGTCCTCCAGGTGAAAGAGGCTGAGGTAGCGGTAGTAGTACTGCCAGGCCTCTTGAAAGAGATCCTCGCAGGCGTCCTCGTCGATGCTGAACTCCTCCTCCTCCTGCCCGCCGAAGCGCTGGTGCTCTTCGAACATGGCGGCGTAATAATCGAGCAGCGACTCGTGGCCGTACGGGCGCTGGCCGTCCGGCCGGCCTTCGACCTCCAGCTGCAGGATGCCCATGTCGATGCGGATCTGGATCTTGTCTTCTCCGTCCTGGGTCTTGATGCGGCGCGCGGAGAATTCGTCCGGATTGAAAGGCCACTCGTTGAGCAGATCGCCGATGTCTTTATCCATGGCAGGGACTCTCGCAGAAAACTCACCGAGAATATAGGCTAGAAAGTAGCCCGGCGCTACCGGCGCCGGAAGCGGATGCTCAGGGCGATAACCCCGGCCAACAACAGGGCGAGGGCTCCGGAGAGCAGCAGGGCGCGGTGCCAATCCACCGGGGCTTCGACGCGCAGCCCCAGCTCCTTTTCTGTGGCTTCGATGCGGCGTTTGCCGGCAAGTCCGGAGGCGCTCAGGCGGAATTCGTACTCCCCCTGCAGGGCGGGGGGGGCGTGAAGGCTCAGGGCTACGCGCAGCCGTTCCCCGGCGGGGAGCTGGGCGATGGTATCGGGTTCGACCTGGGCGCTCCAGCCGGCAGGCAGGGAGGTGGACAGCGCCACTCCTGCCAGTTCGAGGGAACCGGTGTTGGCCAGCTGCACCGCGAAGCGGGCGGTCTGTCCAGGCGCGATCCTCTGGGAACGGGATTCGGTCAACAGCTCCAGCTCTCCGGTGCCCCGGGGCACCAGTTCAAAGGCCGCGCTGCTGCCCTTGAGCGCGGCGACCTCCTCGCGGGGCAAGGCCTGATCGGGGTAGCGGCGCTGCAGTTGGGCCAACTCCTGAAAGGCCTCCTGGCCAAGGACCAGCACGTAGAACTCCAGGGGCTGGTCGAGGTAGCGGGGGCTGAGATCTTCGGGCAGCTGGAGTTCGAGGGCCAGCTGCTGGCGGGTGGCTTGGGGACTGAATTTCACCTGGTTCAATTCGGCTTCGCTGGTCGGGTCGAGAAAGAGGGCGGTGATCTGGCCGGGCAGGTTGGCGACGGCCAGGCGGAAGGTGCCCTCGTCCTCGGCCAGGCGTTCCAGGATCAGCTGGTAGCTGACCCGGGTGTTCAGTTCTCCCTCCCGGGAGAACTGGGGCGAAGTGATCAGCGGCAGGTCCTGGAGGGTCTCCCGGCGCAGGGCGATGTAGGTGTCTTCGGTGTACCCGTCCGGCAAGCGCAGCGACACCACCACCGCCTGGCAGTCCTCCAGCAGCGAGAACCTGAGGGTGTGGCGCTCGCCCAGCCCGAGCGAGGGCACTTCGACCTCATAGGGTTCGGCGAGGATCAGGCCCTCCGGGTTCTTGAGCGAGACCGCGATGTCCTGCAGGGCGAGCAGGGTTTCGATCTGTTCGGGAGTCTTCTGGGGATTCAGGATGAGGGCCTGGGGCAGTTCCGAGGCGTTTTCGAGGGTGATTTCCACCTCGCGGTGGTCGGCGGCGGTGCGGTACTTCCTGGCCTCGCGGATGGAGATGTGGGTGGCGTCGCGCAGGAAGGAGAGCCTGGTCTCCTCCAGGGAGAGGGTGGCCTGATCGTAGGCCAGCTCAGCCTGCTGGAAGGCGGTCTGGGCCTGATTGAGCTGGTCGTTGGTGCTGATGTGCTGGGCGTAGAGGTCGCGGATCTCCTCGTATTCGCTCTGGTGGATTTTCAGATCTAACTCCTTGCGCTCCACTTCCCACTGGGCGTTGCGCATCTTGATGGCGTAGAGGCGCTGCTCCTTGGTGCGCAGGTCCCTGGCCCAGAGGAGAAGGGCCTGGAGGAGCAGGAGGGCGGTGAGGATGAGGGTCCGGCTGCGCATGGCTAATGGCGGGCGAGCTTGAGGCTGACCAGGCCCAGGACGGCCACCAGCACCACCAGGCCGCCGACGAGCAGGAGGTCGAAGGTCCAGTCGGTGGGGGCGCTGAGATGGACGGTGAGGTGCTCCTCGGGTGCTTCGAGATGTTCCTCTTCGACCTGGCCCTGAGCATTGATGGTGAACTCGTGGTCTCCCGCATCCGGGCGGGCCAAGGGCTGCGCCAGCAGGCGCAGGGGGAGGCGCTGTCCCGGGTCGAGGGCGGGGATCAGCTCTGGAGTCGCCGCGCTCTCCCAGGCCTGGGGCCCCGTAAAGGAAACCCGGATATCGCGCACCGGCGCGCTGCCCCGGTTGATGATCTCGATGTTCAACTCGGCCGTCTCGCCGAAGCCCAGTTCCAGGACGTGGTTGTCGACCAGCAGGTCCAGGCGGCCCATGCCCTTGGGGGTCAGCTCCAGCCGGACGTAGCTGGCTTTGAGCTTGCGCACCTCCGCCTCGGGAACTGGCTGGCCCTGGTAGCGGGACTGCAGGGCGTTGATGCGGGCGTACTCCGCCGGCTCGGTGACCAGCGCGAAAAAGGCGAGGGGCTGGCCGACCAGCCGCGGCTCCAGGCCCGCGGGCAGTTCGACCTCCAGGGAGAGCCGCGCCTTGGTCGCCTGGTCGGCAAACTTGACCTGGCTCACCTTGACCCCCTGGTCGACGAATGCGCATTCGAACTGCGCGGGCAGGCCCAGCAGGGCCAGGGCGAAGCTCTGCTCGGCCGGCGAGGAGCGCTCCAGGGAGAGATCGTAGAGCACCTCCTGGCTCAGTTCGCCCACCTGGGAAAACTGGGCGGCGGTGATGGCGGGCAGGGCGTAGGTGACGCTCTGTTTGAAGAGCAGGGGTTTCCGTTCGCGCACGTCCAGGTAGTGCAGCGAGACGACGATGTCGTCGACCTCCTGCAGGAGGCGGAAGGTGAGGGTCTGGCGTCCCCCCACCTCCAGGGAGGGGATGCGCAGCTCGTAGGGCTCACCGATGATGGGGCCCTTCATCAGCGAGACGTAGATGTTTTCCACCCGCAGCAGGGTGCGGGCTTCCTCTGGACTGAGGGCGGGGTTGACCAGCAGGGCATTGCGGATTTCGGCCTGGTTTTCCAGAGTGATGTCCACCATGCTCCTGCCTTCGGGGGAGGTGTAC